>NZ_JAKGTN010000014.1:0-169958 GCF_021568915.1 Vibrio sp. McD22-P3
GTGGACACCTGCCGATATGGCTACGGCTACCGTGTCACCAACTGGTGTATTGACTGCGGTTGAGGTGGGTAACACGACGCTCACGGCCTCAAAGGATGGCGTGACCAGTTACCAGGTGGACGTGACTGTGTGTAGTAGCTTAGCGGGCTCATGTATTGATCTCCTCGATACAGGTAGCGGTAAGTTGTTTACCAATTCACCCTCGGTGGCCTATCTAGACAGCATTGGCGGTGGTGATACAAACGGTGTTGCAACTGAGGGCGGAAGTCAAGGCCCAGCTGGTAATTTTTACAAATTCAACTGGGATAATTCAAATGCACTGTGCGATATCTACAACAACCAGAGTCTCGGCGGACGGACGAATTGGCGTTTAGCGACAAGAGACGAGTTAAAAGTGGAGCTATACAACGCATATGGTGATATGTTTGTCGCGCGCGGTTGGCCGTCCAGCCGCTATTGGTCGGCGACTCCTGATGGTTCTAGCTATTACTACGTGTACCTCTACGATGGCGACGTCAACAGCGGCCATCCGAGCAGCACGGACTACGCATCCTGCGTCTCAAATCCTTAAAGTTTAGTGTTTAGAGTTTAAGGTTTTAATTTTAGTTTTTGAAGTGTCAGAGTTGCATCTGGCACTTTTTAGGGGAGAAGATAAGTGAATATTGAAACTAAATTAGCATTGGTTGAAAACAGTCAACGTATTGTTGGCATAAAAGAGGGGATGTTTGTACGTTTCTATGAGCAATCACTCTTTGGTTGGCATCAGTGGGTATCTAAACAGGACCAATTACCGACATTGAAGGTGTTAAGGAAAAAGGTTAAGAAATTGAATGGAAGAGAGGTGTTGTATGGTGGGCTTCCTATAGAATCATTAAAGCAAGCTGGAATTGGCATTGGGGCAGAGGCTGATATTGAGTTAGAAATAATCATCGATATTTTGGAATGGGAGTCGTGGAGGCAAGAGCAGTGTGCTCATCTGTT
Organism: Vibrio sp. McD22-P3; assembly: GCF_021568915.1. NCBI lineage: Bacteria > Pseudomonadati > Pseudomonadota > Gammaproteobacteria > Vibrionales > Vibrionaceae > Vibrio > Vibrio sp. McD22-P3. The sequence goes on from NZ_JAKGTN010000014.1 coordinate 982, forward strand.
AAATCGACGATATGTTCGATTGTTTTTACCCGAAGGAATCGTCACTAAAGTGACGATGACGAAAGCTTCAAGCTCTTCATCAGAATGGTTGTTGATTTCTGTCAAGCAAACGATATAACGTTTTAATAAGATGGTTCTCGGAAAATCAACAAGTTACATAGCGACAATGTCGCGCTGGTTCTAACTATTACAACGTGAACCTCAACAATGGCAACGCCAACAGCAACAATCCGAGCAACACGAACTACGCATTCTGCGTCTCAGGCCAACATAAAGTATCGGAACTAAGAAGCTAGGGAGTAAGGCGAGAGAAGAAGACTTACTTGCTTGTATCTTTGGCAATGCCTCAAATTATGGATTGCATCATATGTCATCGATATCTGATCGAGCCATTGGTGTTCTGAGAGCCGTAAATGACAGGCACATTCGGCCGGAGACGACAAGCGATGCCAATGATGTGATTTCAGATTCGCTGGCAAAACTTCCTATCTTTAAACTTACACAATCAATGAGTCCCCCTTTGGTAATCTTGATGGTCAAAAGCATGCCTGCCGTATCAATACATTCAAAGCTCGATTTTCAGCAAAATACTTCCGTAAGGGTAAAGGGGTATCCGCCCTTACGTTGGTGTCAAACCATGTGCCTATCAACACCAAGATCATTTCAGCTAATTAATATGAAAGACATCATGCTTTTGATTTGTTCTATAACAATAGCAGCGATATTCAGCCTAAAGCGTTAGCAACCGATACTCATAGGGTCAACAACATCAACTTTGTGATCCTTGACTTATTTGGTTACCAATTCGCACCACGATACGCCAAATTTAAATATGTCTCACAGAAGAATTGCTAAAACGGCTGCGTTATTGGTTTGGCGGGAAAAGTTCCATGCTCTCTGGAAAAATAGCGAGGAAGATAAATTCCTATTATAGAGCGGCTTATAATTGTCACAATTGTTGATGAAGCTGTACGCATACTGGCAAAAAAAGTGTACCATCGCAGGGCTATCTATACGAATGGTTCGGTGTTGGACACGGAACTCTGGTGAAGTTACTGGTGATATGTGTCAACCTTCTCGGAAGCACGAGCCTCCTACTATTATTGTTCCAATGTTGGTAGATGAAGGAAGTTACATTGCTTCCGAATCTACATTTTTAAGGGTGCCTAAAGCAAACAACCAGCTAGGTCAGCGAAATCATATCAAAACTGCTATAAACTTTTCTCGACCAAAAGTACAAAAAGCCTGTAAACCAATTCAGCTTTGGAAGTGGGACATCAGTTATTTGCCTTGTGTAGCCGTTGCTGCAAGCTTGCAGTGATGTTGTGCTCGCTTATCTAGTTACATTGCCGCAGTTTTTTGTATGTTGCATACCCTTTAAACAAGGCATCAAGCGAATCGTCGCTCAGAACCAATTCAAGACGTTCTCTGGATTCAAGGGTATCTGACTCAACGCAGCGTCAAAGTCCTTACCTAAGAGTAGCCGAAGGGTCTCGCCTTGGTTTCATTTCTACCTTAGAAACCTATTTTATTGACAATAAAGCGAATTAACTACTTATCTGTCGATGGAAATGTGTATTCGATGTGCTTGGGTGACTAATAGGTGTGTTACTGCATAATATAATCGCCTATTTAGACGTCTTTGACTTCCCGTACACCATGCACTGCATAATATTGTCCCGGTTCAGGTTGGACAGGAATAAGTTTGGGATGAACCTTGATGGTGACGTAATACTCACCACTCCCATTCGTTTAAATATATTGGTATATGCATCGTGATATTACACCCATTTCAAACAAAACTTCACACAGTTCGCCATGCGTTTCCATCCCTTCAACTTTATCTTTTTACTCTATATTCTGAGCATCTAATGTTGACAAACGTTTTAAGTCGAAACATTGGCGATTTGCGGTGTTGCCGTAGGCTTTAGAGTAATCCCTATTCGATTTAGCGTCGTCGGTCAGAGATGGAAGGATCCTTTCATCGCGACGTTTGTCTTCTAAAGAGGATTAGCTCAAAATCATTATTGGCCTGTGTCTTTTCCTAGGCCAGATACGCATTAAGGCTTTCTTTCGCTCTGGCCTAACCATTTACCATATTAGTCAATCCTTTTAATGGAAAGTGTTCTCAACTTGTTAGTAAGGTTTGATACCTTATCTTGCAGTTCCTGGTTATCTCTTATTAATTCCTGGTTTTTAGCAACCAATCGACGGCTCGATTCAGATAGCTCTGAATTCAAAGCATCTGTTAAAGCCTGACTGTAGTTTTTATCGACTTCATCTTTATATAGTTTCTTATACCTAGCTAACTCTGCCGCCAAAGCTCTTTTTGATTTACTATCTTTTGGCTTCTTCTTGGCATACTTATTGAAATACAGCTCCAATTGAACATTCAACTCATCGATATGTCTACAAAGTAGAGGTGTTCGACGTTTTGTAATATAGCTGCGATCAACTCCTGCAGCATGAGCGACTCGTGACAAAACTATTTTTCTATCATTTATTGCAATATCGCCAACCTCATTTTGAATACGATGTTTGATTCTACTATACATCTTCCCAACATGAGCGTATGCATCCTGAACAGTTTGTGAAGACTCTATTACCCACTGAGGTGTCGCTTCTACCTCAGCCTTTGAAATTGTGCGAAAATTACCAATATCAAATTTACTCATAAAGCAAGTCATCCAAATCTACGTTTAACTCATCAAGCATGGCTTCACACGTCCTCACGACTTTTAGTGACGCTTCTTTTACTTTTTCGCTCTTACAGTGCTCCATCAGATGTTGGTGTGAAATACCAATTCGAGTAAGATCTTCGGCAGAAGATTGAGGTGTTAAATGGTGTTGATCAAAGAATACTTCGTTTTTATCTTTACTATCCCAAGGTATGTAATAACCGAATTCATGTGCTCCAAATTCAATCGCCTCAAGAACCTGATTTGAGAAATATTCCGAAACCTCACCTATGCTTTTGAAAGTATGATCTTCATTAACTTTTTCCCGGATACGCTTCGCAACAAGCATGTAAAACTCATCATCACTACCAACGGAGTTGACAAAATCTTTTAAAAACTGACTTTCTGTGCCGTTTACAATGTCATCCGTGAGTTTATCGTAAACGTATGATTGGGTGAATCTATCACGATCAGAATGACCAAAGTGCCTTCTTATGCTATCTCGGACGTTCCCCTTAAAACAACGTAATGCGATTGCTGCAAAAACATGTCTCAATGCATGTGCAGATATTCTCGGAGGAGCACTACTAAAGCGCTCTGGGTCACTGCGAATACAATCATCATAAGCCTTAGATATTTTGATTGATATATCCTCTCGCTTCATGGGGCTCCATTCTTTACCGTCCTGGTCAAAACTTGAAGGGAGAAGCGATTTTGCAGTGAAAGGGGACTCGTTACTACCTAGCTTTAAGTAACTTAGCTTGCTTGCAATTTCAATTGCAACAACGGCTTGTCTTGATATAGAGCGAACAATTTTAATGCCATGATTAGTTTTAAATAAAGAGGATTCAAAAAAGTATTGTTCGCCTTTTGACGTAATTTTTGCGCTTGTTACGCTTGCAACTTCTGACCGACGAATACCAGTTAACGCCTTGAAAACAAAAAGCGCGGAGCGTTTTACTTTTTTCGCTTCTTTATGAACATATCCGAGCGTCACTCCTTTTCTTATAGTTCCAATGTCAGAAAGATAGCCAAGCTTTGAAAATATTCGAGCTATCTGATGTAACTTGGATGTGCATTGCGACTTGTCTTTGGTTTTAACGTCTTTGCACGCGACCCTGAAGTCCGTTGAAAAGGTGGTTTTTATGATATTGCTGGAAGAGCGAGCAAAAAGTTCGGGAGAAATTTTGTCAGTAGAACGTTGAAAATCGAAATACTCTATCAAGAACTTAACTATAGGACTTTCAATCACTTTAATGTGATAATCCAAAACTAACAACGCAACATCAACAGTCAACGTATTCCATGTACCACCTGCCGTCCATTCGATAAAATCAATGTTCTTTGATTCAACGAAATCTTTCATCATCGCTAAAACAACTTGGTTGCGTGGCATTGAGAAGGCAATTCCATCAATCATCAGTCCTTGATTATAAAAGGTACTCATATGATTAATATCTAACAAATATTGCTTAGCCAAACCTGATGACCAAAGCTCACCATTACTTTTTTCTATTAGCTCAATGAGAATAGCATTAACATCATCCAGGCTTAGCTTACTTACGCTTAAATGAGTGCCATAAAGTTTGTCTATCGCATTTAAAATCAACTTCACTTTAGAAACAGTGTTTTTAACGGTTTTACGCCTCCCATAGAGTAAGCCAGAACTAACGTTTCCTTTGCCAAAATATGCGCGTATGTATTCTTTTGCAAAATGTTCTCGCTCTTCGCTAATACCTAATGTAGACCAGTTTATCTTTAGCTCCTCTAAGTCTACTTCGTCAATAATGAACCATTCAGAGTCTTCCATTGAATTTATGGGTTGAGCGGTGTGCGCTGAAATGAGATCCAAACTAGCGATTTTAGCGACTTTAAGCCCCACACTATCATTGTTCATTAAATTCTACTCCGATATGGCAACTTTAAATCTTGAGCAATTTCTCTTGCTAACTGTATATTTTTACGATGAAATCGCTCTAACAGGCTCTCTAGATACAATTGATGAGATACCAACAACTTAAATTCAACTGAGCTTGCATCCAGTTTCGATTTAACTCGGTCTAGGTGATCACCAAATGAAATGATAATGGCTGCTATAGTCGGGTCTTGAACAATCAGAGTTTCGGATGAGGTATTCATACTTCCAACCAAACCTGTTCCCAATCCTGTTTGCTGAGCCTTGAAAAGCAAATCATTGAACTCGCTAGAGCCCTCTAATGTTTTACTAACACCATGCTCAAGCCCTAGTTCACTAAGTATCAACGTTTTGCTTGCGGTAGGTTGACGATCGACTAAGTCTCCCATTTTCTTGGCCAAATCATACATTTTACTACCAACATTAGCCCCAAATGAATAGATTTCAGCTTCAGGCTTTTTAGATATATCTGAACGGTCTACATAAACAGCTTGATGAGTTTCTTCAGAATGAGCGCATAACTCTGCCGATACAGCTGCGTCATCAAACTCGTCCTCCTCCATAACAGCACGAGTTTGAGCAATAACGTCCATCGATATAGGCAAGTTTCTTCCAGTAACAGGTGGCGTGCCATGTGTTTTATATATTGACCGCTGATCTCGCCATTGAGTCGATTGGGTGACCGATTGTTCTAGAATATCCAAAAATGGCTGAGCATTACTTACCTCCTTCAGGCATCGCTTTTGCATTTCCGTCCCCTTGACGCCAAGCAAAATTAAGGGGAGGTGGGTCGTTTGACAGATGGCATTCGGTGCTTGATGCAACTTTCCATAACGATTTGGCATCAAATAATCCATACGTTCTACAGCGGACAAATACTGATCCTCGCGCATTCTCAATTGGTAAAAGTCATAGTAAACATCAAATATCTCATCTTCGTGTTTATTATAAATAGGCGTAACAAAGGGACGACCTGCTCGACCCTTACCGTATTTGTATTGAATTTTATTAGGTTCATTTTTCTGATTAAATCCATCGAGCATCACGTCACTAAATTGGATATAGTCAAACCCTGATGGTTGAACCCGGTCTGAGGCCAGCAGCCAGGCGAGAGCTTTTCGTTCTGCTAATGATGATGTAAACATAAATCCGATCGGCAATGTATGGTTTCTGACACTGGCTATCACTTTATTACCCATCAGCTTAGATTTATGTCTATTACGTAAAAAATTAGTACGATCAACATCACCCTTTACAAAGCGCTTGTGTATTGGTTTGAAAAAATTTGCCTCTAGTTCCCTACGAATCTGCCAGACGTTGTATAGTTCGCTGTTTATCAGTTTCTTGCGAAATGAACGAGATGAATAAAAGACGATTTCATTAACCATAGAGCATTTTAAGTCAAGCAAAGCTCTAAGGTGATACCCGTTGGTTTGATTTAATGTAAAGCACGAGTGGCGTCCAGAATTAGCATCCATCTTCATAACAGAATTGGAGTGCGCTAATTTACCATTGTCTAATGTGTGAAATATATCAACTGCCATATCGTGATTAACTGCGAGGTAACGTTTTCTAATATCGCTCATGCTTGTTAAAAACCAAGTGAGTACATTGCGCAAAGAGATAAGAATTTCTTCGTCTGTATAGTCTGTGTCAAAGACATCTGATAACGTTTTTTTGGGTATTTTTTCCGTCACCTTGACGTTAGGTAAGTTAGCCAAAAGCTGAGCCAAATACGGATTGTAATGACGACTTTTCTTAAATGAACCCAGCTCATCATTGGCATACTCAAGTACCACACGAACAAGAGAAATTACAGATTTAATTCGGTTTGAAGATTTGTTTGAACTTTTGAGATACTTCATGAAATGGACTGAAATAGCTCTATCATCAAAAGATTGTATCAAGCTGGGATTGCCACTAAAGCAATCAATTAGTAAACAAAGTAGAGATTTATATGCCTGTTGATGTCCTGAAGCAAAAGCAGTAAATTTTCGAGTTTTTGAGAAAGCAGCAATTGCTTCAAACAAACCAGCATCTCTCAGTTCTATTGGTATATCAAGGTGTGCAATGGTAGTGTCATCATTAACATCTGAGTCTCGAACATAAGTGAAGCGATATGGGTTCGCGTCGATGTAATGAACGTTTGCGATTTTATGTTCGTTAATATTAAAACTATTCATTTCATTTACCATTTCTGACTTTGTTCAGTTGCTCAAAACTTCTTTTTTTGACGGATAGTTTCTGTAGAATTGAGTGTCGACTATTTAAAACTGCCTCAAAAAAGACATAATTAAATGTCGTTGTATAATCCGAATGCCCCATCTGTTCTGGAACCACGACCCAAGGGTCATAGCCTTTGCTATAACAATCAATAACCAAGTTTGTAGCAAATGAATGACGTAAACAGTGAAACGTACGATTATTGAAAAATATATCTTGACTGTGTAACTTGGCTCGTTGGAAGACATAGCAGGCTGTTCCTCTCGTTAAACTTTTACCCTCACGGCCACAAATCAGTAGATCGCCTTCAATTTTCGATCTTCTGCCATGAATGAATGTACTTATTTTTTCTTGCAAGGCAAAAGGAATGTTGACCTTTCGAGGTTTTGCACCTTTCCCAATAATGCTTATCTTTTTATTGATTTCACCCGTATCTAGATTAAGTAACTTAGATAGTTTTAAGTTTCTTCGGTCTATAACCTCTTCAGCACGCAGACCCATATGATATCCAATCCCTAGGATCAACTCATTTCGCTCCTGTATATAATCTGATTTATAATCTACATGCTCTAACAGTAAAGAAATTTTGTCCCTGGGAATGTATTTTTTGATTAAATCACAAGGGTCATCATTAATGGATTTCATTTTTCTACCCGTGTCATCATCAAGCACTTCACAACGATAAACTCTTGGTGCGGACACAAAACCTTGCTCCCACGCATACTTATAGAATCCAGATATCGCTGCAAAGTGTCCATTTATACTCTGCTCTTTGAGCGATAGGGTTTGCTTTAAATAATGATTAACATAAACGTCAATATGTTCTTGCCGAACTTCTTTCCAATGAATAGATGAGTTATCTAACACTTCAAAAAATGCGTTTAAACGATAAGCGTAATTCTTTACCGTTTCTATAGAACTGCCGAATATTGATAGATCTAGTAAATACATAGTGGGAACAGCACGAAGGTCACCATCCTTACTAAAAATCAATGACGACTTTTTATGAATACCCGCATACTTTACTTTCGATACATTTATAATCATTACTATACCTTATGTAAGCTCGTCCATGTTGACACTGTAGGTGGTGCTAAGTTCTTGTCAACATTATTTGAATTATCAATACATTTACATTATCTTCGGAGGATATTCCCGTAGTCGCATTCTCAGTGGGTGAAGAAGAGCTATCTGGGATGGATACGTCGGCGTTAGTCGGGCATCTGGCAGCCTGGAACTACTTTATGAGTGTCGACACGCAGGCAAATGAAGAATTTGTAGAAACTTGGCAGAAGTTTATCGCGAGTGACAAACGAGTGACGAATGACCCAATGGAAGCACACTACATTGGTTTCAATATGTGGACTCAAGCGGTAACCAATGCGGGTACGACGGATGCAGAACAAGTTCAAGATGCGCTAATTGGTGTTTCGGTGCCGAATCTGTCTGGGGGCTACTCGACTATGCTACCTAATCACCACATTACCAAACCTGTTTTGATCGGTGAGATTCAAGACGACGGGCAGTTTGATATCGTTTGGGAAACTACGGGCTTAGTGGCTGGTGATGCATGGTCAAACTTCTTGCCAGAATCTGCAAAGCTCTATTCTAGTTGGTCTAAACCATTTTCTTGTGGTGCGTTCAACGTCGAAACTGGTAAGTGCTCAGGAAGCGCAAACTAGTTGCTAGACGGTATGGTGCTTTCACGGTTTCTCGTGAAAGCACCTTTTAGATCTTGTCCTCAATGTATTTCAAGAGAGGGCAACGCAAAGGACGCATTTCATGAAAAACATAACTCAATTATTGAAAGTGGTCGTGTTCTTAATTTTGAGTACGAATGTCGCGTTGGCAAACGTAAGTGACCGAGAGTCTTTCTCAAAAGTGCTCATAGGAAAAAGCACCCCTCAAAAACAAGCGGCGATGTCTTGGCTCGTGGACCACGAACCCAGCGACGTCGCTAAATCTGTGTTAACCGCTTGGCTACATGGCAATCTGTATTATTTCAATGACAAATCGAGTGACCAATACCAACAATTATTTCTATCAAGCGATATCCGCAATGCGGCTCAAGTCGTCAGTGCATGGAGCGATACTACTCTCGCTGTCGAGTCTTCTCGCCAGTTCAAAAAAGTTCGGGTGAACAACAAGCTACGGAGCTTAATTCGTTTAGAAATTGCCTCGCTCGGGTTGGATCATGCCGATGCGACGATTCGTTTAAATGCAGTAACGGCATTAGTGGGGCAAACCGACGATGCAGTTATCTCCCGTCTTAAACAAAGAGCCAGTATTGAAACGGAACAAGAGATTGCAAGCCTGTTGCGTCTCGCACTGTCCATTGATGAAGCTCTAACAGGCAACACCACTGAGCAACGGATTGCCGCCATTGATGTTCTATCTGACTACAAACAATCGGTAGTGTTATCAACGCTTAATCAAGTGCTGAAAACGGAGAGTGACGAACTCGTGCGCAGTGCAGCAGAGCGCGCATTAGACCGCTATCAACAGAGTCAAAAATTCTACTCAGGGGTTGAGACGGTATTTTTCGGGCTCAGCTTAGGCTCGGTTTTGGTACTCGCAGGGATCGGGTTAGCTATCACCTTTGGTGTGATGGGTGTGATTAATATGGCCCATGGTGAGCTGATTATGATCGGTGCTTACACCACCTATGTCATGCAGCAGTTAATGCCAAACCAAATTGGTCTAGCGCTGATTCTTTCTATCCCTATGGCGTTTATTGTCTCTGGACTAGTAGGTATTGCCATTGAGCGAAGCGTCATTCGTCATCTTTACGGTCGACCACTAGAAACCTTGCTAGCGACTTTCGGGATCAGTTTGATCCTGCAGCAAGCTGTGCGCTCCATTTTCTCTCCACTTAATCGCTCAGTGAGCACACCTGATTGGATGTCAGGTGCGCTGCAAGTCAACCCAATGTTGTCACTTACCTATAACCGTCTTTACATCATTTTGTTCTGCATCATGGTGTTTATCGGCTTGGTGATGGTGCTTAAGAAAACCCCACTGGGTTTGCAGGTTCGGGCCGTATCACAAAATAGAGCTATGGCGAGAGCAATGGGCATTCGCTCCGAGAGAGTGGATGCCTTGACGTTCGGGCTAGGGTCTGGAGTAGCAGGAGTGGCAGGAGTGGCGTTATCCCAGCTCACCAATGTGGGCCCGAATATGGGACAAGCCTACATCATAGACTCGTTTATGGTGGTGGTGTTCGGTGGCGTTGGTAACTTGTGGGGAACGCTCGTTGCGGGATTAAGCCTTGGCCTATTCAATAAGATCCTTGAACCTTGGGCTGGGGCGGTATTGGCCAAAATCTTGGTATTGGTATTCATCATTTTGTTCATTCAAAAACGTCCACGTGGTTTATTTCCACAGCGCGGGCGAGCGGCTGAAGGTTAAGGATAACTGACACTATGCAATCTAAATCTTTTGTTCTATCGGCATTAAGGGGAGATAGGGGTGGTCAGCTTACCATTCTGGCTCTCTTAGTTGCTGTTGTTGTCGTGCCACTGGCGAACACCTTGTTGCCAGTAGGTCACCCACTTCATGTTGAAACCTTCACCATTTCACTTATGGGTAAGTATCTCAGTTACGCCATGTTGGCGCTCGCTGTGGATTTAGTCTGGGGTTATCTAGGGATTTTGAGTCTTGGGCACGGGGCTTTTTTTGCTTTAGGTGGTTATGCCATGGGCATGTACTTGATGCGTCAAATTGGTGATCGGGGTGTCTATGGTAATCCTATTTTACCGGACTTTATGGTGTTTCTAGACTGGCAAGCTCTCCCTTGGTTTTGGCAGGGCTTTGACCAATTCTGGTTTGCTTGTTTGATGGTAGTGTTGGTGCCTGGTGCTTTGGCTTATATATTTGGATATCTCGCTTTCCGCTCTCGTGTGTCGGGCGTGTATTTATCCATAATGACTCAGGCTTTGAGCTACGCATTAATGCTGGCTTTTTTCCGTAACGAGATGGGGTTTGGTGGCAACAATGGTCTCACTGACTTTAAAGACATCTTGGGCTTTAGCTTACAGCAGGATGCCACCAAAATTGCGCTATTTATGATTACTGGCATCGCTTTGGTGGTGAGTTATGTGGTCTGTCGAACCATCATTAGTAGCCGATTAGGGCGTGTTTCGATGGCGATTCGTGATACTGAGTCACGAACCCGATTTATGGGCTATGACGTTGATGGTATCAAGCTTTGGATCTTTGTGTTATCGGCAGTCATAGCAGGTGTTGCGGGCGCTTTATATGTCCCACAGGTGGGCATCATTAACCCTGGTGAGTTTGCACCTCTCAACTCCATTGAAGTGGTTGTCTGGGTTGCCCTTGGCGGTCGCGCTACCTTGTTCGGTGCCATTGTAGGGGCATTGGTGATCAACTATGCAAAGAGTTGGTTTACGGTCGAGTTTCCAGAAGTGTGGTTGTTTGCGTTGGGTGGGTTGTTTGTCCTCTCAACGATGTATTTCCCTAAAGGTTTGATTGGCTTCTTCTCCGACAAAGTTCAACAAATCCGCAAAAAGGCATCTAACCCGAAAACTAAGGCAGAGGAGGTCACAGTATGACGACGCTGCATCGAGCCCAACAACTGAAAAGCTCAGTTCAAGAATTGACTCGTCGAGACGAAGTGTTCTCTTTTTTAAAACCGGATCATCACCCCCTAATTGATACTCGTCATAACGTCCTTCTGTACGTGGAAGGGGTCAACAAAAGCTTTGACGGGTTTAAGGCCATCAACGATCTCAACCTATATATCAAAGAGGGGGAGTTACGTTGCATCATTGGTCCCAATGGTGCGGGAAAAACCACCATGATGGACATCATCACGGGCAAAACGAAGCCAGACACAGGGCAAGTCTGGTTGGGCTCTAATATTAACTTGTTAAAAATGAACGAGTCTGAAATTGCCAATGCAGGCATTGGTAGAAAGTTCCAAAAACCGACCGTTATTGAATGTCTAACCGTCTGGCAGAACTTAGAGTTGGCTATGTCCGGCGTTCGCGGGGTTTGGGGGACGTTTGTTGCCAAACTGTCTGGCGAGCAAAAGGACAAGTTAGAGTCAGTCTTGACGCTGATTCATTTGCAAGATCATGCCACGTTAACGGCTGGCAACTTATCGCATGGACAAAAGCAATGGTTAGAGATCGGCATGTTGCTGATGCAAAACCCCAAGTTGTTACTGGTGGATGAGCCTGTAGCAGGCATGACTCATCAAGAAATGGATCGCACCTCGGAGCTATTGAACTCGCTGGCGGGTAAACACTCGGTGGTCGTGGTAGAGCATGATATGGATTTTGTTCGTTCTATTGCCAGTCACGTAACTGTGCTCCATCAAGGACATGTCTTGGCTGAAGGAACCATGGATCAAGTGCAATCTCATCCAGAAGTAAAACAAGTGTATTTAGGGGAATAATATGTTGCAGATCCAGTCATTGAACCAGTTTTATGGTGAAAGTCATACCTTGTGGGATTTGGACATGTCGATTCCGAAGGGTAAGTGCACCGTACTGATGGGACGAAATGGCGTGGGCAAAACCACGCTACTTCAGTGTGTTATGGGGCTTGTGAAAGTCTCAAGCGGAGATATTCAATTAAACGGAGAGTCGCTACTTAAGCATGACGCAGAATCTCGACCTCGTATGGGTATTGGTTATGTTCCTCAAGGTCGACAGATATTTCCCATGTTGACCGTTCAAGAAAACCTCGAAGTTGGTCTGCCGATTCGTGACAAAGGCGATAGACGCATTCCTGAATTTATCTTCGATTTATTCCCAGTCTTGAAAGAGATGTTACATCGTCGCGGTGGCGATTTGTCGGGCGGTCAGCAGCAACAGCTAGCTATTGGTAGAGCTTTGGTCGTTAACCCAAAACTGTTGATTCTCGATGAACCTACCGAAGGCATACAGCCCAATATCGTCCAGGAGATTGGTGACATCATTAGAATGTTGAATGAAAAGCTTGGCCTAACAGTATTGCTGGTGGAGCAAAAACTGCCTTTTGCCAGAAAAGTAGGAGACCAATTCTGCATTCTGGATCGTGGCAGGCAAGTTGCGGCGGGTGAGATGTCGACCCTAGACGATGCGTTAATTAAGGAGTACCTCACAGTATGAGTTCACCAGCGACAAATCAACAAACGATAGACGCCAATCCAAGTAGTGCGGTTCAGGGTCAGCTTGGACAAGTAATAGATGCTCACACTCAGTTCGGTTGGAAAGCGAGTCTCGACTTAACCTTTATTGATCGCGGCGATAAAACGGTATTAAAACACCGCTCTCAACAAGGTCCACTCGCCATTCAGCGCCCTCTGTATCCAGAGGGCAACCCTTGTCATACCTACTTGCTCCATCCTCCCGGAGGAGTCGTTGGTGGAGACACTCTACAGATCAGTGTGCATGCCATTCAAGGAGCCAAATCACTTATTACCACCCCAGGAGCGACCAAATTTTATCGTTCGGAATCTAAATACGCCAAGCAAAAGCAGACATTGCATGTTGCTAGCGGCTCTCGCTTGGAGTGGCTACCGCAAGAGAACATCTTTTTTCCTGATGCACACGTCCGTCTTGATACCGAAATCCATTTGGAGCGTGGTGCACAGTTTTTGGGCTGGGAAATGCACTGTTTTGGGCGGCCTGCACTAAATGAGGGATATAGTGCAGGTCATTTGCTTGGAAAAACAGAGGTTTATCTTGATAAGCAGTTGCTACTGACTGAAGGTTTGAATGTTCGTGGTAATGATAAATTATTGAAAAGTAGAGGCTTATTGAATTATCAAATGATGGGGACGGTTTACGTTTCAATTGATGATGAGGATTTTTACCAATTGGTACAGACCTTGCTCAATAACATGCAACAAGAACACAACGAAGGTGCAGTGTTGATTGCTGCGAGCCAGTTGGAAAATTTACTGGTTATTCGTGCATTGGGAAACTGGAGCGAAGTGATCTTGGCGTGCTTCCAAAAGATCTGGCAGTTGGTTCGCGAGCATTGGACTGGCGACTGTCCTCAGCCTCCAAGAATCTGGGCAACTTGATCTAAATTCAATATTCACGACATAAGGTTATTAAATGGAATTAACCCCAAGAGAGAAGGACAAACTGCTGATTTTTTGCGCCGGGATGTTGGCAAAACAGCGTAAAGAGAAAGGGCTAAAGCTTAACTATCCTGAATCGGTAGCGTTTATTTCAAGTGCCATTTTAGAAGGGGCACGTGAAGGAAAAACTGTCTCAGAATTAATGGACTTCGGACGTACTTTACTCACATCTGACCAAGTTATGGAAGGAGTACCTTCGATGATTCCTGATGTGCAAGTTGAAGCCACGTTCCCCGATGGGACCAAGCTCGTCACTGTCCACGAACCAATTGTTTAGCGGGGGAGTTATGGCAGCGTCGACAGCAAAGTACTCGGGCTTTGTTCCGGGACAAATTGAAACCGCAAAAGGCGATATTAAGCTCAATGCGGGGCGAGATACAGTAACGGTGACCGTTGAAAACCTTGGTGACCGTCCGATTCAGATAGGCTCTCACTACCATTTCTACGAAGTTAACAATGCACTCAGCTTTGATCGTGAAGTGACGCGAGGATTTCGTTTAAACATTGCCGCCGGTACAGCAACGCGTTTTGAGCCCGGACAATCACGTACAGTGGAGCTGGTTGCCTTTGCGGGTAAACGCGAAGTCTACGGATTTCAAGGTAAGGTCATGGGCTGTTTATAAGACGCCTAACTCAAAACAACAAGGAAGAATAATGGCGAGTATTTCTAGGCAAGCCTATGCAGAGATGTTTGGTCCTACGGTGGGTGACCGAGTTCGTTTAGCGGATACTGATCTTTGGTTAGAAGTTGAAAAAGATCTCACGGTATACGGTGATGAAGTTAAGTTTGGCGGTGGCAAAGTCATTCGTGATGGCATGGGGCAAAGTCAATTGCCTAGCAGTCAAACGCCAGATCTCGTTATCACAAACGCGCTGATCCTCGACTATTGGGGAATCGTTAAAGCCGATGTGGCGGTGAAAAACGGCCGTATCGCAGCGATTGGTAAAGCGGGGAATCCCGATATTCAACCCGGTGTCGATATTATTGTTGGCCCCGGAACCGAAGTGTTGGCAGGAGAAGGCTCAATCCTTACCGCTGGGGGCATTGATTCACATATCCACTTTATCTGTCCGCAACAAATCGAAGAAGCGCTTGCATCTGGTGTTACTACCATGATCGGTGGTGGTACCGGGCCGAATACTGGTACTAACGCGACAACTTGTACTCCGGGCCCTTGGAATATGCATCGTATGTTGGAGTCCCTCGACCAATTCCCAATGAATTTTGGTTTGCTAGGGAAAGGCAATGCCAGTCAGCCAGAGGCATTACGTGAGCAGGTAGCCGCAGGTGCGGTTGGTTTAAAATTGCATGAAGACTGGGGAACCACACCTGCTTCTATTGATACTTGTTTGACCGTCGCGGATGAGATGGACGTGCAAGTGGCGATTCACACTGACACATTGAATGAATCGGGCTTTGTTGAATCGACGTTAGGGGCGATTGGTGACCGAGTTATTCATACCTATCACACAGAAGGGGCGGGTGGTGGTCATGCGCCAGATATCATTAAGGCGGCAGGGGAGTCTAACGTGTTGCCTTCTTCTACCAATCCAACCAGACCTTATACCGTAAATACGGTGGATGAACATCTGGACATGTTGATGGTGTGCCATCACCTTTCCCCTTCGATCGCAGAAGATGTTGCTTTTGCTGAGTCGCGTATCCGCCGCGAAACGATCGCCGCGGAAGACATTCTTCACGATCTTGGGGCGTTTTCTATGATCGCCTCAGATTCACAAGCGATGGGACGAGTTGGCGAGGTGATTACTCGCACATGGCAGACCGCGCATAAGATGAAAGTACAACGTGGCAGTTTGCCGCAAGACTCAAGCTATAGCGATAACTTCCGACTGAAGCGTTATATCGCCAAATACACCATTAACCCTGCTATTACCCATGGTATGGCTCATGAAATTGGTTCAATTGAAGTAGGGAAGTTGGCTGATTTGGTACTTTGGAAACCGGCTTTCTTTGGCGTAAAACCAAGTGTCATTCTTAAAGGTGGCATGATTGCTATGGCGCCAATGGGAGACCCTAACGCCTCGATTCCTACCCCTCAACCTGTTCACTATCGTTCGATGTTTGGTAGCTATGGAAAGGCTTCTCAGCACACGTCGATGTTGTTTGTATCTCAAGCGGCACAAAACGCTGGAATAGCTGAGGAACTCGGATTGGGTAGCGTCATCGGTGTAGCTAAACAGTGTCGCACCATCAGTAAGGCGGACATGAAGCTGAATGATTGGCAGCCAAATATTGAAGTGGACTCCCAGACTTATCAAGTCCGAGCGGATGGCGAATTGTTGGTCTGTGAACCAGCGGATGTACTGCCAATGGCGCAGCGCTACTTCTTATTTTAATAAAAACAGATAGTTAAGCATTGAGGACAACACAGTGATAGAGCTAGTAGAAATTACCCAAAAACCCACGACTCGGCCCCATGCCTTCTTAAGCTTGCCGATTGACAGTCGAATCAAGAGCCGTTTGAAAGTGATTCTCGATGACGGTCGTGATGCAGGATTGTTTTTGCCCAGAGGTCATATTCTGCGGGGTGGTGAGCAATTAAAAAGCCGCTGCGGCTTAGTCATAGAAGTTAAAGCTGCGCCGGAAAAGGTCTCTTCCATCTATTGTAGTGACCTACATCTGCTAACCCGCGTTGCTTATCACCTAGGCAATCGACATGTACCGCTACAAGTCGAGTTTGGTTGGGTTCGTTACCAACATGATCATGTGCTGGATGAAATGGTCGAAGGGTTAGGCGCCACCGTTTCAGTAGAGCTTGCTCCGTTCGAGCCGGAAGGTGGGGCATACGGCGGCAAGAGTGGCGGTCATCACCATCATCACTAATTAATATCTATTAAGCCCAATAACAAGAAAAGGAATATTCAATGAAATCAAAGTTCGCCAAATCAGTGTTCAAGACAACAACAGCGCTGTCATTTTTAACCCCAGCGTTTGCTTTTGCTCATCCAGGTCACGACTCAATGGCATTCACCAGCGGTTTGCTGCACCCCATCACAGGTGTTGATCACCTTATTATGCTTGTTGCTTTCGGTTTGTTGGTGGGTTGTTTAACGATAAGCAAAGCTCAGAAGATAGGCTTACTTGTGGGGGCACTGATAACTCTTATGGCTGGTTTACTCGCCGGAAAATGGTTTGGTCTAGTCTCTGGTGTGGAGATGGCCATTGTCGCCTCTCTGTTTGTCGTTAGTGCGGCTATCTGGCAAGTATTTAGCGCATCGCAGCAAATGGTGAAGCTGGCTGTTGGTTTGTGTATCGGCATGATGTTCTTTCACGGCTACGCTCACGGCGTTGAAGCGCAAGGTACACTTGGTCAGTTTTCTATGGGAATGGCGATGGGTGCAACGGTGTTAATGACTGTCGGAATTCAAATTGGCCATTTAGTCGCTTCGCGTTGGATGGCGGTTGGTGTTGTGGCGCTGAGTTCTGCATTCTTAATGGCATCTTAATGTATGGCCTCAAACGCAGCAGAAGATGACGCGATGCTGTCAAACAAAGGCACATCAAATGCAGCCGTTGTTAGCGGTGATGTTGCTAGTTACCGACTTTTTCAGCTGATAAGCCCATCACTGCCGATTGGCGGGTTTACATACTCGCAAGGATTAGAGTGGGCGGTAGAGGCGTGCTGGGTAACAAATCGCGAATCAATGGAAACCTGGTTAGCGAATATGCTGTTTAACAGTGTTGCGACGTTGGAACTGCCCATCATTGAACGTTTGTATGCGGCGGTAGAGTCAAAAGATAGCGAACAAATACAGCGGCTTACGGAACGCATCTACAGCAGTCGAGAAACCAAAGAGTTACGGGCAGAAGAGAAGCAGCGTGGCCTTGCTTTGAATACGCTACTCAAGCGTCTGGACGTTGAACTACCAGACATTGAACTCAGTGACTACCCAGCGACACAGCTTCTCGGACTATGCGTCGCTGCAGTGTACTGGAATATCGAGTTAGCCGAATTGAAGAAAGGCTACCTATGGAGCTGGGCCGAAAACTTGGTGATGGCTGGCGTTAAACTGGTGCCACTAGGTCAGACCGATGGACAGTTGGCACTTATCAATTTATCAAACCAATTTGCTGAAACATTAGCAATTGCACAGACGACCGAAGAGTGGATGATTGGCAGCTTTACTCCCGCGGTATCCATCGCCAGCAGCCTACACGAAACACAATATACCAGACTGTTTCGTTCTTAGACGAAACAGCGGAGGAGATAGGAAAGACTATGGAAAGTTACAAACAACCATTACGAATTGGCATTGGCGGTCCTGTTGGCTCGGGCAAAACAGCACTACTAGAAGTACTCTGTAAGGCGATTCGCGATAAGTTACATATCGCCGTAGTAACCAATGACATTTATACCCAAGAAGATGCCAAGATCCTGACACGAGCAGAAGCACTGGAACCCGATAGGATTATTGGTGTAGAGACCGGTGGTTGCCCCCACACAGCAATCCGAGAAGACGCGTCGATGAATCTTGCGGCGGTGGAGGAGTTGGCAAAGCGCCACAAAAATCTTGATGTGGTCTTTGTTGAAAGTGGTGGCGATAATTTGAGTGCGACTTTTAGCCCAGAACTTGCAGACCTTACCATCTACGTTATTGATGTAGCGGAGGGAGAAAAAATTCCCCGTAAAGGCGGCCCTGGTATTACGCGTTCAGATCTATTAGTTATCAATAAGATTGACCTTGCCCCCTATGTTGGAGCTTCACTTGAAGTGATGGAACAAGACACGCAAAGAATGCGTCCTGTGAAGCCTTATGTGTTCACTAACCTTAAAGAGAGCAAGGGGCTAGATACCATCATCGATTTCATTTTGACACAAGGTATGCTTGAGTTTCATAGTTAAGAATCCGCTCTCTTAATAACCAAGAGCAAAACGAAAATCCCGCATTATTGAGAGTTGTGACTTACACTTCTGATAGTTAGCTTCTCTAGCGGGACTTTTATGATACAAGCAAAATTGATGGTCTGGATTACGGCTCTGATTTTTTTTGGTTACGGTGTCTTGTTTACACTCTCTCCCAATACTCTATTCGAACGCGTCACCGATAGCGCTCTATTTTCTTATTCTGCCAGCATTGATGTTCGCGCAACATACGGAGGTATGTCTGTCGCAGTCGGTATCATTCTCATTCTGCTCGTCATAAAAAACGAAACACTGAAAGTGTCGGTGGTCGCTTCCACGCTGTTGGCCGGCTTTATGGCACTAGCTCGCACGGTTGGTATTGCAATCGAGTTTCAACCCAACGACACCATGCTGCTGTACCTACTTGCAGAATCCTTTTTCACGCTATGGGGAGTGTTTATTCTTTGGA
Organism: Vibrio sp. McD22-P3; assembly: GCF_021568915.1. Lineage (NCBI taxonomy): Bacteria > Pseudomonadati > Pseudomonadota > Gammaproteobacteria > Vibrionales > Vibrionaceae > Vibrio > Vibrio sp. McD22-P3. The sequence continues at coordinate 20,228 of NZ_JAKGTN010000014.1, forward strand.
AGCTGCCAAAGCGGAGGTTTTACTTTAAATAGTTGCGGATAATAAGGAGAGTCTTAGCTCTCCTTATTATGCTAGCTCTCAGTTGGTGGGCGTTAGTTTCAAATGGCAACTGAATCGTTTACCTATTTGATGATCACTGACGCTCAGCTGCAACAAACGCAATCTCAACCAGCAAGTTAGGGTCTGCGAGCTCAACTTTCACACATGCTCGACTTGGGGCAGTGCCTTCAGCAAACCATTCATCCCATACTTCGTTAAATGCATCAAAATTGGCAAAGTCAGTAAGAAAGATGGTAGCGGATAGAATGCGTGATTTATCGCTGTTCATCTGCGTCAACATCTGTTCTGCTTGTTCGAAAATCTGTTGTGTCTGACCTTTAACGTCGGCAGAGGTGTCCGCTTCTGCGACTTCCACAAAGTGACCGATTCCATTAAATACAGTGATATCAGACCAACGTTTACTTGGGTTTATTCTATTGATTGTCATGGTTTTTTCTCATATCAAAAAGACGTTGTATTGTACTTTAAAGTTACAAGTAGGCTAAGCTAATTTCCTGCCACTTATCATTTCCTATAATACCGATGACATGGTTTACAAAGGCATCGGGAAGGTTGAAGTCGTTGCCTGTTTGTAACAATGGGACGAGTGTATCGAGAGAGCTTTGATTCGCTTGTAGTTGCTCGTCGAGCGTTTGCCAGAACGCGGGACCTTTAACATAAAACAACGGGTAATATTGCATGTCGTTCTCGATGGATACTTTTTTACCCGCTTCTATCAATCCTACATTTCCAAGGTGCTGAAACTCTTTCGATGCCTTTCCCCAATTTTCGACGGGCGAAGGTTTGTTGCTCAAGTCGGTAAATTGTAGGGATTTGATAGCGTAATATTCAGCTAATCCCTCTTCTGCCCATACGGGTAATGAGCGAGACCCCATGAAATGTACGGACTCATGGGCTGTCACTTTTGCAAGGTGAAACATACTGTCCTTGGCAAAAGCTCCCTTGTCAGTGAGCACATTGCTTAAGAGGATATTGTATCCAGCCGCACCTGAAACATTGCGTTGGCTTTTGTCTTTAGAGAAATAGATGAGCTGCCACTGATGCGGTTGTTTGTCGTTAAAGACGGTGCTTAGATAATCTAACTGTTGCGTTAAGTTTTGAAACCATGAACTGTTAGATTTGAGTAGTGGCAAGGCATTACTTTTCACTACGACGGTAGAAGAACCGATATTCATACGCTCATAAGGCATACCCCAAACCACAAAAAGAGGCGGCTGATCTGAGTGAGGCATTGTGCTGCAGAAGTTGTTTGGGTCGCAAACTTCAATGTCTTGCCCTTGAATGGTGGGCAGTGAGTTCCATTCGCTCAAAAAGTGCCAGCCTTCATTTGGCTCATAGGTATTAACTTGTTGTGCAGGTTCGAATTCGTCAGATGTTTTTGCTTCAAATCTGACAATCCAGGATATTTGGCGACAGGAAATAGGAGAGTCAAAACTGACGGTTGTACTTTGTTCATTGTTGGAGAGGCAACGGATGTCAGAGAGATCTGACGAGCTGGTGGTTCGTGGCTTGGAAAGTTGGAATGTTCCAATGTCAGAGGTATCCGCCTGAATTGTGATTTGCTTTGGGTCGGCGTCGTGAGTAGTTATTTGATACTTAACTGCGGCATGAGTAGAGAAGGAGAGCCACGCTAAGGTGACAATAAGTGAACGTATCATTTTGAAGTCCCATTGTTTTTTTAATGGGACTATCTAAGGCTACTTTGGTTCAGTTAGCTTGACTAAAAGATACAATGTTTAGCGTAATCGCTTGCTTCGTTCGCTGTCCAGTCGCCTTTTGGTTTCTCTTTCATGTCTTTACACCACGCTTCGCTGCCGACTTCAGTACAAGCCATCAGTGGTAAAGTGAGCAAAAACATCAATACAATTTTCTTCATCATTCCCTCGTTTTTCTGAAGATGTCAGATTGAAAGGGATTGTAACTCAAAAAACAAAGGTAAGTCATGCTTGGGTCACTGTGGTTGCAGTAACAATACGTTCGTACCGAACTGTGGAACATGAAGATATTACAAATCACTAGACGACTGGTCTAATTGTTTGTATGGTAGCGGCATGAATGCAAAAACAAACGAAACAAGACAGCATATCCTTGATGTGGGGTATCAGTTAATACTATCGAAAGGCTTTACTGCGGTGGGTTTGTCGGAGTTATTGAAAGCAGCAGATGTACCGAAAGGGTCGTTTTATCATTACTTTAAGTCTAAAGAGCACTTCGGAGAAGTTTTGATTGCCTGTTATTTTGAAGGCTATATGGAACGTATTGAAGCTCTGTTCTGTAGTGAAAACGGCACCGGTTATGAACGTTTAATGAGCTATTTCAATCGCTGGCTTGATGTTGAATCGGGACGCTGCAATGCACATAAATGCTTAGTAGTTAAGTTAGGTGCTGAAGTCTCTGATTTGTCTGAAACCATGCGTTCGGAGCTACTGACTGGAGCGGAGCGAATCGTTGTAGCAATTGCAAAGTGTATTGAGTTAGGTATCGAGGATGGTTCTATTACTGTTCAAGATAGCTTAAGCACTGCCAGTACCGTCTACCAACAATGGTTAGGTGCAAGTCTGCTGAGTAAGCTCAGCCAAGACACGGCACAGTTAAGGGTAGCTCTATCAATGACCGAGCACCTGTTAAAGCATAAATAATTAATTTATAACCTGTTTATACAACAGGTTTTTTTATCAAACAAAACTAGACGACTGGTCTAATATTAAGAGCAAAGGAACAAAAGGGAATCAAGATGTCACAAGAAAATAACCGAAGAATTGTCTTAGCTTCACGCCCTGTGGGTGCACCGGTAAATGAGAACTTCCGTTTGGAGTCGGTGGTAATTCCTGAACCAAAAGATGGGGAAATGCTATTGAGAGCGATTTATCTGTCTCTTGACCCTTACATGCGAGGTCGAATGAGTGCTGCAGAGTCATATGCGGATCCGGTTGCCTTGGATGAGGTCATGGTCGGCGCAACGGTTTGTCAGGTTGAGCAATCAAACAATGAAAACTTTGATCAAGGCGATTGGGTTCTGGCTTATACAGGATGGCAAGATTACGCCATCTCTAATGGTGAAGGGCTAGTGAAACTGGGTAAGAACCCAAGTCATCCTTCATTTGCACTTGGTATAATGGGTATGCCTGGTTTTACCGCTTACATGGGCCTTTTGGATATTGGTCAACCTAAAGCGGGTGATACTGTGGTTGTGGCTGCCGCAACTGGGCCAGTTGGTGCAACGGTAGGTCAAATCGCGAAACTTAAAGGTTGCAAAGTCGTCGGTATTGCGGGCGGTGCCGAGAAGTGTCAGCACGCAAAAGAGATACTAGGTTTTGATGAGTGTTTAGACCATAAATCAGATGACCTGGCGCAGCAACTTGCTGAAGCTTGTGGTAATGGCATCGATGTCTACTTCGAAAACGTAGGTGGTAAAGTATTCGATGCGGTATTGCCATTGTTAAATACGGGTGCGCGCATCCCTGTATGTGGTTTGATTTCTCAATACAATGCAACGTCACTACCTGAAGGACCTGATCGTATGTCAATGTTGGTAGCAACTTTGCTTATTAAGCGGATCAAGATGCAAGGCTTCATCATTTTTGATGACTACGCACACCGTTATGATGAGTTTGCAACTCAGATGGGACAATGGCTTGCAGAAGGTAAAATCAAGTATAAAGAACACCTAGTTGATGGTTTTGAAAATACACCAGAAGCTTTTATGGGCTTATTGGAAGGTAAAAACTTCGGTAAACTGGTTATCAAGATGAACGAGCCGAAATAATCATTCGACAATCAGGTATGGCATCTAGCGCCTCTCATATTAGAGGCGCTATTGCATTGGAGCAAGACAAGGTAAACTAGGCTCAATCAGTAACTGCCACGTTTACGGTACTTTCAATGCACATTGATGCTTCTCGCTCCAGTCGATATTCCACTCTACTATTCAAAGCCTTACTGAAACGAATTGATGTCGATGCTATTACTTGTATTGGGCCGCTATCGCTAACCAATTCAAATTTCCATTTTGATTCAGAAAAGCTTCAGCGTTATAAGGACTATTTCGGCTTTAGCAAAGGCTCCGTACCATTACCGTTTCTATTTGTTGCCACTCAAAATGAGCAATTGCAACTGTTCACTCATCCAAATACCTCTATTCGCCCTCTAGGGTTAGTTCATACCTCTATAGAGTTTGAGCAGTTTGATGAACTTGACGGCGAACAAAGTTACGAGTTTCAATTGGAGTTACAGGCAGAGCAAAAAACTGACCGTGGATTGAGTTTTGAAGTACGTGGAGCTTTTTACCGCTCAGGGCAGATGGTTGCGAGGTATCGATCTGGATATTTGATGCCGACTAAACGCAAAAACGTGAGATCCAAGAATAGTAACCCTGTGCTGTCGACCTCGTTGCCTGAACTAGCCACGTTTACTGTTAGCGTCAGCCAAGCACGAGAGTACGCAAAATTATCGGGAGACTATAATCCAATCCACCTGGCTCGTTGGTCAGCTAAATTGTTTGGATTTAACAAGCCTATTATTCATGGGATGTATATGGTGGCAAAACTTTTGAAATTTGAATCTGACTCAACTGCTATTCATCATGTGGGCTTTGTATTTAAGAAGCCTATCTTAATGCCGACAGACGTAAAAGTGGTTCAAGATAAAGCACAAATCCTATGTATTAACAGCGAAGGAAAATGCTTTATTGAGATGGTGCCTAACAAAACATGTAAATAGTCTGTGTCAGTACTGAGAATGGCGACATTAACATACAATAACGGACAATAAATCGAGCAGACTTTTTGTAACATAGCACCCCTCCACATAGTATTCGGAAAAACTGGTATGGTAAGCCGCATCGCTTTACTCATTGTTCTTATCGCAACTAGCTCTACTGTGTTTGCGACAGAAGACTCTGTCAAAGAAGAGAATCATCAGGTTGATGAATGGAAAGGCAATGTTGACGTCACGTTTGCAGGGTGGACTGAGCACTTAACCTCAACGGGCAGAAACCAGGATAACTATATCGTTGGTGTTCGTTACAAGAGATGGGAAGCATTTACGCTACTAAACAGTTTTGATACGCGTTCGTACATCTTGTCTTACCATCCTCAGTTCGACTGGACCCCTTGGGCAAAAGTTGGCTTAAGAATAGGGGGAATTACCGGATATACAAAAGAGCAGAACAGCGTACAGCTTGGTGGTATCACGCCAGTGTTTGCTCCGACTCTAACATTACATTATAAACATCTGGGGTTTGAGACAGCCCTGTTTACTGATGTGTTGGTATTCTCAATGAAAGTAATGATTTAAAGTGGAGCGCTTGCTCCACTTTTTTAGCTGCTAATCTTTTTCAGCGCCAGTGGATTTAGCGTGCTGCTTCAAAAGCCAGAGCTTTTTTCTCAACTTGTCTGAATATCAAAGTAAGAATGCCATTGACCCCAAGATAGAAAAGCCCTGCCACGCTGAAGACGACGAGTGTGTCGTAAGTTTGAGCATTGATACGCTGTGCGTAGCCCATAATATCCATAATGGTGATGGTACTGGCCAGCGATGTGCCTTTAAATACTAAGATCACTTCATTAGAGTAAGCTGGTATCGCTCTGCGAATCGCAAACGGAAGCAAGACACGCAGCGTTGCTTTCATATCCATCCCTAGCGCACGACATGCCTGCCATTGACCTGATGGAATAGCATTGAACGCACCTTTAAATAGCTGAGTACTATACGCCGCTGTATTAAGTGCAAGGGCAAGCATGGCACAGAACCAAGGTTGGCTTAGCCATGTCCACAAAAAACTTTCTCTAATGACTTCAAACTGCCCCGGCCCGTAGTAGACCAGAAAGATCTGAACCAATAATGGTGTACCAGTAAAAAGAGTGATGATGCCACGCGTTAGCCAGTGAACTAATGGTGTTCGAAGGATCAAGCTAAGCGTCATCAGCAACGCAAGCAGGCAGCCTACGATCAGTGCTACTACAGTGAGCTGTAGGCTTGTTTGCAAGCCATCGACCATTTGCCAAACATGTTGTTGATTCATGCTGTGACTCCTTTGCTACCGACGGCCATTTCTTTTGAGGAGAACTTTTTATCTAGTACTTTTACTGCTTTTTGAGTAATCAATGTGATGACAAGATAAATCGCCGCTGCGGTCGCATACCAAGTAAACGCTTCATGTGTCGCCGCAGAGGTTAATTGTGCTTGTTTCATTAAGTCTGTAACGCCAATTAGTGAGACTAAAGCGGTATCTTTTAATAGTACGAGCCATTGGTTGGTAAGTCCGGGTAGGGCATGCTTAACCGCTTGTGGCAGTACTATTCTAAAGAAAACACGTGCACGACTTAGGCCTAATGCACTGCCAGCTTCACGCTGACCACTGGGTACCGCTTTTAGTGCTCCACGAATGGTTTGTGCTGCATAAGAGGCAAAAATTAACGAGAGTGCGATGACACCAGCTAAGAACGGGCTGACCTCAATGAAATCTCCCGTAATCAGAAACAAGACTTGTGTAGAACCAAAGAAGATAAACAGAACGACTAGAAGTTCTGGCAAGCCACGAATAATGGTGACGATTGCCGTGGTTGGCCAAGAGATGATTTTGTGGCGAGACATCTCGCCACCAGCAAAAATGATCGCCAGTACTAAGCCAACCAAAAGGCTGACGAAAGCAAGTTGGATGGTTACCCAACTTGCTTGTACGAGTGACGCCGAGTAACCCGTTAAACCCATATTAATTACCGAAGTACTTATCGAAAATAGCTTGGTATTCGCCGTTTTCTTTTACTGTTTTAAGTGCTGTATTTAGCTGGTCAACCAATACTTGGTTGTCTTTGTTTACGGCGATGCCGAAGCCGTTACCAAAGTATTTTTGGTTAGTAATTTGGTCACCAACGTAAGCCAGTTTATCGTCTTTCTTAAACCACTCTGCGACAACTGCCGTGTCACCGAATACAGAGTCAATACGACCATTTTGCATATCGATAAACGCATCTTGGTAACTGCCATAAGGTACGGCTGTTACGCCTGGCATTTGCTCTAATAGGTAGCTTTGGTGCGTTGAACCGTTTTGAACACCTACACGCTTACCTTCTAGTGCTGCTTGTGACGCAACCTTACCTGTCATCGCTACGAAAGCCGCTGAGTTGTCGTAATAAGCATTGGTAAAGCTAACCTGCTGCTGACGGGCCTCAGTAATATCGATACCAGAAATCGCTGCGTCGTAGCGTTTGAACTTAAGTGCAGGAATTAAGCTATCAAATGCTTGGTTATGGAAGCTACATTTGGCTTCAATCTGTTTACATAGTGCGTTAGCAAGGTCGACATCAAAACCTTGGATCTGGTTATTTTCATCGACATATTCGAATGGTGCGTAAGTCGCTTCCATTGCAAATTTAATTTCTTGTTGTGCCATTGCGCCGTAAGAAGCCAGACCAATCAGTGAAGCAAGTAACATCTTTTTCATAATAATTCTCCTTGTCAGATTGCGATGAAGGCAATCTCCATTGTTATTTAGTGTGTTAAGTAGTCAGCAAAAGCTTGAGTAGTTGGGTTTTTAAATGCGTCTTTTGTGCCATGTTCGATGACTCGGCCTTTTTCGAGATAAAGAACATGACTGGCAATTTTCTTCGCAAAATCAACTTCATGTGTAACAACCACTTGAGTGATGCCCGTTTCACTCAATTCGTTGATAATATTGACGATCTGAGTTGTGATTTCAGGATCAAGCGCTGCTGTTGGTTCGTCAAAGAGCAAGACTTCAGGTTTCATCATCAATGCTCTTGCAATAGCAACGCGCTGTTGCTGACCACCTGATAGTTGTAGTGGCCACGCATCGGCTTTATCAGCGAGTTGAAGTGTAGAAAGCATTTTTAAGGCTTCTTGTGTGGCTTGCTCTTTCGAGACGCCTGCTACCTTAGTGGGCGCTTCAATTAAGTTCTCCATTACCGTCATATGAGGCCAAAGGTTATACTGTTGGAAAACCATCCCGACTTGCTTACGAAGTGCTAAACCTTGTTTTTCAGATACTTGTTGATCGAAGTCGTAGTCATTATTCGCAATACTGAGCGCCCCGCCATCTGCCATTTCCAGCAAATTTAACAAGCGAAGTAGAGAGCTTTTACCAGCACCACTCGGACCTAAGAGAACCAAGGTTTCACCCTTGCCGCAATGAAAGCTGACATCGTGCAAAACTTGAGTCGTGCCGTAGAACTTATTGAGGTTGTTTGCTTGAATACCCATGCTGATTTACTGCATTAAAAATCATTGTGTGAACTATACTATCAGAAGTGTTATTTATGCAATAAAAATGTATAAAAATTTTAATTGTTAAAATTATGTATCGATTTATGGTTGAAAAGTAGACATCTCTATTGTGTGGGTCAGGGTGGATCTTAGGGCTAGTGGGTATAAGAAAAGCGCTTGGCTTTCAACCAAACGCCTAGTAATCAAAAGAATATTACTTCAGTTTCAATTGCTGAGTTAACCAGTCAGCACTTGTAGTTTGTTTACCTTGGCAGATAACGTAGTAGGGTGTTCCGGTGAACCAACTTTTCGACGCTACTTCTTCAACAAACACCTGAATGGAGGCTACATCATCCTTAGCGTAGTTCCATTTTCGGGTTAAGTGTTCTGCTGCTTCTTTACCATTATGGCTATCACCGTTACGTATGAAGTCGCAATCAGATTGTCGCATTTGATTAATCAGATATCGTACATCTTCCTCAGTATTGGCGAAGGCGTTGGAGCCTATCAGTAGTCCACCTATCAGAAGTGAATGAATTAGCTTCATTGATTCCACCATTGCTTAACTGGCGTTGGGTTGTGAATTTCCAAACGCTGTCCAATCTCTGGCGAGACCATAGTTACACCACGTTCCTGACTTATCTCTAGAGCTCTGTTCATCGGTTCATGCCAATCGTGCATGGACAAATCAAAAGTGCTGTTGTGAATAGGCATCATGACCTTACCTTTGACGTCGATATGGGCTTGCACGCTTTCTTCAGGGAACATGTGGATTTGTGACCACAACTTGTTGTAGGCGCCAGTTTCAATCATAGTAAAATCAAAAGGCCCATATTTCTCGCCAATTTCAGCAAATCCTCCAAAGTAACCAGAGTCTCCAGAAAAGAACACGTTGGCTTGTTGACTGTTAATGACCCAGCTACCCCAAAGGGTAGAATCACGGTCCGTTAAGCCACGACCAGAGAAATGCTGAGTCGGTGTCAGGGTATATGTGATACCGTTGACCTCATGCGATTCCCACCATGCAAGTTCGGTAATCTTGTTTTTAGGTACTCCCCATTTGACAAGATAATCACCTACTTTTAGTGGCACAACAAAGTGATTAACTTTATCTACCAGTGCTTTGACTGAGGCTTTGTCTAAGTGGTCGTAATGGTCGTGACTGATGATAACCACATCTATCTGCGGTAAATCTTCTAGGGATATTGGCGTCTTATGAAAGCGTTTAGGCCCAGCCCATTGCACCGGAGATGCTCTATCGCTGAAAACTGGATCTGCCATGACCAACTGGCCATCTAGCTTCATAATAACGCTAGAATGTCCTAGCCGATAAACCACATCTTGTTGCTCACTCAACAATTGTTCTGATGTCATCACATGTACAGGTAAGTCGAAGGTCGGAGTTGGGGTATCGCGCTCAGTGGTGAAATAAGACTTCATGATCTTAACGATGTCGCTAAAGCTCGATTGGTATTCCAACTCAGTATTGACGTATTTATCTGGATAACGCTCGGGGTCTTTCTCTGTGTTGCTGCAAGCGGTTAAGGCAGTGGTACTCATTGCTAGAACTCCTATTGAGGCGATTAGTGACTTTCTCATGATGTTTCCTATCGCGATTAAAAGACTGGCTGTAATGAGATCGATAGCTGAAGTCTTTTGTAAACTAACCAGTGTAGTTTACTTTTAAAATGTGAAAAGTAAACTGATTAGTGTAAAATACGGGAAGAAAAATTTGAGTTGTCGAGTAACCCAATGACAGAAAAGAAAAAAACGCGAAGCGAGATGAAGCGCGAGGCAATTGTTGAGGCGGCTAAACACGCGTTTCACGAGTTTGGCGTACATAATACTAGTATGGATAAACTCGCGGCGATGGCCGGTGTATCGAAACGAACGGTATATAATCACTTCGAGTCAAAAGAAGTATTAGTTATGAGTTTGCTATCGGATTTGTGGCGACAATCTATGATGGATGTTGACTTGCAACCTTTGGCGTCGATGGATCTCAAACAACAACTAGTCTATTTACTGTCGCATGAGATAGGTATCTTGAACAATCCTGCTTATATTGATTTGTCGAAGGTTGCGTTTGGACATTACTTTTATCGACCAGAGGAACTGAAAGCCCAAGCGGATAAAATGTCGAAGCAAGAAACTGCCTTATACAAATGGTTAGAGCACAAGAATGATCAACAACAACTGACTATTCCAGATATTAGTGTGGCAAGCGTTCAGTTGCACAGCCTAATTAAAGGTAGTTGCTTTTGGCCACAATTGATGGGAATGACGGATACATTGCCCGACGAAGTTGCTCAGCAACTTGCGCTGTCTACTGCCGAGCTCTTCTTGGCTCGCTATCAGATGTAACGATTGATTTATCTAGGAAAAGAACAGCCCTGTTTCTTGGACAAGAAGCTGGGTTGGTTTAGAGTAAATGTGTTGTTCCTTAGCACCCACAAGCTGAACTAATAGCACCTTATCTGAAGCTAAACACTGACGTAGCACTCGTAATACCATAGCCACATCGAGTTTGTGCTTCTCTAGGTTTGAGTTGTGTCTCGAAATAGAAGGTAGATCGATGGTTACAACCAGTCTGTCGCAGTGACTGATAAATCGCGCAAGCTGCTCTTTGATCATTGCTCGATTTCTGTACACCACCTCATTTGAAAGAAGCCAATCACATCCCATATCTTCCGCGTACTCTAACTGTTTTTTGTTGCAGCGATTATTGTCGATGCCGATATGAAAGGCGCGGCACTCATTATATCTGTTAAGTGCGAAATGCAGCATTGAACCGACGGTGACATCAAGACATTGATCGAGTAGCAATTCTGCGTTGATGTTTACAATACCAATTTCATCTTTGTCGATCAGTAGATTGGGAATAATGTCGAGCAAGGTTTCGTGGCAATTGGTAATGACGAGCGGCATTGCACCAACCGCAAGTTGTTGGTTGAGCTGACCGGTGAAGTCGCGTTTTGCAACCGGGCTTTCGAAGTAAGGTCTTTCGGAGCAGTAACTACCCAGAATTGGATAATGACCAATTTTTCTCATTGAATGAGAATTTTGTTGTGAGCTTAGCCAGTCGTAGGCGGTTTCTAGGAGGGAGTCAGCGTCTTCAAACTGGGCATTATTCATAGGCTTGATAGCTTCCGATACCGTGAATACGGAAAGTTGGCTCTCTAAAGCAGGATGATAACGACGTTTCCAGATTTGTTTGAAGACGTTGAGCATGATGAATTACCTTTCTGGTGGCAGCGCCCTTGCTGCTTGCAATACATGTAGAATGAATCTGTCCTTGTTGGCTTCTACACGATAGGCAGGAGCCATAATGGAAACAGCACCAATTAATTTCGAGCCTTTCATTACTGGCGCACTGATGCCCGTTACCCCGGGATCGAACTCAGACGTACTGATGGCAAATCCCTGACGGCGAATCTGCTCCAGATCCTTATTCCAATCAGTGACGTTTTCGTGCTCACCAAAATGACGCAGTATTTTTTCGCAACGAGATTCTGGTAAATAAGCCAGCATCACTTTAGATGAAGCCCCGCGAAGCAAAGGTTGGCTCTGTCCTCTTACATAGCTGCAGCGAAGTGCTTGCGCACTCTCTTGCAAGCTAACACATAGAGCACGATAGCCAACTGGTACCATGTAAGCTGACATCTCACCAGTCTGCTTTTGTAATCGGAACAATATGCTCTCTATTGCTTCTAGGTTGTGTGTACTCGACTGATAGCTGTGCATCAACATCAGAGCAGCTGGACCAACAATCAGTGTTTTGTCGTGTGGACTCTCTTCAATAAGATTCCACTCTTTAAGCAGCTTTATATGACGGTAAAGACTGCTGAGAGGAACGCCGAGTTGAATGCTTAAATCTTTTGCTGAAACAGGCATATCAGACACGGCAACTTGCATTAAAAGTTGCAGTGGCTTTTCATTAACCTGAGTAGTGGGTTGCTGTGTATTTCCCATATCTGTGTTATCTATTATCAAAACCAATTACGCAATTTATATTCCTACTGAATAAGAAAGGAAACAAAAATCTTGCGGCTCATTCTCATTAGTTGATAAATGCAGGGTCTGGCAAAGAATGGAAGCTTGCCTCACGTTAAGTTAGGTCAAGTACGGGCAAAGAAAGGTCCAGATGAGCCCAATATAGGCACACCACATTCGTCACCTATATATTTTTCAGTAGATGACTATGACCGTTTCTTCTTCCCCAATACTCGGTTTCGCTATCTGGGTGTTACTCCAGCGTGGATTTTATTGTCGAAAATGAAGGCTGGGCCGGAAGTGTAGGCGTTAGTCAGATTCCTCAGCTTGATTGAAGTGGGGCTGTATCTATCTTCAAAGCGGGTTGGTCTTTTTAGGTCGATATAAATAAAAAGCCACTTCGAGGGAAGTGGCTTTGATCGTTGTTAAGCTAACTGACGTGTTTTGGATCGCTTAGAATTTGTATGATGCGCCTAGGTAAAGAGAACCTGCGTTAATCGTATCACTGTCGTTACCACGAGCACTTTCAATTCGGAATGCGTCGGCTTCATATGCTAAGCGAATACCTAAGCCTTCAACTTGTGCTGGCATGTATTCTACACCAATACCGTAACGGAATGCTGTACCCGAATCGCTACTAAAAACTTTAGCGCCTGATTCGTTTAGATCTAGGTAAGATAGACCAACAGTAGCAAATGGGCGGAACCCGCTATCAAATGTGTAACCCAGGTTAGCTGTAAGCGCAAGTGCACTAGGATCCCAAGAATATTGTTGGCTTAAATCTGCTTTTCCGTATTTAGTGTATGAACCTTCTAGAGAAACGATACGGTTGAATGCGTAGCCGCCGTAAACTCTTAGTGAATGACCTGCGTCTAAAGATTCACTGCTATCATTGTCGAGGTTTTTAAGCTTACTTTTAACTAGGCCATAACCACCACCCACGTAAAAACCTGGATCTGCTGCGCCTGCAAATGCGCTAGTTGCGAATAGAGCTGTTAAAGCGAGTGCCACTGCCTTTTTCATTCTGATACCTTAAATAGTCTTGTAACTTGTTTCGAGCCGTACTCTAAAGAGTTTCGAATCTGACGTCTGTGTAGGAAATGTCGTGAATTGTGTGGGAACTGTCTGGTTGTGTGTAGCATGAATATCTGTGAACTCCACTTTTCAAAAGCAAACGTTTAACCGCAAAAAAGTGAACTATCTCACTAAAAAATAGGCAGTTGAGGTGGCTTTGTATTAGATTAATCAGTATAAATGCTCTCCATTTCCTTGAGCTCTTCGACGTGGCTCATGTATGTTTATGTAACAAGTGCATACACTTGTCGCCTTTCTGCATGGAGCCGGAGTGAGTAAATGGAAGAATGAGGCTTATCAATGATTCCAAGAGAGGTAACGATGAACTATAAACAACTACCCAAAATCGACCTTCACTGTCACTTAGATGGCAGCGTGCGACCTGAAACCATCATCGAACTTGCCTCTATCCAAGGTGTTGATATTCCCTCTCAGGATATTGAAGTTGTTCGTGACTTGATGATTGCCCCTGAGACGTGCCCAAACTTACTCGAGTATTTAAAGCGTTTTGATCTACCTTTATCTGTGATGCAGACCAAAGAAGCCTTGGAACGTATCGCCTTTGAAGTCTATGAAGATGCGGCACTTGAAAATGTTAAGTATATGGAAGTTCGTTTTGGCCCTCTCTTACACAGAGAGCAAGGTCTGAATATTGAAGAAATCATCAGTTCAGTAGTGGCTGGCATGAAACGAGCAGAAGAAGTACACGGCATTAAAGGCAACATTATTCTGTCTTTGCTACGTCATATGCCAACCGATGAGATTAATGATGTCATTGATGTTGGTGCTGCGTACCTAGGTAAAGGTGTAGCAGCATTTGACCTTGCGGGCGGAGAAGAGCTTGGATTCTGTGAGAAATTTGTTCCTTTTGCGAGATACGCAAAAGAGCAGGGTTTGAACGTCACGATTCACGCTGGTGAACAAGGCGAAGGGCAGAACGTTTACGATGCCATTACCATGTTAGGTGCAGAGCGTGTGGGACATGGCATTCATATCGCCACTCATCAACAAGCGTTTGACTTAGTGCATGAAAAACAAGTGGCGTTAGAAACGTGTCCGAGCAGTAATGTACAAACAAAAGCGGTGGAAAGCATGACGGTACACCCGATTGAGGATTTCCGTCAGCGTGGTATTCCAGTCACCATCAATACTGATAATCGCACCGTATCGAATACGACAATGACGAAAGAAGTTCAGTTGGTAATTGAGCAGTTTGGATTGTCCGAAGAAGACTATATGCATATCTATCGCAATAGCGTTAATGCTGCTTTTACTGACGATGCGATTAAGCAACAGCTATTAGCTATATAGTTGCCGGTTCGAATGTAAAAAGCCCGCTTCATTGAAGCGGGCTTTTTTATTGCTCTGTGTTGCCAGTGATTAAAAATCGATTTCGTAACCTAGACTGAATGTTCGACCACGGCCAGAGAAGTAATACGCATTGTGGTGGCGTATCTGGCTAAAGTAGTTAATGTACTGCTCGTTCAATAGGTTTTCAATACCGACACTGATACGACCGTAACGCTGCAGATCGTAGAACATAGACACATCCATCAAGCCATAGCCGTCAAACTGCTGTGCACTACCGGCATCGTTTTGCTCTTTACTTCGAGAGAACATATGGTTGTATTGTAGGCGACCATTCCAACGGTCAGAGAAGCTGTGGTTGACCGCCATCAATAGGCGATCAGGAGACAGGTTCTTAAGATCCATGTCGCTATCCACCGAGCCATCTTGATTGGTATCTACTTGACCTTCTACGTGAGCATACAGTGCCTGAATCTGCGTCGTAGGCAAAATATTGTAGGTCGCGGTGAACTCGTAACCTTTAATATCGGTGCGTTGGCGCACAACATCATAAGTACCGCCGCTGTTAAGGCTTAGGTTCGCACCATCTTTAGCGATAGACATATAAGTACTACCACTAACAAACCATTTGTCATCGCTGTAGCTTAGCCCCACTTCGTAGTTATCCGTTACAACAGGTTTCACCGCCGGCATAGTGTTGAAGTCGATAGGTGCACCGCCTACAGGAGCAACGACGGTTGGGCCTCCGATCCAGTTACCACGCAGTACGCGTCCAATATCTGGCAAACCGAAGCCTTGGCTAAAGCCAACGAATGAACTGATACGTGGGGTAAAGTCATAAACAGCTCCAGCATTAAAGACGGCCTGAGAAAAGTTTTGTTCGCCGCCAATAATATCAACCTGACGATGCCCTGCGTTACCATAGCCCCACAAGGTTTGACCATCTGCAACCGTTACTTTGGTATTCTCAAAGCGAACACCACCTGAAAGGCGTAGAGAATCGGTGACTAGCATATCGCCCTGGATAAAGGGAGCTAAGCTCTGGTACATCATATCTGGTGTTACATCTTTACCAGATTGAGTGAGTGTTTGCTTTGTGGTGTCTTCCAGACCGTCTAGACCAACGACCCAGCTGTCATCCCAACCCAGAAGATCGGTTTTGACATAACTTAGCTTAAAGCCTTTTTTGGTCGATACGATAGCGCCTTGATCGTATTGTTTGCTTGCGGTGGGCCACCATGATGCTTCACCAAATACCGCTTCAAAGTCTTGGTAAAAGGCTTGGAATTTCAGCTCGCCACCAAAGAAGTCATAGTGGTCATAACCAAAGTTATACAGTTCCGCATAGTTTGACGTAGGATCGCCAGAAGGCGTACCCGGAACCACGGTTCCCGGAATGCCATTTTGCCAGTCGCCAGGAACACTAATGTAGTTCTGGTTGCCTTTTAGTTGGTAACGACTAGCACTGAAGCTGACGCGTTGATTGCCGCCATCAAAGTTATAGCCGCCTTTAGCGAGAAAGTTTGTGGCATTGGAATCTTGCGTTTCACCTTGGATAGAGTTCATGCCGATTGGGTTGCCATTACCATCGTAATACAACCCTTGTTGCTCCCACGCACCGCCAATAAAGAGATCGTAATCTTCGTCATACTGACTTAGATTGTAATAGACTTTACCACCTGTACCATCTTCCTTTAGGTTTGAGGTTACACGTGTTCCAACGGTCTGCTTCCAATGGTCGCCTGGTTTCGCACTTTTTGTCACGTAGTTAATGATACCGCCAGTGGCGCCGTTACCTTGTACGGCACTTGCCCCTTGAACCACTTCCACACGCTCAAGCATTGAAGAATCTACGGTGTAACCGTTACGGTTACCATTGCGAAGTGGGTTATTTTGCGGAACACCGTCAACCATAATAAGTGCGGTACGTCCACGAAGGTTTTCACCTTGGGTAGAGAGCTTTTGTCGACTTGGCGTCATGCCCGGAACTAGGTTAGCGATAACACTGGTTAGGTCATCGGATACCGCAGTTTGTTGTTCCAGTTCTTTTTCTGAAATGACATGAACTGAGCCCGGGATTTTATCTGTATCTTGACTGTAGCGGGTCGCAGTAACGACCATATTTTCGTCAGTTTTTTGTTTGTTTGTTGGCTGTGATTCGTTTACTTCTTCTGTCGCAAATGCTTGTCCGATTGACAGAGCGAGAAGCGAAAGGGAGACGACTTTCTTCCCAGTTTGATTTGCCATGTGTCCTGATTACCACTGTGTTTCTCACGAGGGTGGCGATATTAATGCTTTTGATAATAGTTATCAATAACGTTATTATTATTAGCGAAAGGCGATCTATAACCTATTGATATAATTATCGTGCTACACACATAGGTGAACCAGAAATAGGGTCTTCAATCACCAACGCATCAAGGTCAAAGACTTCTTTTAATAACGATTGGGTAAACACGTCTTTTGGAGTGCCATGGGTTACGAGTTGCCCTTGCTTTAGCACCACCAAATGGTCGCAGTAACGACAGGCTTGGTTTAAATCGTGCAGTACCACAATCACCGTTTTTCCTTGTGCATGCATATCTTGCATCATCCGCATGAGCTCAATTTGATGAGATAGATCCAAATAAGTCGTTGGCTCATCAAGCATCACAATTTCAGTATCCTGAGCGACGATCATAGCGATCCAAGCACGTTGTCTTTGACCTCCAGAGAGCGCATCAATTGGGCTTTGTGCAAGTGTATCTACACCAGTTGCTTGCATTGCATTCGCTACAATCGCTTTATCTTCAGGGGACAATTTGCCCCAGTGAGAGGTATAAGGCGCGCGACCATACTCCACCAGTTTTTGAATCGTGATGCCTTCCGGGCTGGTATGGGTTTGTGGGAGCATAGAAAGACGTCTGGCCAATGACTTGGAGCCGTACTCATCTAAGGGCGTAGAATCAAGTAGGACTCTTCCAGATTTAGGCTTGTTTATCCGAGCTAACGTTTTCAATAAAGTGGACTTTCCACATCCATTAGGACCAATAAGCGCAGTAATTTTGCCTTTCGGAATCGTCAAATTCAGATTTTCAATAATAGTGTTGTTGCCATAGGCAACGTTCAATTTCTCGACAGACAGCATTACCAGCCCTTGTAACGTTTGAGTAGGAAGATGAAATAGGGTGCGCCAATGACAGAGGTTAGAACGCCCGCAGGAAGTTCGATCGGCGGCGAGATCCCTCGAGCGATGGTATCGGCAGTAAGGACAAGAAGTGCACCAATCACAGCGGAGCCCATCAGCAAAGTTTTATGATTATGTCCGAACAGTAGCCTAGCGAGATGCGGAGCGAGAAGACCAACAAAGCTTATCGTTCCGGCGATAGACACACTCAAACTGGCAAGCATGACGGCGCAAATCAGCGCCATGGCTTGTACTTTGTCAAGTTCGACACCAAGGGAGATGGCAGATTCATCGCCAAGACCAATAATGTCTAGTCGCCGTGCGAGCCACAATGAAAGAGGCAGTAAGATCGCAAGCCCCATCCAGATATAAGGCATCTGCTCCCAGCCTCGTCCCCATAGACTGCCGGTGAGCCAAATCATTGCAGTATTAATCTCGATGGGGTGTACCACTAATAAATAATCAATGCCGCTAGCAAGAAAGGCGCTAATAGCAATCCCCGTAAGTGCCATTCTGGCTGGGGGTAGTTGAACTGAGCGTGCGATGATGATCAGCAATAACCCTACAGATACTCCACCAATCATAGCGGCAACTGGCAGCATCCAAACTGGTGCATTGGGGAATACTGTCAACAAAAGTGTGGCAACAAACCCAGCACCAGCACTTACGCCGATTAAATCTGGTGAGGCGAGAGGGTTGCGGATCACACCTTGGACTAACGCCCCAGATATTCCTAATCCAGCGCCAACACCAATGGCGAGGAAGAGGCGTGGAAGTCGATAGTGATTGACAACGAAATCGTACTCGCCACCTTTGAAGGCCGTCATGGTTATTTGCGACAACGATAAGTCAGCGACTCCTACTAACAAACTGAAAACAGACAGGGCGAGGGTAGTCGAGATAAGGACTAGCCAAGTTCTACTCATGAGCTCAACCGACTTTTTATAGAAAGAAAAATGAAAAAGGGCGTACCTATCAGCGCAGTAACGATACCAACCGGCGTTTCTGTGGGAAAGGCTATACCCCTGGCAAGTACGTCTGAACACATGACTAAGATTGCCCCCAATAATGCGCTAGCTGGAATGAGAGCGAAGAAACTGTGTCCGACAAGTTTGCGTGCAATATGAGGAATTAACAGACCGACAAAGCCAATAGGGCCTGCAATGGAAACACTGATACTGGTTAGTAAAATAATAGCCACGAAAGCTAGTAATCGAATCAAGCTGGTATTTACGCCTAAGCCTGTAGCGACATCGTTACCAAGAACTAGCAGGTTGAGAGGATGAGCAAGCGCCCACGCCAACACTAACCCCACAACACTAATTGGCAATAACTGGTGCAGGGCAGACCAATCTAAGTTACTAATTGAGCCAATGAGCCAAGATTGCACGCTATAGGCTTGATCGTCAGCAAGAATAATCGTTGCGCGTGTGAGTCCTAGCAACAAAGCGTTGATAGCGATGCCCGCTAGTACCAGTTTCACAGGGTGTGGACGATCATCAAAAGCACCACCAAGAAACATAACCAACAGACCACTTAACGCGCTGCCTACCGCCCCCATTACCGCGGTTGACAAGGATAAAGATAGGAAGCCAAAGTTACTCAACACGATAAATAGTGCTGCTCCAGAATTGATAGCAAGCACGGATGGTGAAGCGAGGGGGTTACGAGTCAATCCTTGCATGAGAGCGCCTGCAACAGCGAGGTTAGCTCCAATTAATGCACCGCTGAGTACACGAGGCATTCTTAGCGTTGCGATGATTTGATGCTCCATGCTAGCTGAGTCAAAGTGCAGCCAGAAGCCCTGCAATGATTGAAAAGATAGGTCAAAGCTAGACCATGCCACTAAAGAGAGATTTAGGCTCAGCAACGTACCAGCAATAAGTGCAAACCAGAGCTTGCACTGTGTTGATTGAAGCATATTGAATTAGTGCTGTTGATTAATAATATCAGAGAGGTTTTTGGCGATGCCTTCAGCTGCCAAAATACCTCGGTTTAATGACCAGAGCTGTGGAGAAACCTTAACGGCGTGCTCTGTTTTCTCTACCTTCAGCATTTTGCTTAATGGATTTGATTGCCAGTCATCATAAACAGTGTGGGGCTTATAGGGACCAAGCAATAACCAATCAGGGTTAATCTTGAGTAGTTGCTCAAAGCTGACTTCAATGTAGGCTTTGTCGGTTTTTGGCACCGCTGGACCATGTAATCCAAGCGCAGTAATCACACCCCCAGCATATGAGTTTGGACCATGAAGCCACATGCCTTTATCGGTTACCACAGCAAACTGAAACGACTCATTCGAAGAAAGCTTGGCTTTGTATTGATCCATGATTTTATGGTGTTTTTCGATACGTGCTGCCATTTCATCGGCTTTATTGACCGCAACACCAATTTTCATTGCAGACTGTAAGTTCTCTTCGTAAGTTTCGCCGCGACTTTTCAACAAGATCGTCGGTGCGATGGCCATAAGATCGTTGTAAATCGTGCTATGACGCTCAGCATCAGCAATGATGAGATCTGGCTTTAATTGTGAGATAGCTTCTAGGCTTGGTTGAGGTCTTACGCCCACTGATTGCCAAGGTTTAATCAGTTCGCGTATCTCCGGAAGAATTCGCTCAATGTTCTTGTCATCAGCTACGCCCACCGGTGAAACACCAACAGCAGCTAACGCGTCCACAAACGAGTATTCAAGTGCGATGACTCGAGTTGGTGTTCCTTTGATGGTGATACTGCCTTGTTGGTCGGTTATGACGCGTTGGCTCTGTGCATGTGCAGATGCACCCATAAGAGCGAACGAAAGTAGAAAAACCGTGCTTAATCCTTTAGCGAATAGTGATTTCATTGATTGGCTCATTCTGAAAGGGAGAAACAAAAGAGCGCAATCGTATCTCAAACAATAATGGTTATCAATGCTATTATCGATAGCCTATGTTGATGAATGAAGTGTCAAACCAAACCAAACGATATATGGGCTCAGAAATTTAGCTGAGCCCAATACAAGCCTAGTCAAAAAGCGAGATGGTAAGCGTTCTGGGTTTGGTTCAAGTCAATAGTCCAGGTTTGCTCTTGTTCATTACTTGTCATTGGCACCCATTGAGCGTAAATCTTGGTCCAGTTGTTGTTAACTTGCAGTGTGACTTCATCGGTTTCTGCTGGATAGATGGTCGTTACTCGTGAAGTTGGATCCGCAGCGATATCTCCATTTTCAAAAGTGTGTGCGGCTTGACTATAGACATGCAACGCGCCTTTTCCTGCATTACCTTTATCAATTGACAGTGTGATTAGCTGACCAACATCGAATGAAAATGTTCTATCTGCAACAAGATCTGCAGTTCGTTCAATTGGTGTTTCAGTTGGGGCTTCAACGGGTTTTGCTGGAGTTGTGTTCGCAGTATCTTGACCGCCACCGCCACCGCCACCGCCACCGCCTCCACAAGCAACAACTGAGGCTAGGGCAGCAAAAAGAGTGAGAGGTTTTATTGGGTTTATCATGGGGTACTCCTTACTGTTCCGAACTTGAGATTACTTGGTTTGCGCTAGCGTAGTTGTACCAATCGCTATCTTGTTCTCCAGCACTCGTGACCCAGTTAGGAAAGTTAGGGTAGGCGACGGTAATATCAACCAGCTCTTTTGGGTGTTCCCATTGGTCACGAATATTAATCACCCAAGGCATATTGTTTTCTGATAGAAACGATTGTGCTCCGCCAGATCGGTCATCATGAAGTCCGAATAATGCATTATCCATAAAACTTGTACCACCGAATGCCTTCATGTGTGTTTGCCAAGACATACCTGGTGGTGTCTGAACAAAATCACCATGATATTCTCCTTCAGAGGCAAATATGAAAGGATCATAGGGCGGGTAACCAATTAGGTCGCGCGATACAGGATTGGTTAATTCAACAGTAAGTTGATAAGACAAACTGATGCCCTGTTGCATCGCCAGGCACGTGTCATCCGTTTTGTAGAAATGACAACCGAGAGGCAATCCCCCTAACGCGGATAACTCTGCTCGCAAGTCTTCGGCTATGATGAAGATAGTTTCGTCGTTGGACGCTTGTTGAACAGTATGGGTGACGCTTTGTCCATTTTTTGTCAAGGCAACCGAAGCAAGGTTATTTGGATCGACGTTAGGTAATTGGAGCGCAAACCCATTAGAGTACCCGGCACCCATAGCTTGCAGTGTGTAGTCGATGGTGATGTTGGTCAGCTCGCGCTGTCCATTGATTTGCTCGGTAATCTTATAACTCCATACTACGTCATTGAAATCGTAATCCCCCATTAATGGCCAGCGATCTTCAAAAGCGATAGTGGCCATAGAGTCTGAGCTAGGGTAGACAGAAGTGACAGAGATGTCAGGATCGTTTTCTTGAACAAGAGTTTCATATTTGGAGTCGGTTGTACCATCACTGTTTACGCCATCAATGGCTTCAAAAGGAGTGACTTCAACGGTAAAGATGAGATCGTTGAAGTCGTTATCGCCAGATGGACGTTTTATATCTTCAAAACTCAATACCAAAAACTCATTTTGAACATCAAGGAAAGCAACGTTATGCCTTCTGTGTTCCATGGTAGTTTCTGGATTCAAAGCTGGGTAACTATAAAAAGGTGTTCCCCAATTCCCAAAGTTAGCAATATTGTTGTAGCTCCCCTCCCAGCCCCAGCCGTTCGGAATCAAGAAGAAGGCGAGTGTTTGATTGGCAGTCAGTTGTACGCCGAGGTCAATCGTATCCCCTTCTTGCATTTCTCCTTCTCCAGGTTTTGAGGCATTGGGAAAGACAATAATGTGGGCATCAATATCATCTTTATCTGTAGGAGGGTTGTCAGTGTCGAAAACAAAATAGCCAAGGCTGTTTCGATATCCAGCACCTTCGTTAAGGAAGGTAATACGGGCGGTTGCATATTCTGCCCCGTTTAGTTCATCGTCAATATCGATGCTTGAGTATTTATCTGGTGCAATGAAAGCACTGTTGACGACACTACCCTCTGGAAGCATGGAGTAGACATTGGTCAATACGTCTTGAGGTAACGTGTCTGCAACAGAATATAAATTACTCGGCTTTCCCTTAGCTGAATAATTTGATGCCTCCGCGCCAGACTCGAAGGTTAAATCTGCTACAGAAAGCGCATAAACTTGCCATGGTAGGAGTAAACTGGCTAGTGTAATGACGTTCCTTGTTCTCATCGCTTATTCCTCTATTTTTATGTTTAAAGGCGAGTTATTCAGAGGTAAGCAAATTCGATGCCTAGTAATAATCCTATATATTTCAATGCAATAGAATTGATTCTTACGAAATTCGCAATGTGAGAACCATCGTGGGAATAGTGAGAACGATGGGACAATGAGAGATTGTGGCGATTATGCAGGTTCGCGGTAAGCAAAATGGCGTTTCTCGGTAGGTTAGACTAAACCTAACTAGGTCAGTGATCAGTTAGGAGAAAAAAATGATAGTCAGAATGGTAACCATATTGTTGGCCTTCATAGTCGTGCTTCCCGCTCAGGCAGAATGGATGTTGGATGGTAATAACTCGTCATTAAAATTTGTGTCGACTAAGAAAAACAGTGTAAGTGAAGTGCATCACTTTTCCTCAATGACCGGGACAATCAGCGATGATGGTAAAGCTACGGTAGTCATTGACCTATCCAGTGTTGAGACCAATATTCCTATTCGTAACGAACGCATGCAAACGATGTTGTTTAATGTCGCAGAGTTTGCCAAAGCGACGATCACCACTGTGGTCGATATGAGTCAACTGGACAATAGCCAAATTGGTGGAGTGTACTCAGTTGTTAATGATCTTACTTTGGATCTACATGGCGTGCAGAAAACTTACGCAGCCAAACTAACGGTGATGCGATTGACTGAAAACAAGATCGCCATTGTCTCGACGGATCCTGTGATTGTGCAAGCATCAGATTTTGGACTAGAAGCTGGCATTGAAAAGTTACGTGAGGTGGCAGGATTGCCGTCAATAGCCACGTCAGTGCCCATCACTTTTATCATGGTGTATAACCAAAAATAACTGAGCTTAACAATTGATAATGAAAAACGCTCCATCTTAGATGGAGCGTTTTTTGGGTTTTAGACCCGGAAGTAAGAGAGTTTGTGATTCAGCTCGTCAGATGCTGCTGCCATAGATTGAGATTGCTCCGCAAGGCTCTGACTCGCCTGACGTATTTCGCTAATCGACATATGCACGATGCTGACATTTTCATTCACTTCATTTGCAACCGTTCCTTGCTGTTCTGCTGCTGCCGCAATTTGTGCCACCATGTCATAAGTATCGTTGAGCTTAGCGACAGCAGTATCAAGTTTGTCTTGAGTTTGCGAAGCAAGATCCACGCTCTCTGTCACTTTAGTTTGGTTTGAAGCCATAACAGACAGCACGCTTTCGGTACGTTCATTGAGTTTGTCGATGGTAGTTTGTACTTGAGCTGTTGACTCTTGGGTTCTGCTTGCCAAGTTTCTGACTTCGTCTGCTACCACAGCAAAGCCGCGCCCTTGTTCACCAGCTCGTGCTGCTTCAATCGCTGCGTTAAGCGCGAGTAAGTTGGTTTGCTCCGAGACCTCATGAATAACATTGACGACATTGCTAATATCATTGACGCCTTGTTTCAACGCTTCCATTAACTGGTAGGTACTGGAGATGTCATCGGAGATCCCAGCTATGTTGTTAAGTGTATATCCCATGCTTCGGCTACCTTGAGCAGCAAAGTCTTTGCTTTCCTCTGTGGTTGCTGATGTTCTTTCAGAGTTACCCGCGATATCTTGAATAGTTGATGACATTTCATTCATCGCGGTAGCGAGTTGCTCAAGTTGTTGGCTTTGTGAATCTATGCTCGTTGAGGTTTCTTCACTTGCAGCCGCAATGCTACTGGATAATTGACCAGAGTAGTCCGCTGAACGTTTGGCTGCGCTAATGGTTTCTTTGAGCTTATCCATCATTCGACTCAGTTCGTTACTCAAATAACCTATTTCGTCACGACGCTCTGTTTGCATATCGACAGTGAGGTCGCCATCTGCGACTTTATGAACCTGTGTTACAAGTGATTCAATGGGTTTGATGATATTGCGTGCAACAACCAAACAAATGACGATAAGTACAAGTGCTGCAACGGAGTCTACGATAAGCTCTTTTATAAGTTGGCTCTGAAACGCTTTATCAATATCAGAGGTTTGGACGCCTGAACCAATAATCCAGTCCCATTCCGGGATATAGTTTACGAATGAAATCTTCTCGGACTCCTCACCATCCGGACCTAGCCAGTAGTAGGTAAGAAAACCACTGCCTGTGGTTTTAGCAATGGATGACATTTCTTGCCAAAAATGATTTCCTCTGGAATCTGTCAAGGTGTTTGTACTAGTGCCGTTAAGCTGTGGCTGAGTAGGGTGCATTACAATTGTATTAGAAGCACTCGCTATCCAGAAATAGTTACTGCCGTCGTATCTAATTTGGCTAATTGCATCTATCGCAGCTTGTTGTGCAGCTTGTTTGCCAAGCGTAGATTCGAGTTTTTGATAATGTTTCGCAATCTCGTAGGTGATCTGCACATTTGAACGGACTTGCTCTTTTCTTTGCTCGTAGCTCGCATCTTTTTGTATTAATAGATTAAATGTACCAAGAGAAAATAGAATTAAAACTGCGAAGATGACAATAGCTTGCAGCTTAGTACGAATAGACAGATTGTTCAGTTTCACTGAAGGTTTCCTCTCCAACTTATAATTAGACCAAATTCCATTTGGCTGACGAATGAAAGCAGGTTATTAATATTATTTAGATGCATCTTAACGAACTAATAGATATATTTCTCATTAAATATAATGCCTTACGTTCTAGTTGCGTTATTTTTAGTCAATGGTGAGTTATATTTGTGATGCAAATTAAATTTTCTACAGGTGAATATAACCACATGATTTGAGAGGTAAATGCACCTGTTGATAATATTGTTTTTATATTGAAAGGTAATAAATAGGACAGAATGTCATGCTATATGTGGATTATTGATAGAATGAGTCCTTTGCTATTAGCCTATATCGATGAATATCTGGCGTTACATAACATTCAGACTCGTCCAATTTACAATCTGTCGCGGTTATTCTTTATAGCGATTATGCTCTTGAGTATCAGAAAATTGCATAATGGCATCAAACAGTTCGTCTTTCTTAAGTGGTTTGTGCAGAACACAATTAGCACCAGCGTCGATAAACGCCTGTTTTGAATCAGCGAAAACATCAGCAGTCCATCCAAAGATTAGTAAATCAGTTCCAAATTGTCTTCGAATACGTGAACAGGCTTCTACACCGTCCATAACTGGCATATGGTTGTCCATCAATACAAGGTCATATTTGTTTTCACTTAGCGCCTCCAATGCCATCGCACCATTGGTGACGGTGCTGGTTGTATGTCCTTCTGACTCTAACAACTTACGGGCGACAAGAGCATTAACATGATTGTCTTCAACAATGAGAATATTTTGCGTTGTGAGAGGGGGGCTTTGGTGTGCCTTGTGGCCTACTAATGTAATGCGCTCACCATACGTTATTGGAAGTTCAAACTGGAAGTCAAACCGCGTTCCTTGACCAACTTTGCTGGTCGCATGGATCGTGCCGCCCATCTTTTCTATAAGTTGTTTAACAATCGCTAGGCCGAGTCCTGTACCACCATATCGTCGAGTCGTGGAAGCATCAGCTTGGACAAAGGGTTCGAAAATTCTCTCTAGCGCATTTGGCTCAATTCCGATGCCGCTATCTTGCACGGAAAAGTGTAATAGTGAAGGGTGGGAAACATTGTGAGTGACTTTGACAGTTATTCCTCCTTGCTCGGTAAATTTGATGGCATTGTTAAGTAAATTGTATAAAACTTGTCTTACGCGACTACGGTCTCCAAGATACGTTATCTTAGAGTCAACATGGCAATCAATATTGAGGTCAATTCCTTTCTCCTGGCATACGGCTTGATAAGTAGAACGTAATGGGGCAATTATTTGTTCGATAGTGAAAGGACGGTTTTCTAGCTCGATTTTGTTTTGTTCCACTTTGGTGAGATCTAGAATATCGTTAAGTATGGATATTAAGTGATTGCCGGACTCCAGAATAAGTGACAAATTTTCCTTTTGTTGCTGATCATTTGTCTCTGACAGCATAACTTGCACCATGCCTAGTACTCCATTCATTGGCGTACGAATTTCATGACTCATTGTGGCGAGAAACTGCGTTTTGGCGATATTTGCCGAGTCAGCGGCCACGACGGCATTTTCGAGCTTTTCTTGCAGCTGTTTGGTGGCGGTGATGTCGCGTTCGACCGCAATAAACTTATCTAGCTCTCCTTGAGAGTCAAATACTGGCGAAAGCTCTATATCGACCCAGTAAGGTTGCTTTGTTCTTGAGAAATTAAGGATCTCCACTCTAGTCGGTTGGTGAGTTTGCACCGCTTTTCTTAATTGCTCGATGGCTTCTGTATTTGAACCTTCACCTTGTAAAAGAGTGCCGGGTTTTATGCCTATAATTTCTTCCTTTATGAATCCCGTCATGGTTTCAAAAGCTTGGTTAACCCATTCGATACGACCTTGCTTATCGGTAATCAACACCGCGTCACGTGTGTGTTTAACAACGTTGGCTAAACGTCTTGCCTCGCGTTCTTTTATTGCTAGTAATTCAGTCTGCTGTGTTAACTTCGCTCGAGATTGCTCAAGCTTTTGGAACGGATTAATTATCATCCTACGTCCGAACATGTAGACAATAATTGAACTGGTAAAAAGGGCTATGACTAATGCAATAGCAAGGCTACTAAGTAGTTCGTCTCGCTGTAAATCTGATGCTGCATTATTAATCCCAAAGACTAACGAGATATTGGACTTCGCTAACCGAATACTCTCCGTTTTCCAATTCCCCTCTGGTGGTGTCTCTAGCCAATTAGAACCGGGTTGTGTCAAAGAAAACCAACGGGAGTTATTACTACTTAGCTTACTGAAAAAGCTCTCGTTGAAGTACGGAAACGCCCCTACTACAACGCCTCGAAGTTGGGTGTCAACGTAAATAGGCTTATAGAACTTAATGATTTTCTGATTGTTGTGTTCTTTCAGCAGGTAAACCGTTTCTCTAGTTGCATTAGACTTGATAACCTCTAGCAGTTTTAGTCGCTGTTCAATCGGTCCTTCTTGAGGAAGTGTGTTAAAAACAACACTTCCTGATGAGTTAAACAAACAGAATTTCACTTCAACATTGGAGAGATGAAATTGATGGAGGTGCTTGAATACATCTGGTCCAGTCGGAGTCGTGTTAGTGCCATGAGAATGGTCATTATGAGAGTGATGCTGGTGGTCACCTAGATATTCGTCACCGCTAACTGCAGCGATAATGGCAGGTTCTTCAACTAGGTGAGATATATGCATATCGGTCGCGATAAAAAACTGATCCATAAAGTTCTTAGCCGCTTGGATTTCAGTCTTTGCACTATTGGACTGAAGTTTAGCAATGGTTTTCTCTGCTTCATGATCGACCACAAATAACACAGCAATCGCAGTGATACTGAACGTTATCACCATAAACAGAATAAGAAGTGTTCGACCGGAATAATCGGCCACTTTTGAGGCTCGCATGGACACATCTCCCTGTGGTAGTAGTAAAACTGTACGAACCTAAGGGGATTACCGCTAAGTAAAGTCAGGACTAATGATGCGAAGTCTTAATTATAAGAAGAAAGGCCTTACGTAAACGTAAGGCCTTGAGTTAGGGTTTAGCAAGATTCGTCGATACAACATTCATCTTGTAAGAAGCTAATCACACCTTCTAAGTGTTCATAGTTGGCAACGCAATATAACGTTCTTCCTTCTCGGCGCTGTTGAATAAGGTTTGCCGATGCTAGGCTTGAGATATGGTGTGACAACGTAGACCCTGGGATATTCAATCGATCTTGAATTTCACCGACAGGCGTCCCTTTGTGTCCAGCTCTCACAACCTGTCTGTATATCGCCAAGCGAGTAACATGGCCAAGTTCTTTTAGGGCTTTCGCAGCGACTTCTATTTGCATACAACACTCTCCAAAATCAGTATTTCGATAATAATGGAAATTTATTGCAGTCTCTAGCGATTTTTGATCTTGAACAGCACCTTGTCGAGTATGGGGTAGTGAGAAGGTATGATGATATAGAGGATAAGCCCAAAGAACATCGAAGCAAAAAGGTCGACAGGTCTATGCATGCCTAACCACAAACGGCTTGCTGCCACGCCTACGCCCCATACTATGACCAATGAAGCGAGTACATAACGGCCTTGGCTTGCGAAAAGCCCCCCAAAAAACAGCACACATACAGAAACGAAAATAGTATGACCTGATGGAAACGAATAGTCAGTCTCTCCAATCCAGTGCTTAGTACGCCATTCACTAACCTGTTCTTCCACTTGATGAATCCTGTCATCTTTTTCATCAACGGTGAGATTGTAGAAGCTCTGTGGTGAGTCGATGACATTAAGCTCAGCGAGTGTTTCCGTGTAAGGTCGCGGGCTTTGAGTAAATTCTTTAAGGAAGGTTTTTGCTCCGAAACTCAGAACAAGCAGTAATCCCAACTGAATCAATAGGTGTAGATTGTTAGTCGCTTGACGACGATGCCACGCAATAAGCCCCATGAGGATAGCTAATGAAATCAGAAAACCTTGATGCCCGGCAGAATAGGTAAGGTTTTGCATCAGCGCTCCAATTGCCTCTGTAACAACGGATGTTAGATGACTAGGAAAAAACACCAGCGAAATGATGAATGTTAGGGAAGCAAATGCTGCAAGACAGAGCATACCTGCAATCTTAGATTCTTTTATGGATGTGAACTTCATATTATAGGCTGGGTCAATTGTAAATGGCGCTATCATAGTAAACTATCAAGCGTTGTAATTCAGGGTTCTGTCATAATGTAATGCAAAGACATTGTTTTTCACAGGCTTAGGTAGTTTAGGAGAAAAAGGTTTACCGAACCTGCTGCCAAAGGGCTATTTAGTGGAGAAATGTTCCCTAAGCGCTGAACGTCGATTTTGCCCTGGGTTATAGCCATCCATCGGTACTGTGTGTTCATAGCCTTCAAAAATGAATCGTTGTGGGGGTAGAGCAGGGGAGATTCTGCGTAACTGCGGTGACCTAGGAGTGCCCACTCGTTCATAAACCCATAAACCACTGCCTGTTTTCAACTTGACGACTCGACCATCAAATTCGAAAGAAGTTGCTATCAATCTGTGGTTACGCAAAGCTCCATAATCCGTAAAGGTCAAGATTTCGGTGCTTTGTTTGGGAGCTCCGATTTCTATCCAGTTACCATACACGCGGCTAGGCGAGATATGATTTTGATGGCTAGTGTAGAAAGCATACCCCAAAGCAGATGCCAGCATAATCGAAATCACCAAAATGACAATTAATACTAACGAGTCATTGTTGCTGGATGTTCTGCCTAGTTTTGTCATTCAAGCACTTCCTTGTGGGCTTTCAAATGGTATCGGCAATTGTGACGATTACTTAAGAATAAAACGTGCCGTTTTATAAATGTATCGATTGTTTGTAACACATTGTTGTTTGTGAGTTGGCACTTTAAGGCTGGGTGAGAATGTAAGGCGTAAACAAGTCTTGCACGTCTACCTTTGCTTTTAATCTGGCCGCTAACAGATAGAGTCCACCAATTTTACGGTGCAAAAATAGAGCATCAGCAGGCGGTGTGTGCCAGTAGTCTTTTTCCATGCTAAGCACTGTACCAGCTTGACTCAAGCGCTGCGCTAAATTACTAGAACCAAAATCATAGAGGCCAGATGTCATTAACGGTTCACAAGCTAAGGTGACGAGGTCAAAGATTGCACTTTTCTGCTCTGGAAGAATGTCTTGATTGAAAAAACCAATCTGCTGCAACGCAGCGTCCAGTCGTTTTGTATCGGTATCTAAAATCGCACTGAACGCATGCCGATATCCGTTGCTGATATTGTCGCTGTAGCTTCGAGTAGCTCCAAAATCGAGTAATACGATTTTTTGTTGCTCCGAATTAAACAGAAAGTTGGCAAAGTTTGGGTCAGTTTGGACCAATTTAAATTCAAATATCTCTTTGAAAAGCAATTGCAACAGTAGCCGCATTGCTCGGTCTCGAGTGTTTTGGTCTGCATTGATAAGAGACTCGATGGGCATGCCTGATACATGAGTCATAGCCAGTACATTATCAGTGGTGAGGTTTCTTTGCACTGTGGGTAAGATAAAATCTGGGTCGTCACCTAGATAGTCGCGATAGCGCTCTAGAAGCTCAGCTTCAAGAAGATAGTCTGCTTCAGCATGAAGCTGTTTTTTTGCTTCTTCAAGTAAGCCACGATAATCGACGCCTTTCGGGATCAAACCGACGACATTGAGCAGAGTACCTACGTTGTCGACATCACTATCAATGCTTTTTTTGATGCCTGGATATTGAACCTTGATAGCCAATTTAGTGCCATCATCAGAGTGAGCCTGATGAACTTGGCCTATAGAGGCACTGGCTATAGGTTTAAAATTAAACTCAACAAAATTATGTTTCCAGTCGCTCCCTAGCTCTTGAGTTAGCACAGCTGCGAGTTGCTTGGCGGGCATCGGGGAAGCGTCGGATCGTAAGCGAGCAAGAACTTCTGCAAGCTCAGGACTAATGAGGTCGCCTGCGTCCATAGACATGAGCTGTCCTACTTTCATTGCTGCTCCTCGCAAATGCGCTAGTTGGTCGGCCACTCGCTTGATATTGCCAGGGGTGAGCAATAAATCCTTTGCGACAGGGCGCTTGCCTTGAGCTAATTGTTTTGCGCCTTCCGTCACCATTGCTCCCGTCACACGTGTGGCCAAAGACGCCAACTTTCCTAAGCGACTTATGCGATGAGTGGGTACTCGAGTTGCTTTGTCCGACATATCAAAACCTTGTTAAATCATGTTACTCGTTTATACCAATTGATCTTAGCAATTGATCATTCTCTTGTTTTACGGCAATTTGTGAGGTAAAACCATGCTTTTACGATGATTAACTAACAAGGAAGTCAAAAAAGATGATTAAAGAAAACACCTATTTCGAAGGCTCTGTGAAATCACTGGGTTTTACTCAAGCAGATGGCGACAGCAGTGTTGGTGTGATGGCTGCAGGTGAATACACGTTTGGGACGGCTGCCCCTGAAAAAATGACGGTAGTGAAAGGAGCGTTAACAGTGCGCCTTGCTGGAGAAGAAGAATGGAAGACGTATTCGTCGGGTGAACATTTTAATGTGGCTGGTGACTCTAGCTTTGACCTAAAAGTGCAACAAGCGACTGCATACCTGTGTGAATATCTATAGAGATTTACAATGTAAAGCACCAGTATCGCTGCGTCTGGCTCGATATTAAAATGCGTCAGAAAAAAGAACGCATCGACGATCTCGTCGATGCGTGACACACAGGCAGTGGATTGGGGTGTCAAATTAAAATCTTCAACTCGGATTGGTTAGTAAGTATCGAATACGCCTGAGTTATAATCATTAATCGCCTGTTGAATCTCTTGCATGCTATTCATGACAAAAGGTCCGTAGTGAACGACGGGTTCATTTATTGGCTCACCAACAAAGACTAATACCCCGGACTCGGAACTCGCTGTCATCTCCATTGCCTCTCCTTTTGAAACTAGTGCAAGTTCGCCTTCTTTCAAACTTTTATCCGCAACACTCACAGCTCCTTTGTAAACGTAAAGCATCATATTGTGTTCTGAAGGGACGTTTAGTCTTACCGAATCTCCTCGATTGCTGCGCCAGTCCGCCACTGTTGCAGGGACTCCAGTTTTCGTCAGTGGCCCAGCGAGTAGGGTGCCATTTACCCTGATTTCACCGGAGAGTAGACGAATTAAGCCACTCCCTTGTTGTTCATATTCAGTAATGGTCTCTGGTTGAAAGTCATGGTATTGCGCCGGTGTCATTTTATTTTTGGCTGGCTGATTGATCCAAATTTGAAATCCGTGTAGGTCACCTTCCTCCATGATTGGCATTTCACTATGGATAACACCTCGACCTGCTGCCATCCATTGTGCTCCGCCTGAGCGTAATTCGCTTACGTTGCCCATGTGATCTTTATGCTGAAAGTGACCTTTCATCATATAGGTTAGCGTTTCTATACCTCTATGTGGATGCGGAGGAAAGCCGCCCACATAGTCTTTTTTGTCATCGGACTTAAGCTCATCGATCATTAAAAACGGTGAAAATGCCGCATTATCGAAGCCGTGTACTCGGCGAATTTTTACACCATCACCATCTGATGTGGCATGAGATGGAATGACTTGTTCAATTGTTCTAACCAGTGTCATCGCTGACCTCCTTTGTTGATATCAACTATAGGCGGGTAATGAAACAATCTAGAGGGGGAAAAAATGAAAGAGTCGTTCAATAACTTCGAATGAGTATGTCTTGGTAATATCTATATAGATTTAATAATGAAAAGTATATAGTTTTTGTGACGACGCCGAGGTTTTAACAGACACGTGCTTTAGATCCGCAATGAAATTTGATTAAGTAAAGTAAATCGCTGGGTTTAATTCGGCGCAATCTACTTTAGAGAGAATCCATCATGATCGTAGGACTGGACATTGGCGGCACTAAAATTGAAGGTGTTGCACTCGATTCTGCTAGTTATCAAACCATTGTGAAGCATCGCGAACCGACAGAGACTGGTTCGTATGAAGGCTTTCTCGCGTCTGTGATGTCAGTAATTAACACAGTATCAGAGAAGGGTGAAATAGAATCTATTGGTATTGGATGTTGTGGCTCAGTCGGTAATGACGGGCTAATGCAAGGCGCGAATGTCACTGTGCTAAACGGCCATGACTTTATCGGTGACATTCAAAGACAAATCGATGTACCAGTTGCCATTGCTAATGACGCTGACTGTTTGGCGCTATCGGAGTTTAAGGATGGGGCTGCCAAGGAGGCCAAGCACTCTTGTGTTGCCGTAATCATTGGTACTGGCTGCGGTTCAGGCGTTATTATCAATAACGGCATTGTCACTGGGCTAAATCGATTAGGTGGCGAAATCGGCCACAATCCACTACCTAACTACAGTCCAGAAATTGATGGTCAACCGGTTAAATGTTATTGCGGGTCGATGAACTGTGCTGAGTCGTTTGTTTCCGGTACTGGGTTTGGTCGCACCTTCTCAGAAAAGCATTCGCCAGCAGATTCGAAGCAAATCATGGCGTTACATGCATCGGGTGATCGCAGAGCCATTGCGCACTTGGAGCTCTACTGTGACCAGTTAGCAAGGACACTCGCTAACGTGGTGAATTTTGTTGATCCCGAGGTAATAGTACTAGGCGGTGGAATGTCTAATGTCGATGAAATCTATCCTCTGGTCCAAAATAAGCTATCTCAGTATACGTTTACTAAATCGGTAAAAACCAAGGTAGTGAAGAGTGTTCATGGTGACTCTTCCGGTGTACGCGGCGCTGCGTTCTTACACTCTTTATCATAGTCTGACAGGAAAAATACGTCGATGACTGAACGTTACTATCTCGTCTTAGATTTTGGAGGCACATCGGTAAAGTGTGCGGTAATGAATCAGGAAGCAAAGATTTTCGAACGCTTCTCTTTGCCAAGCCGAGTAGCGTCTTATAACGCTTGGTTAGACTCTTTAGCTCCGAAGTTGGAACAGCTGAAACACGATTACGCGATAGCAGGTATAGCTGTTAGCACTTGTGGCGCTGTGAACGTTGAAACGGGTGTGATCGAAGGCTCAAGTGCACTCGATTACATCCATGGTTTTGATGTTAAGTCGCTATACCAAGAACGCTTTGGGCTACCGACAGAGCTTGAGAATGATGGTTGTTGCGCTGCACTAGCAGAAGATTGGTTAGGCGCAGCCAGTGAGTCAAACGACTTTTGTTTATTGGTACTAGGCTCTGGTGTCGGCGGCGCCATTGTCAAATCAGGTCATATCCTAAAAGGGCATCATCTTCATGGTGGAGAGTTCGGCTATAGCATTTTGCGTTTTGAACAAGGGAAACCATTAACATACTCTGATTTGGCCTCAACGCGGGGCATCATTGAACAAACCGCTCGCGCTAAAGAGATATCACCAAAAGAGTTAGATGGCCTTAAAGTTTTTGAGCTTTACGAACAAGGTGATGAGGCAGTTATCGCTGCCGTTGAGCAATGGTATTTTGACTTGGCAACCGTACTTATCAATGTCCAATACGCAGTAGATCCGCAATACATCCTTTTAGGCGGTGCTATCAGTCGTAGTTCGGGTTTGATCGACAAGCTTAATCAAAAGCTGGATGCCATATTGGCGCAACACCCTTTAGCGAAAGTCCGTCCAAATCCAAAACTGACCCAATTTGGCAACGATGCCAATTTGATTGGGGCATTGAAACATTTTTTGAATACACAAGGTTAGCAACATGACTAAGTACACTTTTCCACAGAACTTTATGTGGGGCGCAGCTGCGTCTGGCATTCAGACAGAAGGCTCTACCAATAAAGCAAACGACTCTATTTGGGATCTTTGGCATCAAAAGAGCCCTGAGCGTTTTTACCGTGGAATTAGCTCAGAGACGGTGACGGATACGTATCACAGATACCAAGAAGATATTCAGAACATGAAGAAGGTTGGTTTTAACTCGTTCCGTACTTCTATTCAGTGGTCTCGACTGATCAAAGATTATGAAACGGGCGAAGTATGTCAGGACGCAGTGGCATTTTATAACAACTACTTAGATGAAATGATCGCTAATGGCATCGAGCCAATGATGAACCTATATCACTTCGATATGCCTGCTGAGCTGCAAGAGAAATTCGGTGGTTTTGAATCGAAAAAAGTGGTCGATATGTTTGCCGATTATGCCGAGACAGCGTTCAAACTGTTCGGTCATAAAGTGAAGTACTGGATCACGTTTAATGAGCCTATTGTTCCGGTAGAAGGCGGCTATCTGTATGACTTCCATTATCCATGTAAGAAAGATGGCAAGTTGGCGGTGCAAGTCGCGTTTAATATCATTCTTGCTCATGCAAAAGCAGTTCATCGCTTCAATGCGCTGGAGCTTGAGAACTCACAGATTGGTATCGTGCTTAACCTGACGCCGTCCTATACGCGCAATGACAGCGAAGAAGACAAGAAAGCGGCATGGTATGCCGACCTACTGTTTAACCGCAGTTTCCTTGACCCTATGGTTAAAAATGAGATTCCGAAAGAGCTTTGTGAAGTTCTGGCGGAACAGGGCGTCACACCGGAAACGACGCCGGAAGAGATAGAACAGATCACGTCAGCAAAAGTTGAGTTCTTAGGTGTGAACTACTACGTTCCACGTCGCGTGAAAGCACGTGAAGCGAGCTATGACTTGGATTACTTTACGCCAGAAGTTTATTTTGAGAACTATGTGAATCCAGAAGGCCGATTCAATCCTTATCGTGATAATAACGAGATTTTACCAACTGCCGTTTATGATATTGCTAAAAATGTTCAGGAAAACTACGGTAATATCCCATGGTATTTAGCTGAAATCGGCATTGCTATGGACGTCGAGTCAGAAGGTGAACCGGGTGAGGATGGACTGATTGACGATTCATTCCGCACAGGGTTGATGAAAGAGCACTTAGTTCAGCTGCACAGAGCAATCCAAGAAGGTTCAAACTGTTTTGGTGTTCATCAGTGGACATTCATCGATAACTGGTCTTGGTTAAACTCGTTTAAGCGTCGATATGGCTTCTATCGTTTGGATTTAGAAACGGGTGACCGAATTCCGAAAAAACACGGTTTGTGGTTCAAAGAACTGGCAACAACGGGCAGCTTTGAAGACTAAGCTCATTGGTAGCAAGTTGATGAAAAACGGTGTCCAATGTGACACCGTTTTTGTTTGTCCGTCGCGACTATTGAACGTAAGTGACGGTCGTGTACGATACCAATCGTTTGCTTCGTATAACCCCAATGATATGGTTTGGGGGTCTCTACCAGCTCCCGCAAAGTGCTGATTACGAAGAGCCAAGATCACATTAGTGTCTTGCTCTTTGTATTGGCGTTCGAAAATTACCTCAAATTATTCCTATACTTAGAGTAAGTGCACCCACAACAATCATAATAGGTGGAATATGAACGCATTTATTCAAGATCTTCCCAAAGTAGAGTTGCACCTCCATATCGAAGGCTCATTAGAGCCAGAGCTTCTGTTTAAACTAGCACAACGAAATGGTATCTCACTTCCTTATGCCTCACCTGAAGCACTGCGCACGGCCTACGACTTTGAAGACTTGCAGTCGTTTCTCGATATTTATTATCAAGGTGCGAATGCTCTTATTACCGAACAAGATTTTTACGACTTAACATGGGCCTATTTGGAGCGCTGTAAAGCGGATAATGTTATTCATACCGAGATCTTCTTTGATCCTCAAACACATACAGAGAGAGGGATAGCCTTTGAGACGGTGATTAAAGGTATTCACCGTGCATTGCAAGACGGTGAAACGACACTGGGCATTACCTCACAAATCATTATGTGCTTTTTAAGACATCTTTCTGAAGATTCTGCCATCGAGACGCTCAAACAAGCTTTGCCACACAAAGATCTGATTGTAGGGGTGGGGCTGGATTCTTCTGAGCAAGGCCATCCACCAGAGAAGTTCGCACGTGTGTTTAAAATGGCTAAAGAACATGGCTTTTTGACTGTTGCTCATGCTGGAGAAGAGGGGCCTGCTCAGAACATCGTTGATGCCATAGAGCTATTAGGCGTAAGCCGGGTTGACCATGGTGTTCGCTGTGTGGAAAGTGACGAACTCGTTGCGCGTCTTATTGAGACGAAAATGCCGTTAACTGTCTGCCCACTATCAAACATCAAGCTGTGTGTATTTGATGATATGTCGCAGCACAATATTGTGAGCCTACTTCGCAAAGGTGTCGCGGTTACTATTAACTCAGACGACCCAGCTTATTTTGGTGGTTATATGACAGACAATTTCAAAGCGGTAAGTGAAGCGCACGATATGACCCACCAAGAACTGGCGCAATTGACAATTAACGCCATTGACGCAAGTTTTATTGATGAGTCCATGAAGCGAGAGTATCGCAGCAGAGTTATTGATTATGTGGCGCGTTTTAGTTAAAGGGATTCATCGGTAGGAAGAGCAAAGTCGTCACTCCCGAAAAAGGTGGCAGCCTCAAAAAAGGAATGACGACTTATACAGTTACTCAATTGTCATTAGGGCAATTGAGTTCCTTATTTTTAGCGCGTTACTCTTTTGGCTTCAATAATAACCAGCACAATAAAGCTGTTTTTCTTTACATTTGTGAAACATTTCAACTTCTGTATATCAAATTCGCTCCACTACTCGGATTGAGATCACGAGCCAAGTCTTTTCACTCATTTACTTTATTCTCGAATGTGAGCAGGCAATCGTATCGGGTTCACACTATGCTTTTAGTGGTCTGTTCTAGTTTCATATGGAATGCAGGGGAACATGATGATGAAATATGGACTGTTGCTGTCGTTACTAATACCAATCAGCAGTTATGCGCTTGACCGTTCTTGGGATGAAATTACGGTTCCTAGTAAAGGCGCTTCCTCATCAATTGGCAGCTACGCCAACGGATGTTTAGCTGGGGGAGAAGAGCTCTCTCTAGATGGCACTGGATATCAGGTCATTCGTGCTCAGCGTAACCGTTATTACGGGCATCAAGATATGATCCGCTACCTAACCGATCTAGCTAGCAAGGTCGATCGGCTGGGCATGGGGCAACTTCTGGTGGGGGATATTGCCATGCCACGAGGGGGGCGATTCACATCAGGACATGCCAGTCATCAAACTGGGCTGGACGCCGATATCTGGTTACGACTACCTAATGAGCCACTTTCAAAGCAAGAATTGCAAGACCCAGAACCCTATCCGGTGGTCGACATCGACAAGTATCGATTCAAAAAGGACAAATGGACCAGTAATCATTCATTATTGATTCAGGTTGCGGCGGTTGACGATCGTGTCGCGAGAATTTTTGTTCACCCTCTAATCAAAAAGCAGTTGTGCGAAGTGTCATGGAAAGAACGAGACTGGCTGCGAAAGGTACGGCCATGGTGGGGGCACTATTACCATTTTCACGTAAGGTTGCATTGTCCAGAAGGGGATGAGCAATGCGTAGCGCAAAATGCGCCTCCACCTGGAGATGGCTGTGGTGCAGAGCTCGCTTCGTGGAAACCGTATATTCCAGCTAAGAAGGCAACAACAAAAGTGAAAAAGTCGAATAAGAAAACCGTCTCTAAGCCGAAGTACAATGAATGTGTGGCACTATTGACAGAGCCATGAGGTATACAGTCATTGCAGCAAGCATTTTTGAAGCTAGTCGTTAAATACTTGGCCAATTGCCGCGATGAAATGTTCATGAACTGTATTTTTAGGTTGGTTTTTCGGCCATATCAAGTCGTATTGCATCATCATTGTTGTTTGGGCAAATTCTGGGTGAAAGGTGACCAGTGTTTCCGGTAAGCTCACATTACCGTTTGGTAGCATCGCCCACCCGATACCCGCTTTTAACACTTCAACCATCGAGTTATAGCCATCTACATACCATATCGAAGACGACATTTTATAGGCATCAAGTAGTGCAGATTCGGTTTTGGCCGCTCTAGGAATGATTTGAGTTGAGCTTAATAGATCGTCGTTGCTAATGGTTCTTTTTCGGCCTAGAGGATGCGTCTTATGGCAGCAAAAGTGGGCATTCCAATGACCAATAGCAACAAACTCATAAAAATTACTATTTCCTTCCAAAGACGGGGTAAGTGCCAAGTCAACTTTCCCTTCAGAAACGTCAATTAAAATCTCACTGCACGTTTTTTGAATCAGCGTCACTTGCAAATGCGGCCAATTTTTGTGGCATTGAGCTAGCGCATTTTGAAAAGGTTGAAGTGGCAGGTCTTGGTCAATAGCTAATGTAAACAAAGCAGGCACACCACTTGATAGATGTAGGGCATTCAAGTTAAACCTTTCAATACTATCGACCGCGACTCTTGCACTATCGTACAAACTAAGACCTTGTGAAGTGATTTCTGGGTATTTGCCTGTTCGATCAAACAATTCAACCCCTAGTTCATCTTCTAATCGAGCAATATTGCCACTCACCGTGGCTAAGTGTTTACCAAGGGATCGCGCAGCGGCACTGAAAGACCCAGTGTCGGCGGCCGCTATAAAGCATTTAAGTAGTTCTGGTCTAATCTTAATACAAACCTCCTTTGAATAAATTCATCCTATGGCCTAACCATAGGAACCCTATTAACAGGTATTGAATTTATTATAGATAATGACCGCAAGTTTGTTAAACACGGTCATCAAGTTGAGGAACTCACCATGAAAAAGACATTACTACTGTCAATGATGTTAGGCGCTATCGCTGGTCCAACTACACTACCAGTATCAGCTAATTCTGCGATGGGTACTTCCGCCCCAATTGAACAATTCTATCAACCTTTCGAAGTGGCCAAGATTCCTTTAAAAAATATGCAATCGTGGCCTTACTATCGCTATGTAAGTATGAATATGGAAGACTTCGTTAGCTTCAGCGTTGTTCAAATAAAAGCGGCAAAGGAGCCAACCCTATTGTCGAAGGCTACGACACCTATACCGCTAAGCTTCAAGCTTACGTCGGGTAAAACGTTACTCAACAGCTTAATTGAGACTCAAACTAAAGGCTTTGTAGTGCTCAAAGATAATAAAGTCTATAGCGAGTTCTATGATAACGGTTATCAAGAAGACTTTACTAATAACCTACAGTCCGCTTCAAAAACGTTTGCAGGTGTGGTGATTGCTCAGCTGGCAGACCAAGGGCTCATTGATCTCGACGAAAAATCGGAATTCTATCTACCAGAGCTGAAGGGAACAGTGATAGGGGGAGCTACGATCCGAAATATAGCCAATATGTCTAGCGGTGCGGCTTCTTTAGCTGATTATCATACTCCGGGCTCAAATGGTTATTTATGGGAGATAGAGATTGGTTTGCAAAGTAATGGTAAGCCGACAGGCCATTTGGAGGCGATTAAGCAGGCAGCACCAAGCGGAAACAAGCAAGGAGAAAAGTGGGAATATACGGATAAAAATACCGATACGCTGGGGCTGATTGCGGAAAAAGTATCAGGAAAACCCTTTGCTACATTGCTAGAAGAGTTATTTAACGATGTTGGTGTTCACTACAGCTCTTCGATCGCTAAAACATCAGACGGTACCACATCGCCAGCATATGGTATCAACTTAACCGCAGTCGACTATGCTCTATTCCATCAGTACATTGCTCAAGGTAAAGCTGGCCAGTCGTTTTATGAGATGGCAAAAGATATGGAGCGTGATGTTCTCCAAGGCAGTGCTACAGGTGAGCTTTTAGCCACATCAGGTTACAAAGTTGGCTATGGAGTACAAACCTATTATTTACCAGAAGAAGAGATTTTGATGAGTTTTGGCTCTTTTGGACAAATTGGTCTGAGTGACTTAAAAACAGGTATCTCGGTTATTAACCAGCAAGACTGGTCAGTCAATGCTGATGTCGACAAAGCGCCAGAGACCATTGCGCGCTCAGTAGAAATCATCAAAGCGCTCAGAGCTTCGGAATAAACAGACGGGTTGAAGGGGAGTGATCCCCTTCGGTGCTTGTTCCAGCCAGAAGACGGCTGGACATTAGTGCGTTGGAAACAGTTAAATAACAACTAGATACGGTACTCTATCGTTACTTGATTTCCATCGACACGAATGTTGGTAATGTCGCCATCTACGGTAAGGCGAGTATTGAAAAGGCGATCAGTGCTAGACGCAGTCTCGACTGAGCCGCGAAGCGATGGCAGGTGGTACGTCGGATCAATGTGCAGAAGTTTACAAAATCGTTCTATAAAAGTGGTATCTAGTGGCACATTTCCATTAAGGCGGTTGGATAGTTCAAGTTGACTCAAATTCAAACGTTTAGCCACTTCCATTTGCGTGATGTGCATCTTTGCCTTTTGAGACATCCAGACCTGATAAAGCGCTTCGGTATCCTGTTGCGTAAAATTCATTATTTGTTTAACCCCTGCAATGCCGAGAAGGTATGTTCCCTCTTCATTTAATTGCCGCCTATTCAACCTGAGATGCCTAAAACGGTTGTCAATAATGTGCAAGCCAAGTAAATACTGCGTGCGAATAGTGAAAGGATTCTGCAATTTCGCCAGAAAGTGGATGCCGTATCAAAAGTCGAAGCAATAATTCGATCAATCTAATGACATATTTATTAGTGAGGTGGGTCTCATTTCTTACCAGTCGCAGACAAAACTGGACTATTTATTCTAGTATCCCTGAGTATATTCAATTTGTTTGGTGAATGAATTGATGTTGATTGATAAGGGATGGTAATTCGGGCGGTGGTTATGGATGCGTTTTCTCTCGATATGAGAACGCTTAATTTTATCATTATACTTTTTAGTTGTGTCTACTGTATCGGGCTCCTGCTCTATCAGCGTTCACAGCAAAAGGTTGCGGGTTTGACCATGTTTTCATTGGCTTTGTTGGTGATGGGGACGGGACCGCTTTTGATAAGCTTTCGTGGTCTTTTGCCAGAGTTTCTGACAGTCATTACGGCTAACATGCTGATTGCCTGTGCATTTCAAATGATACTGCACAGTCTATGTGAGTTTAGACAAGCTAAGCTGCAATACTCGTATTGGTGTATGACGATGATTCCCTTGGTGTTTTTGTCTTTTGTTTATTTTACCTATTACCAAGCGTCAATTGAGAACCGAATTGTGGCTATAACGAGCTATTTAGCTTTGGTTACTTTAGTGTCGGCGAGGGTTATGTCAGTAGGAAAGCAACAAGACTTACCTCTCGCAGTAAGAACCATGGTGTTGACGTTTGTGCTGTATGGCAGCTTCATGGTTTATCGAAGTTACTACGCCATTTCGGGGGAGGCGATCGCTCAGTTTATGGACGCTGGGTTTGTACACTCGATGGCTTTCTTACTTAGTATTTTTCTCATCGTTTCTATTAGCTTCAGTATGCTGTGGATGATCAACGGTAGACAAGTGAGTGCTATTAACGCGCTTTCTTATTTTGACCCCTTAACTCAGCTTGGTAATAGGCGAGCTCTTGAAGTTTACATTGAAGAAGACTTACCAAAGCAGCTTGCTCAGGGAACCAACGTGAGTGTCATTATGCTTGATATTGATTTCTTCAAGATGATCAATGACAGATACGGGCATATCGCTGGGGACAAAGTGATTCGCAAAGTGTCAGACATTATTCAAGATTCATTAAACGGCAGCAATACAACGTTTCGTTTTGGTGGGGATGAAA
This sequence comes from Vibrio sp. McD22-P3, assembly GCF_021568915.1. Taxonomy (NCBI): domain Bacteria; kingdom Pseudomonadati; phylum Pseudomonadota; class Gammaproteobacteria; order Vibrionales; family Vibrionaceae; genus Vibrio; species Vibrio sp. McD22-P3. The sequence goes on from NZ_JAKGTN010000014.1 coordinate 63,326, forward strand.
TTATGGTGGTGCTTTACGATATGGATTTGCATCAAGCGCGTGCATTAGCTGAACAGTTGCGCAGTCGAGTGGAACAGTACGGAAGCATCAAGGGTGAAGATTTTTCCATTAGTTGCAGTTTTGGTGTTGCTCAGCTAGTTGATGATGAATCTTGGGACTCATTGGTTGGGCGAGCAGATAAAGCGCTTTATGAAGCTAAAGAGTCCGGGCGAAACAAGGTGTGCTCATGCACTTTGACGTCTTTGGACATGCGCTATGCGTAGTGGAATATAATTTAAAAAACGCCCCTCATTAGTGAGGGGCGTTTTGCTATTTAGTTTGGGCAACTTCATCCACCAAATAGAGGATGGATTGATAAGGAATACCGCTGTGATGAGACAGGCCAATTTCACAAGTAATACTGTTGCTAAAGCCTCGTGTGCATCCACTTGGAACTTGCTGCTTAAGCGGAGCAACCGCTGCTTCATTAAGCTCTGGAGTGGTAAACCCTTTGTCTCCTGCCCAGCCACAGCATTGAATGTGTTCGGGTAACACCACATCGCTGGCACAAGCCTTAGCGAGATTTAACATTGATTGCTCTAAACCCATACGTCTAGAACTGCAGGTAACATGAAGCATCACAGTTTCGTCTAACGGTGCCAATGCCAAAGTATCTAACAAATAATCGTGGGTAAACTTGACTGGCTCAACAATAGTCATAGGTTTGGTGAATTGCTCAATACTGCGTTTTGCGCATGGACTGGTGTCCATGAGAATAGGGTATGTACCGTTTTCGCTGGCTTCCCATAACGCGTCTTCAAGTTGAAGACTCTTTTGTTTTGCTATATCCACCATGCCTTTACTGTCGTAGGGCATACCACAACAGTGGTCACTCAGCTTTTTAGGCGTAACCAATTCAAATCCAGCCTTTGAAATAAGTGACAACGTCACTTCCTCTAGCGAGCGTTGATCCTTTGCTGCGGGTTGAGTTTGCATATTGCGACTTGCGCACGATGGGAGATATACGACTTTCTTTATTGTTGAGTTTGCAGCTGGCTTGTCATCGAGCGCTTTTTCAATATCGAAGTTACTTCCGTTTGGTGTCTCTGCGAGCCATGCAGGTGTGGCGTCTTTAGTGATTGAGCGCATTCCTTTGGCGATATTCGCCACTCGTTGCGCCCCAAGGAGATTAGAGGCTACGTGACCGCTCTTAAGGCCAAACCTTGCGATAGTGGTTGTCGCACTAAAATGATCAGCTGTCCATTTTGCAATGGGTCGAAACTTCTCATACTTAGGAGCTCGCAGCTTCTTCACCAATTCCCCTGTATTGATACCGACGGGACAACGATCAGCACATAAACCAGTTGCTGCACAGGTATCCAAGCCTTGATACTCAAATACCTTTTCTAGCTCGCTAGCTTGAGTTGATTCGCCATTGGCTCGGCGACGTTGCAGCTCCCGGAATAGAACAATACGTTGTCTAGGAGAAAGGGTGAGGGTACGTGATGGGCATACGGGTTCGCAGAAGCCACACTCGATGCAACGATCAACAATATCGTCGGCTGCGGGCATAGGTTTGAGGTTTTCGATGTGCGAATGTGGGTTGTCATTGATAATGACGCCCGGATTCAATAATCCTTGAGGATCGAACAAGGTCTTGATGCGTTGCATTAAGGCATAGCCTTCTTGTCCCCATTCAAGCTCGATGTAAGGCGCCATGTTTCGCCCTGTACCGTGCTCGGCCTTTAATGAACCTTGATACTTTACTGCGACTAAATCAGCTACATCATCCATAAAGCCACCGTAGCGTTCGATTTCCGATTGGCTATCGAAACCTTGAGTGAAGACAAAGTGCAAGTTGCCTTCAAGCGCATGGCCAAAGATGATGGCTTCATCGTACTGATATTTGTCAAACAGTTGCTGTAGATCTCGGACTCCAGCGGCCAAATTTTCTACTGGGAATGCAACGTCCTCAATAATGACGGTGGTACCCACTTCACGCACAGCACCAACAGCAGGGAACATGCCTTTGCGAATACCCCAGAGCGTTGCGACAGTACTCGGATCAAGGGTAAATGGCACCGACTCAATAATGGTGTAATCCGAAAGTGATGCCATCACTTTCGTAGTGTGAGCATCCAGTGTGGTTTTGTCTGAGGCGTGGACTTCGATAAGCAGAGCGGTTGCTTCTAGGTCGAGTTGCTGAATAAAGCTTGGCATACCCGGTTTGTCGGCTACTGAGCGCAGCGCTCGACCATCCATCATCTCCACGGCAGCGACTGGGGTACTCGATAGCGTTGTCACAGCTTGGCTTGCTTCTTCAATGTTAGAGAAGACCAGCAAAGTAGAGGCTTTGAACTCATGTTCTACAACAGTGTTGTAAGTAATTTCAGCAATGAAACCTAATGTACCTTCTGAACCAATCATAAGGTGCTCAAGGACTTCGATAGGATCAGAATAATCGACGAGTGCGTTTAAAGCGTACCCAGTGGTGTTTTTTAATCGATACTTGTGGGCAATTTTACTAGCCAGTTCGTTATTGGCTTGCGTTTCTTCGGCTAATGTTTTGAGTCCTTCAATCAAACTCGGGTTGGTCTGTTTAAAACTCTCAATACTTTGTTGACTCCCCGTATCCAAAATTGAGCCATCTGCGAACACTAATTTCATGCTTTCAACAGTACGATATGAGTTTTGTGCCGTACCACAACACATGCCGCTGGCATTATTAGCTGCAATTCCGCCGATTTTACATGTATTGATCGACGCTGGATCTGGCCCGATTTTTCGTTGGAAAGGCAGTAGATATTTATTCGCATCAGCGCCAATGACACCAGGTTGCAGTTTTATTTGTGCGCCATCATTGATAATGGTATGACCGCGCCAGTCGTCAGTAAGAGCAATCAATACGGAGTCTGATACCGCTTGCCCTGAAAGGCTAGTCCCTGCCGCACGAAACGTGAAAGGGACGTTGTGTTCTTTGCAGCATTGGATAGCGAACACCACCTCATCGAGATCTTTGAGTCTTAGAACGATCTGAGGAATGAGTCGATAGAAACTGGCATCGGTACCATAAGCCAGACGTTGTGCATCGTCTGTGATGATGCGTTCGCTATCAATTTTGGTGGCGAGTTGCTGTTTTACTACTGAGTAGCGTTGTTCTTTGCTATTGAGTTCTTGTTGTGTCTTAGCGTCTACATGGCTCATTCCAGTGTCCTTTATTCTTATTCGTCTTCCAGCAGTAACACGATCAGCTGGCTTGGTCCGTGTGCGCCATAGGCGAGCGTTTGTTGGATATCTGCAGTTTTCGAAGGGCCAGATATTAATAGCGCGTTTGTCGGCATGTAATGATTCCAGTTGTTCTCTTGCATCACTTGCAAGAAATGACCATACAATGCTGATTTCTTAACGACAGCAATGTGGCTCGGAGGCACTAGCGATAGTGTTCTAGGCTCATGCTCTGTAGGCCAAAGAATCAAAGCACCAGTATCAGCGATACCTCCAAGGGTGTGTGTGATACCTACATCAATATCGTTAAACAGTTCAGATTTCCATTGCTCAATTTCTTTATTGAATGTGGTAACGTTTCGTGTGCTGGTGGCGACTTCAAAATCGTTGATGTATTCACCAGCCGTGCCAATTGCGATGTTTTGAAATTGATATTGCTCCATAACGGATTGTAAAGTAGGGCTTAATTCCGCTCTTGTGGTGACTCGAACATCGGCGTGGTTTGCTGTCATCATGTCAAAGAAGCGTTGGGCTTTATCATCTGCCGTAATATCTGGGTGACTACCCCAAGGAAAAAACGCCATCTCTTCGGCTGTTTTGGGGGTTCGCTTTGCCTGTTTTAGGCGCCCAAGAATGTTATCTTTCGCAAGTCTTGTATTCATGCTCATTTCCTCTGTCACTTCTTAGGCTCGGCCTTATTTTTCTCAACCATAATTTGATGCAGTGTTTTCTTAGCTGGTTTAGGACTGGTTCGACATTGTGTCCAGGCTCCCAGTTTATTTGGAATTAAGCTCTGCAGTTTTGTCGCCATAAATGTCCCTGCATGGTAGAGATGGGATGAACTTGCGGCTAAAGCAAACCCTTTCATCGCCGCAGACTCCATTTTGCTGTGTGCTGCGTTCTGTCCGTTGAGTTCTAGGTTATCTTTACTCGCTTTGTTCTTTGCTTCTTTACGCAGGCGTAATAGCATTTCTGGAATAGGGATGCGTACTGGACACACTTCACCACACGCGCCACATAGACTTGAAGCCGTCACGAGATCTTTAGTTTTATCGATTCCCAATAGGTGAGGAGAAATGATCTTGCCAATTGGGCCAGGATAAACGGTGCCATAGGCGTGGCCACCAATCTTGGTATAAACAGGGCAGTGATTCATGCATGCTCCACAGCGAATACATTGCAACGTTTTGCGTAGCTCTTCGTCTTGGAAGGCTTGGCTACGGCCGTTGTCGAGCAGAATTAAGTGGACTTCCTGAGGTCCGTCTTTCTCTCCTGCTTTACGAGGAGAGCTGATCATATTGAAGTAGGTCGTAATTGCCTGCCCAGTGGCAGAACGAGTCAACGCGCTATACAAAGGCGGCACGTCTGCGAGGTATTCAACGACTTTTTCGATACCGGTAATCGCGATGTGGACGTTAGGTACTGTGGTAGACATCCTGCCATTGCCTTCATTTTCTACCAAACACAGCGTTCCCGTTTCAGCTACGGCAAAGTTCACGCCCGATAAGCCGATGTCGGCTTCAAAGAACTTTTGTCTCAAGCGAGTACGTCCGGTCTGAATCAAGCTATCAACGTCGGTGGTAGGACTAAATCCCTCAAGATTTGCTTCGAATGTGTCACTGACTTCTTGCTTATTCTTGTGGATAGCCGGCATGATGATGTGCGATGGTTTGTCACCATCAAGTTGCACTATGTACTCGCCCATGTCGCTTTCAAGACATTCGATACCCAGTTTTGCCATCTCATGGTTCATCTCAATCTCTTCACTGACCATAGACTTACCTTTGATGATGCTTTTGGCGTCATGCTCGGAAGCAATAGAGGCGATAATCGCATTAGCTTGCTCTGGATTTTCTGCCCAATGGACTTGGATACCGTTTCGATAACAGTTGAATTCCAGTTGTTCGAGCAGCTCCGGTAACTTACTAAGACAGCGCTGACGAATGGCTTCGGCCAGGTCGCGGGTCTGCTTCTCTTCATCCAAATCAGAGAAAGCTGTTTTACGTTTATCGCGCAGGTAGTCCATTGCGCCACGGAAATTAGCTCTAAGCTGCTTATCGGCTAGAGCATCTTTTGCTAGGGCGTGAAACTGTTCAGGAGTCTGGCTCATTAGGATTCTCCTTGGGTACGTTCTAGCAAAAATGAGGCTATATGGCGGCCTTTGATGGCTTTGCCTTGATATTCAAAAGCGCCGTTAATATTGAGTAAGCAACCCCAGTCAGCACTTACTAAAGTATCTGATGCTGTTGCTTCGATGTGTCGAGTTTTGTCTTCAACCATCGCTTGGGAAATATTTGGATGTCTGACCGAAAAGCTGCCACCAAAGCCGCAACACTCACTCTCGTAATCTTGCATTCTCAGTTCGACATTGGACAGTTGGCTGAGCAAGTCTGTGGCGGTAACGTGGACGTTCATTTCTCGCCTAGCAGCGCAAGAAGTATGCATGACAACACTCGTTGGTTGACCTTTATCATCTAGCCTCACACGGCAAACATTTACTAAGAATTCAGTGAGCTCAAAGACACGGTCACAAAAGCTATCCACTTTGGCTTGGTTCTTATCGCCTTTGAATAATCGACGATAATGATGGTGCATCATTCCTCCACAGGAACCGGATAATACGATCACAGGAATTTCTTCTGTGAACAGGTCCATTTGGCTTTGCGCGACTTGCTTAGCTTCATTTTCATAACCTGAGGTATAAGCTGGCTGACCGCAGCACGTTTGTTTTTCAACAAACTCTACATCGATACCTTGTTGCTTCAGCAATGTCATCGCATCAAGACCCGCTTCAGGGTCAAATACATCGACGAGGCAAGTGGCATAAAAATAAACTTTGCTCGGTTTTGAGGGATAGATTCGCATTGCTTTGCTCCAGCACCAGACCCATTTTTATGGGTTTATATTCTTATATAGACTAGATGTAACATTCTGAAAAATAAGCGCACTTACCTTCTTGAGATAATTCACAACTTCACTCAAAAAACGAGGTAAGTGCGTGGTTAATTGAACCTAAATCAGTTCATCAAGGCATCGGTGAAATGGAAGCCGTAAACCAGAGCCAATCCAATGAGACCGGTAACGACTAAGTAATAGAATGTGGGTATAACCGTCCTGCGCAACGTTAGGCCTTCACGCCCCAGTAGTCCTACGGTAGCAGAGGCAGCGACGACGTTATGAATAGCGATCATATTACCGGCTGCTGCTCCTACCGCTTGCAATGCAATCACAGCAGTGGTTGAAATAGTAAGAGTCTGTGCAACTTCGAACTGGAACTGGCTGAACATCATGTTAGACACCGTATTTGAGCCCGCAATGAATGCTCCTAAAGCACCGATTGTGGCACTTAGCGCAGGAAAAGCTTCACCAACCATGGCAGAGGCTAAATTAGCCGTGGTTACTGGCATGCTCGCTAGATCGGCACCGTTTACCCCAGAGTTAATGAAGATACGAACCATCGGGATGGTAAACACAAGAACAAAGCCAGCTCCTATAAGCGTTTTGCTCGATTCACCAAAAGCGGCGACCAGTGGTTTCGCACTGCGTGATTGAATAATGACTGCCAACAAGGCAACGAACACTAGGATTCCGCCCGGCAAATATAGAGGCTGAATAGCGGTGCTAATACCAGTCTCTCCAAGAATATTGCTGAACGATAGACTCACACTGGTCAGGAAGCCTTTAAACTCAGAGCTGACTCGGCTAGCCACCAAGATGACGGCTAACAGCACATAAGGTAGCCAGGCGACGGCCATCGACATTGGCTTTCCGTTTGATTCGGAAAGATCCATTTTCAACGAACCTAGCCACTCAGTTGGCCATTTATCTTCGCTTTCAAAATCCCATTTTGATTTCGGTACTAGGAAGCCCTTTTTTGCCGCACTGACGACGATGGCTAGGCCGACAAGCCCGCCAATGAGTGATGGGAACTCAGGGCCGAGAAGAATGCCTGTAAGCGCATATGGAATAGTAAACGCAACACCAGCAAATAGTGCAAATGGCAGGATGTCTAGACCTTCTGTCCAGCTGCGATTCTTACCAAAGAAACGGGTTAACATCATTGCCATGAGCACTGGCATGAGGGTTCCAACACAGGCATGAATAATGGCAACGTTAGCCGTAATTTGCTGCAAATACATGTCCCATGAAGCGCCGTGAGAAACCAAAGACTCGGTGATATTGTGGGTATCTAGACCTTTGTTTACACCGACTATGATAGGGGTACCTACCGCGCCAAAAGAGACGGGTGTAGATTGAATCATCATACCCATTAATACCGCAGCTAGCGCAGGGAAGCCAATGGCGACAAGCAGCGGTGCTGCAATTGCCGCAGGGGTTCCAAACCCAGATGCGCCCTCAATGAAGGAGCCAAAACACCACGCGATGATGATAGCTTGCACTCGACGATCGGGGGAAATGTCGGTGAAACCGTTACGAATTGTGGTGATGGCTCCTGTATGTTTGAGGGTGTTGAGCAAGAAAATTGCACCAAACACTATCCAGAGTACGGAGACGGTAATTCCAAAACCTTGAAATACCGACGCGAGAACGCGAGTGACCGACATATCCCAAGCAAATAGGGCAATAATTACGGTAAGTCCAAATGCAACAGGCATAGCTTTTTTTGCGGGCCAATTGAGACCGACCAGTAAGATGGCCGCGACAACGATAGGCGAAAATGCCACGAGGGCTAATAGAGTTTCAGACATGGGTTACTTCCTTTTGTCTTAGCTCATCCACTCCAACTATGTGAATGGGCGAAGTTGTCTTTATTATTTTTGTAATAGGGTTGTTAAGGTGGGGTGAATTTATCCCTTTATTTTTTGTTGATATAGAGAAATAATGAAAATGATTATTTCCAAAATTGGCATAATGTGATGCGAGCAGATGACTTAATTCTGTTCTACCAGGTGGTAGAAACAGGTGCTTTTAGCCGAGTGGCAGAGCAAAATAACCTTACAAATTCAGTAGTTAGTAAAAGAATTGCGCGTTTAGAAGAAGAATTGGGTGTCCAATTATTATATCGAACAACGCGTAAATTAACGCTCACTGAGGCTGGTAAAGCACTTGTTCATGGTGCGAAAAATGTGAAGCAAGCCACCCAAGAGGCTATGGAATCAGTTTCAGGGTATGGTGAGAATATTAGTGGTCACATCAAAATGTCCGTGCCGTCTATCTCCGGTGATTTGATCTTAGCCGATGCTGTGGCCGAATTTTGTAACATGCACCCCGGTCTCACCGTTGATATGTCGTTAGATAATCGATTTGTAGACTTGGTGGATGGAGGGTTTGATCTTGTTATTCGTACAGGATATCTAGAGGACTCAAGCCTGATAGCGCGTCATATCTTGGATTCTCAGTGGGTAGTTTGTGCTTCTCCTTCCTACATTGCGAAAAACAGCAAACCTCTCAAGCCTGAAGATCTTACGCAGCACAATTGTTTGCAATACGCTTATCAAACCACCGGAGCTTCAGAGTGGGAGTTTAAGGCAAATAAAGGTAACTATATCGTGCGCGTTTCAGGCTCATTTTCTACTGATAATGCCACTGCACTGCGAAAGGCGGCATTAGGTGGGCATGGTATCGCGTATGTCCCACGCTGCTTGGTATACCATGACATACGCAATGGTCAGCTGGTGGATATTTTTCCTGACCAAGTGGGTAAGCGTTTGGGAATCTATGCCGTTTACCCTTTTACTCGACAACCGCCAAACAAAGTGAGGCTGTTGATAGAACATATCCGAACCCGTTATTTAGCGATATCTCACTACTTCTGAGATCTCACTATTTTGGAGTAGTAGCGAGTATTGACCTAGTGAGAACGTATTATTCTCTGTTTGATCCATAGCTTGGAAAAGTCGCACCACCCAATAGAGTTGATTTCCACGCCTCGAATACGAGAAGGGATACTCAAACAAAGATCTTCAGACTTAATAATCGTCAGTACATGGTTTTTGTGTAGCCAGGTAAGTAACGCGTCGAGAATCTGCTTTTGCTTTGATGTATCCGCCTCCGAGCGAGCGGCCGACAGGGTGTGCTCCAAATGGTCTTGTTGTTTCCAGGTTAGGTTTGCTTGCCAATATGGGTAGAGCTTAAAAAAAGCTATTAGGCTAGTGGTTCTATCTCCCTCTAAGCGAATGCCACCAATAGCTAGGTCTTGTTTAGGTGCTGGATGACCATAGACGACTTGAGTACCGGTTGCGGTAACGTTTTGTTGCTTGAGTGCACTAATGAGTTTGCGCGAAAACCAACGGTTTTCGTTGTTGTTTTCAAAACAAAAGTCGACATGTGTATCACAGGGGATCGGTGAGTCTAGTCGACCGTTAAATAACCTCTCCAAACTGTGTTGAAACGACGAATTCTGTAAGGCTTTATTATTGATAAGTAGGAAAAAGTAGCCAATATCGGATGTTGACGCCGTGTATTGAACTTGCTCATCACTAAGGAAGAAGAAATTTTCAGCGCATTTCTTATCTTCTGCCCACTCCTTGTGAATCCAAAGTTCGATATGTTCGACCAGAGCCGACTGACCACAATAGTTCGGATTGCGTTTCAAGCGAAGCAGTTTTTCGGAACTCACATCCACCATAAATGGGCCTGAGCCTATCGGTTTGAAATGACTCTCGGCACGATAGATAAAATGCTTAGGCATAATGGATGCCTCGGCTCTGCTCAGCAGCTTAGGTAGATGAGGGTCAGGGTACTTAAGTGTTATCTGGATTTGGTTAGCAGTATGACTAGTAATATCAGCGATATGATCGTATAGCGCACACCAGTAAGGTGATAGAGTTAGTGACTTTAGGCTCTCTACTACGTCATTGGTGGTGACTGGAGACTGGTCGTGAAAGACGACGCCACTACGCAGATAAAAGACCCAGCTAATTTTCTCATCATCGCTTTCCCATGCATGGGCGAGGTTACCACTGAATTCAGTCCCTTTAACATTGACTAGGGTCTGGAAAACCTCGTGAATGAGGTGGCGTTCAGTACGCTCCATAGTGTGATGAGGGTGGAGCCAACTGAGTCTGCGATGAAATGGAGCAAAAATGGTATCTTCACTGGCTGTTGTTGCATGCGTCAGGTAATGTTTTAGGCCACTAGCGACATTACGATTGTTAAAGCCAATCAGTTTATGCGCCAAATCGTAGTTGCCTTCTACAGTAGCCTGTTCAACCTCTTTGTAGCAGGCCTCAATAGGTTCTTGTAGGCAGACGAGTTTGCCCTTCATTCCTCTGCCACGGAGAGGAGTCCAGGATAACCATTGCTTAGTTTCCATTTGATTAAGTAACGTTCGCGCATGTCGCTCGCTGCATTGAAAATGTTCTGCAATCGAGCCGATAGTAATACGGTGATCTCCCGGCCCTAATTGCTTAAAAAGGTTTTCGTAGAGCTCAAGTTTACGCCTGTCTGCTGCCATTGAATATTTAATCTCGTTGTTCCGGTTTTTCTGTGCTGGGGTCTTTCTGTTGCTCTGAATATGTGGATATCCCCCAAAATGCATCAGTACCAAACAGCTCATTAAGTCGCTCGGCACGCTCTGTTGGAGAGACGTAAAACAGCTTTCCAAGTAAGCTATTGTTGTCCTCATATTTATAGGTGGCTTGAAAGTAATTAGCAACGAAATTGAAAAATGTCATAGTGTAAAGCCTCTGTCGTTTCGGTAGTAAAAGCTTACACTTGGTAGAATTTGAAAAACCGGAACAGATTTTTACACTGTTCCGGTTTTATAAATGAGTGGTTAAGTTAATGCATTAACGAGCGACGGCACCACCCAAGGTTAAGTCGTCTGGCCATTGAGTAATGGTGTTACCGCCTAGATAGATATTTCCTTTGACCGTGAGTTTTTTGGGAAAAGTGGTTATTTGCGAACCACCCAGATAAAGGTTGCCTTCTACGACCAAACCATTGGGCAGTTCAGTTAATTTAGTGCGAATGACACTTAGGTCGCCTTTGACATACATACCATTTGGTAATTTGGTTACCGGCGTATCCGTGAGGTTGATATAGCCACCGGGAACAACACCAGCTGGCCACGCTTTCAATTGGCTTCCGAGAAAGTTAGCGTATCCTGTGATTTTGGTTCCTCTTGGCATGAATTCCACTAAACTATCTGAGGCATCTAAGCTACCTTTGATTTCAAGATTATTAGGTAGCATCTTAATAGGTGTCTTTGCGATATTGAGGTTGCCTTTTACGATTAATCCCTCGGGGAGTGTCGTGTACGGCTTATTTCTCAGGTCAAGGTTGCCATAATTATCAAGATGGTTAAGTAGCTTATAATGATCGAGGTCTTGCGCCACTGAGCATGTGGTGAACAAAAGGGCTGCAACTATTGCAGCAACAAAACGAATCATAATAACGAGATACCATACAATCAGAGCGACGTAGGTAGTTTGCAATGGAAATTAATAGAAAACAATGGAAATCACTGGGCCTTGTGACGGCGATAATGTGTGCTTTCGCCTCGCCCTTATCGGCTAAAACCATCACCACGCCTGGGGCAGATGTTGGAGCTGCGGTATTGTTATCGGATTCCAAGCTCGGTAAGCGAGTCTGTTATTACAACGACAAAGCGTACTCATTAGGATCGGTGATTAATGTCGAAGGTGTAGTATTGCAATGTGTGGCGGAGCAGGACTTTGAAATGAATGGTCAACTTAAGTGGGAGCAATTAAAAAGCGAGCAATAATGCTCGCTTGATGTTACGTAAGCTCTAGTTATCTTGCCAGAGAACGTGTTTTCAGTTCGAAGATAAGTTTTTCAGCACTGACTTCAAACTTGAATCGAGCAGTGAGCTCTTTTGAGCTTTCTTCAAGTGGTGAAACTTCAAACTCAACGTTCTTACAGACAGCCTGAGCAAGTTCAACATACTTTTGAAGTTCAACTTCTAACTGTGCTTTTGAATCACTGAATAGCTGTACCTCGGCGACGTCGTCGCCTTCTTTGATGATAAAGCCCATTTCACCAGCTACACCACATGCATCGCATACGGTTGGCTCTTCATATGTATTTGACATAACGATACCTCTTACAAAATCTGTGTTTATTCTATATCTGTGGAAATAAGGTATCCAGTAATAAATACATGCTCAAAGGATTAGGTCATTGCGTTAAGATATGGTTTTGTAACAGAAATTTTCTAACTGTTAACTATTTTTATCTAATTAAGTGACAAGTGATATATCGAATTACTATAAGTCATTGCTTTTTAATATTTTTTTATTATGCAAGTAATAGTGCATCTTTGTGATCGAGTTCTCATAAATGAGACTTGCGCACTAGTGATGTAGTACAGACTAGTTTATCAATATCAGAGAAGTGTTAGACTTTATAACTTATTAATCAATGGTTTGTTTTTTATAATATTCTCAATGAAACGTATAATGTTCATGAGTTTAGCTAATAATTCGCCTCAGATGCCGTAAACTGAGTTTTAACAAATCGATACGTTAATGAATAGAAAACTATACCGAGTACTGCTTTAATTATGGTATAGCATACAGTGAACGCACATAACGATAAGAGAAGAGCTTTAAAATGCCAAAGCGTAGTAAAGAAGATACTGAGATTACGATCCAGAAAATTATGGAAGCGGTCGTTGATCAGATCATCCGACTAGGATACGACAAGATGTCGTACACCACTTTGAGCCAACAGACAGGTATTTCGCGAACCGGTATTAGTCACCATTTTCCAAAGAAAACGGACTTTACGGCAGCGCTTGATGGTCGAATTTTCAAGATGTTCGTGGAACATTTAGAATTTGAAAAAGGAATCAACGGTTTTACAGGCAGTTGGATTGAGTCGTTGAAGAATCCAGAATTCTTGGCGATCTTGAAGCTACTTTTCCATCACATTGTTACTTCTGAAAACTCGCATGAGTTTGCGTCGAAAGGTATAGATAGGCTGTACAAACTAGTAGAGTCTCAATACGGCGAAGGCAGTGATAAAGAACTAGAATGGTTGATTGGTCGTTCATTGATTCAGTTGTCAAAGTAACCAACGCTCGCATAAAAAAACCGCTTGTTCACAAGCGGTTTTTTTATTGCTGATGAAAACCAATAGTTGTCAGTTTAATCAACTTGCTAATACGACCGGAAAGCCAAGTTGCGGATGTCGAGTAATAATGGTTTTGTAGCCATATACTCGCTCAATCATCTCACTATTGATGGCATCTTTTGGAGCACCATCGGCTACCAATCTGCCGTTGTGTAAAATAACGATTCTATCGGAGTACTGAGAGGCGAGATTCAAGTCGTGCAAAACAACTACTACCGCAGTGTTGTGGTTGTCAGCTAGCTCACGAGCGATAGCTAAAGTGTTGTGTTGATGCGCAAGGTCAAGTGCAGATGTTGGTTCATCAAGCATTAGGATCTTCTTGTCGCCAGAAAGATGCAATTGAGTTAGAACACGAGCTAGGTGAACTCGCTGCTTTTCGCCACCTGACAGTGAAGGGTAGAGGCGATTCGCCAAATGTGCTACGTCGGCCTGTTGCATGTACTGTAAAGCAAGTTTTTTGGTGTCCTTATTAGCCATATCAAGCGGAATGGCTCCAAGTTCGACTACTTCTGAAGCAAGAAAAGGAAAAGATAACGTACTGTGTTGAGGCAATAAACCCAAATGCTTTGATAATGTTTTGGGGTTCCATTGTTTTCTTGACTGGCCAAAGTAAGCGACATCGGCCTCAGATTCTGTTTCACCACAAAGCAGCTTTAACAAGGTGCTTTTTCCGGCACCATTCGGGCCTAGCAAAGTGGTAACTTCTCCCGAGTTCAACTCAATACTTACGTTGTCCAAAATCACCCGCTCACCAAATCTAACACTGACATCATTAGCAGATATGGCAGGGGATTTTTCTTTGGTTAACATTGAAGGTTGTGATATTGCTATCGTATCTACCGTAGTAACACTCATAAGATTTTCCCTTTCTGCTGGAATAGTAAGTAGAGAAAGAAGGGGGCGCCGATAATGGCGGTCACGATCCCTACGGGTAGTTCTGCTGGAGCAACCGCAACCCGAGCAAACATGTCAGCAGCGGTCATCAGTAACGCTCCCAACAAAGCAGACAGTGGTAGTAAAGTGCGATGATCTGGGCCACACAACATGCGTCCTAGATGTGGAATGACTAGCCCGATAAACCCAATCATGCCCGAGACACTCACGGTGACGCCCACCCCAACAGCAGTAAGCAAAATCAATTGACGTTTGAGCTTTTGAACTGGGATACCAAGGTGTTTTGCTTCTGATTCCCCAAGAAGTAGAGCATTTAACGACATTGCTTTTTTATAGAAAAAGTAAAATAACCCGATAAGTGTAACGGCTGATAAAGCAATTTTGCCCCAAGTTGCTCCTGCTAATGAGCCCATTGACCATAAGGAAAGATCGCGCAACATTTGATCGTCGGCAACGAAGTTAAGAAAACCGATACCAGCGCCAGAAAGTGCGCTAATAGCCACCCCAGCAAGCAACATAATAGTTACCGACGTTCCAAATTTGCTAGTGCCAAGTTTGTATACGAGTAGAGTTGTCAGTGCGCCACCAAAAAACGCGAAAACAGGCACGACAGCTAAAGCCATAAACTGAGGAAACTCAACACCGATTATTGAAAAACCTACAATCGCAATCGCTCCGCCAAGAGAAGCTCCAGCGGAAACGCCTATAATACCTGGCTCCGCAAGTGGGTTGCGAAACAAACCCTGCATGACCGTCCCACATACCGCTAAAATAGCTCCAACAAACATACAAAGCATGGTTCGAGGTAATCGGATATCGTGAATAATCAAATTGATATGCGGGGCTAGGGTATTGCTTCGACTAGTGAGCGCAATAACGCTGTCCATAATAGTAATATTCATTGGACCAACTGTTATCGAGTAAACAGCAGAAAAGAAGAGTAAAACTGCGAAGCCGCCGAAAACGTAGGTATTAGAGAACCGTCTTAACATAAAAGTTGAATATCTCTTTCAAAGGTCACAGCGTGGCGGCAAACACCACGCTGTTATGGTGATTATGGATAAAGTAGTTCATTAATGCGTTTGGCTTCCGCCAAGCTCTTGAGACCTAATCCACCAACAAGGGCATGGCCATCAATCGTCACGATGTCACCATTTTTCCCAGCTGGAGTTGCGGCTAGAAGAGGGAGCGCTTTTAATACCGCATCACTTCCGCCCATTTTCTCGTAGCTTCTACCGCTCACAAGAATCACATCAGGTTGCATTTCTACCATGGCTTCATTAGATAGCGGTTTGTACGAATCAATTTGGCTAGCCGCTGGATTGATACCTCCTGCAAGCTTAATGATGGCGTCTGGAGTAGTACCATTACCTGCAACGTTAGCCGGGCGTCCTTCGTGAATCAGAAGGAATAGCACTTTTTTCATGTTGGATTGACTAGGCTGGTTACTGTTGAGTGCCTCTACTTGCTGAGCTACTTTTTCTTTTAGTTCACCAACCTTTGCTTCGCTGTTAGTTAGCTTGGCTATCTGGTCGATACGATGATTCAGCCCTTCGATGGTTGAAGACGTATCGACCACCTCAACGTCAACACCGACACGACTTAGCTGGTCGAGGGCTGGTTTTGGTCCCATCTCATCGGAACCAATAACCAGAGTCGGTTCTAGTGCCAATAGTCCTTCCGCAGAAAGGGCACGATGGTAGCCAACCTTAGGAATAGTGGTTCCCTCTGGCGTAACACTTGTTACATCAACCCCCACGAGTTTAGATTGAGCATCTAGCGCGTAAATCAGCTCAGTTACGGATGCGCCAGCGCTGACGATTTTTTCTGCTGCAGTTGCGCTAGAGAAAACCGCAGGAATAGTGGAAAGTGCGCCAACCAACATCAGGTTTTTAAGCGTTTTGTTCATTGAATAGTCCTTGTTAATTGGTGTGATTCTTAACTTGAGTCATTATTAGTCTGTTGGTTCGTCGGTGAGCAGTTGGGTCGCTGGTATACCGTTCTCTTGCATAAAAGCGAGTAGTTGCACGAGATGTTGAACGTCTGCCGTTTTCTCTGCTCCAATAATGATTGGGCTTTTGCTTGAACTGGATTGTTCGAGTAAAGCCAATTTGAAGTTTTCCCAGTCGATATAGTGTTTACCATCTATAGCCCAATAGGGCTCTTGAGCCAGAATGTTGACCGTAATGGACTGCGTATCTACCTCAGAAACGGCAGAGGACTCGGTAGTGGGTAAGTCGACTTGCAGTGACTCTAAACGAACAGATGCCGTCAACATCAGAAACACCATAACGATGAAGATGATGTCGAGAAGTGGGGTCAAATCTGGATAGAGTGAACTCTGCTGGTGGTTTTGGCTGACTTTAATCATGTGCCGCTCTCGCTGGCAGTTTATCGATATTGTCTACAACGAGTGGATCTTTATCAGAGTGCTGCATTTCCACGCCTTCTAACCATAAGTTAACGTAGTTAAGAGTGTGCTCAAGTTTGGCAACAATTCTGTCAGCCCACAGGCCAATGAGTTGTGAACCTGCGATAGCAGGTAGTGCAATGATGAGACCTGCCGCCGTGGTTCTCATTGCCAGCCCAAGACCGTCAGCCAGATCATTCGGGGTGACGTTGCCTGAGGCAGCCGCAATACCTTTGAACATCTCAATCAGACCTAGCACAGTACCAAGAAGGCCAATAAGCGGGCTGATAACACCGATCAATCCTAAAATGCGTAGTCCTGAGTGGAGTTGGTGACGTTTATCTTGCAGCCAAATGGAAGCAGCGTCTTCTCGAAGTGATTTGGCAAATGAGTGATGTGCGAGGAGCATTGCCACCCCTTTGTAAAGAAGCGGGCGTTTCTGAACTAAATCTTTCGCCAGTGCTTCGATCTCTTTTTCGTTTACCGGAGATGCTTGATTGAGCTCTTGTCGAATAGCACTCTTTCCTACACCGCTACTAATTGCGATTTGAAATAGACGCTCGATGATGATCATTGCGGTTAAGGCAGAGCAGATGATAAGTGGCCATGCCATCAAGCCAAGTTGCTCTTCGAGATAATGCAGTTGTTCCATGATTAATCCAATTTAAAACGAACGGGTATTTGAATTCGATGTGCCATCGCCACACC
This sequence comes from Vibrio sp. McD22-P3, assembly GCF_021568915.1. Taxonomy (NCBI): domain Bacteria; kingdom Pseudomonadati; phylum Pseudomonadota; class Gammaproteobacteria; order Vibrionales; family Vibrionaceae; genus Vibrio; species Vibrio sp. McD22-P3. Next base: position 80,601 of record NZ_JAKGTN010000014.1, read on the forward strand.
GTTGACAGTATGTGTAGAGAATTGCCATTGTTTGATAGCGTCGAGCGCAGATTTATCTAAGATAGTCGCGCCAGAAGAGGAGATAAGCACCTGTTTTACTTGTCGACCCTTTTCATCTAGCCAAATTTCGTACGTTGCAACACCTTCAATGCCACGTTTACGGGCAATACGCGGGTAGCGCGGTTGCACTGGTTTTGATAGGAACGCTGGTTCAGTCACCAAAATGGGTTCGCTGCTGACACCACTGTTTACGACCGCTTTAGGCGCACTGTCAGAGCTAGATGGTGTTTTATCTACTTTCTTCTGTTCGGTTTTCTCTGGCTTCAGTGGTTTGGTTTTTTCCTGCTTCACCACCTTTTCGACAGGCTTTTTCTTAGGAGCTGGTTTAGGTTGAGGCTTCTTAACCACTTTCTTCGGTTCAGGTTTCTTAACGGGTTGCGGCTTCTTTTTCACCACCTCTTTCTTAACCACTTCGGGAGCTGTTTCCTTCACTACCGGCTTTTCTTGCGGAGTAGGGTCTGTTTTTTGCTGTTCGGATGGCTTCTCTGTTGGAGATGCTTTTGGAGCGACAAAGTTAAGAGAGACAGATTGAGAAGTGCTTCCAGAAGGCATTGCGAAGACTTGTTGTTCTTTATGAGCCAGCATTAAGCTCATATGTAAGGCAACAGAAACAACGCCAGCAACAACATAGCGGGTAATATTCACAACAACTCCAGCCTATCCCTCAAATCAATTCACAAGTGAGATTATGTATTACAATGAAAATAAGATCAATTATCAATTGCATTATCATTTAAGTCTATTTATGATCATTTGAGTTTTGGATTAGCCCTTTGTTTAACGGGCTTTGAACTCTTTTGAGACTAGCTATGAAAATTGACTTGAATCAATTAAATGATTCTCATTTTGGTATATCGACGCCGGATCCACTCCGTTTTGCATTCAATAAAAAGTCATCTCCTCATGCAGGAGGAATGTCGATGCCAATCGCTGCTGAGCAGCAATCTCAGATTTTTGAGAACATCACGTCTACTTCTGTGTCTAAAGCAAATAAGCGGTGTCTCTATATCCATATCCCGTTTTGTCGGGTTAGGTGTACATTCTGTAATTTTTTTCAAAACGCAGCGAGTCGCCAGCTTGTTGATGACTATTTCGAGGCTCTATTAAAGGAGATTGAAATAAAGTCCCGTTTGACGTGGACGCAATCAGGATTATTTCACGCTGTGTATATCGGCGGTGGAACGCCAACGGATTTGTCGCCAGATCAGGTAGAGATACTTGGCAAAACTATTCGTTCTTCATTTCCGTTGTCTACTGATTGCGAAATAACGCTTGAAGGTCGAACCAACCGCTTCACCGATGAGATGTTTGATAAAGCACTTGAAGGAGGCTTCAACCGTTTTTCGTTCGGAATTCAGAGCTTTGACACTAAAGTTCGCCGAAGCGCCAAGCGATTGGATGACCGTGAAGTCGTGCTGGAGCGAGTTGCCGCGTTAAGTGCGAGGGACGAGGCTCCGATAATCATTGACTTGCTTTACGGACTTCCATACCAAACTTTGGATGTGTTTGAGCAAGACTTACAAGACTTTTTGGATACGGGAGCTCATGGTGCGGATCTTTATCAGTTGGTGGTTGGTGGTAGTGCACCGATGCTAAACATGGTCGAGAAAGGAAGAATACCCGCGCCGGGAACAACCCCGGACAAAGCCAGTATGTACGAACGTGGTGTTGCCTTTATGGATAAGCATCATATTAAACAACTGAGTGTTAACCATTGGGCTCGCGACAATCGTGAACGTAGTCAATATAACAGCTTGGCGAAAACTTATGCTGAGGTATTACCTATTGGTTGCGGTGCGGGTGGCAACATTGGTGGCTATGGGTTGATGCATCATCGCTCACTTGATGCGTATATGGACGCAATGAAGAGTGGTCGTTCTACGATTGCGATGATGGTGAAGCAAGGGCCGACTGAGTCCATTAATGCGGCACTCAAAGCGGGCTTCGATAGTGGTGTTGTACGTCGCAGTGCACTACCAAGTTTCAAAGGGCAGGATACGTTCGAGCTGCTTAAACCATTATTCGCTATTTGGAGTAAAAATGGATTGGTGGAGCTAGAACAAGATTACCTGGTGCTGACTCTAGCTGGCAGTTTCTGGGCTGTGACGCTCGCACAGGGCGCCATTGAAGCGATTAATACGTTGAGCCCTCGTAAAAGTATGAACACACATCCGCATGGTCACGGCCATGATCAAAGTGGCAAAGGACATCCATCGAAGATGGCCTCCTAGCTTGTAAATATTGGAAACCTATCACGGAAAATAAAATGTCAAAAAGTTTAAAACAGCAAGTTGCTGAGATACTGGAACAAGAACCGTCACTATTGCCAGCTGCTATTGCCGAGAAGCTACAAGTGACCGAATGTGATGTTGTTTGTGCACTGCCAGACGAGATGGTTGCCATTGCAGACGGCAGCGTTGCACAGGAGTTACTCGAATCATTAACAACTTGGGGTCCTGTGACGACAATAGTTCATTCGTTTGGCTCAATCTTTGAAGTAAAAGCACCGTTCCCTAAAGGTAAAGTTGCTCGAGGTTATTACAACCTGATGGGCAAGGAAGGGGAACTTCATGGACATTTGAAGCTCGACCTAATTACTAAAGTGGCTTTGGTAAGCAAACCTTTTATGGGCAGCGAAAGCCACTATTTTGGTTTCTTCGATGAAACAGGTCATAACGTGTTTAAGATTTACCTAGGGCGTGACAAGAAGCGAGTCCTATTCCCTGAGCAGGTAGAGCAATTTAACGCTCTTAAGCAAAGGTTATCTAGCCAGTAAACGCTCAACCAAAATTCAAATTTAGAATTATAATTATTAGAGAAAGTGAGGAATTCATAATGGATCAACAAGTTAAGCAAGAACGCTTACAAGGTCGACTTGGCCCAGAAATCAAAGAGTTTCGTCAAGAACGTAAAACCATTCAATTGGCAACGGTAGATGAAGAGGGACGACCAAACGTTAGTTATGCGCCTTACGTCCAAAATCAGGATGGATACTTTGTTCTGATCTCTCAGATTGCTCGTCATGCTCGCAACCTTGAGAAAAATCCTAATGTATCTTTAATGATGATTGAAGATGAAAGCGACAGTAAACAGCTTTTTGCACGCAAGCGACTGACGTTTGACGCTGTAGCGTCCATTGTTGAGCGCGATACTGAGCAATGGCAAGCTGTTATTGCTCAAATGCAAGATCGCTTTGGTGAAATCATTGATGGTCTAAGTCAACTACAAGACTTCATTCTATTTAACTTGAAAGCAGAACAAGGTCTTTTCGTTAAAGGCTTTGGGCAAGCATATCAAGTATCTGGCGATGACCTTGTTGATTTTGTACATCTTCAAGAAGGTCATCGTAAAGTCGAAAAATCTGAAGCTTAAGCGACGATACAGTCACTAAGAGTAATATCAGATACACCAAGTGCTCTAAATGAACGTTTGGTGTGAAACAACAGGATGATAGAGGGGCTGAATGACATGCCCCTCGGGATCTTTACAATGAAAGCTCCGCGCGCCATCGCTATGGTCGTGGGGCTCGTCTAATAGCGTGACGCCCCGCGCCTGCATAAATTCGTACCATTCTTGAAGCTCTTCCTTGCTGTTGACGATAAATCCAAAATGGTCGACGCTAGTGGGTGAGCAGACTCGCTGAGCTTTTGCTCTTCCTAATGATAGGTTATCGTTGCCACACGTTAAGTACACCAAGTTTTCATTGGCTCTTCTTAACACTTCCATACCCATGATATCGGTATAAAACGCTTCACACTCTTCAAACTTTTCCACTACTAACGCGATGTGTCTCATACCATTAAATGGAGAAGGTCTTTTCATTCTTTACATCCTTTGTATTCTATTTTCAATTAAATTGTATACAATAAATACATGTGATTTCAAATTCATACCAAGGAGAGGGTAAGATGTATTGCATTATTGTTCGAAATCGGGTGAAACCAGGTAGCGAAGAGCACTACAAATCAGTAATGATGGAAAATGCTAAAGCCTCAGTGACAAACGAGCCTGAGTGTTACCGGTTTGACGTTATTCAAGATAAGGAAGCACCCCAAGATTTCTACCTATACGAAATCTACCAAGACCTGCACGCACTGCAGGTACATAAACAGACATCGCACTATTTAGACAGTCGTAAATTGCTTGCAGATTTGGTGCTCGACACCATGGTGATAAGAGCTGATGTGATTGCGACAAACCCATAAAACAAGGAAATAAAATGAGTTGGAAAGTGTATTTGAGCGGAGAGATTCATACAGATTGGCGTGAGCAAATCATCGCAGGTGCTGCAGAGCTTAAGTTAGATATCGAGTTTTATTCCGCGAATACGGATCATGAATCTAGCGATGCAGCGGGCGATCACCTTAGATCTAACGACGTCCAGTTTTGGCGCGATCATCAATCATCGAAAGTGAATGCGATTCGCACTAAAAACCTAATTAAACAATGCGATATTGGTGTAGTTAGGTTTGGAGACAAGTACCGTCAATGGAATGCTGCGTTTGATGCTGGTATGTTGGCCGCGTTAGATAAACCATTTATCACTTTGCACGACGAAGGGATTATTCATCCTCTTAAAGAGGTAGATGCCGCGGCAATGGCATGGGCTGAGACACCACAACAGATCGTGGAGATTCTGCAGTACGTGACTAACAACTAATGTCAGACAACAAAAACGCACATTTTTTAGTTATATAGTGAAAAAATATGTGCGTTTTTATTGGTCAATCTAGAAGACTGCTGGCTTGTCAGCTGTAATGGCGCGGGCTAGGCTTTTTTAACGAACTTTGCCGTCACCATCATTTCACCAACACCATCAACCTTGCAATCAAGCTGATGGTCTTTACCATCATTGATATTGCGAACAACAGCTTTCGTGCCAATCTTGATGACTAGAGAGCTGCCTTTAACTTTAAGGTCTTTGATCATCGTCACCTTGTCACCAGCTTCCAATACTGCACCATTCGAGTCTTTAACAATGATGGCATCTTCCGGCACTTCATTAGGATTCCATTCGTGAGCACACTCAGGGCAGATGAGTTGGCTTTGGTCCTGATACACATACTCAGATTGACAGTTTGGGCAAGGAGGAAGAGACATAGTTAAATCCTGATTTCAGTATAGTTTGTGAGTATGGTAATAACTCTGCCAGTATGATGCGAGCAGTTTATTAGCCAACGCCAACCACGTTGTCTCTTAGCGTCTTTGAAGGACGCAGTTCGACAATAAGTTGCGCCAGTAACAATAACCCAGTTACCGCTAAACCCACCAATATACCGCCCCAGATACCAGCAAGCTCATAGCGTTCCATTAACCACCATGCGGCTGGTAGACCAAATGCCCAGTATCCTATGGCGGTCATTAGAGTTGGAAGCTTGACGATCTTCATGCCACGAAGCAGGTTAATGGCTAACAACTGCCAAGCATCTACTACGAAGCACAGTGCGACAACCCAAATCAATGAAGATAACATGTCCGTTAATGCATGTTCACCTTCTCCATCCAGTTGGAACAAACTGGCAATCGCGTTCGGCCAAACAATGAAGACTACCGCTAGTACAGCACTTAGTATCGTCACTAGTGCGAAGCTTCGCTTCGCAACGGCTTTGACTCCAATGAGGTTATCATTGCCGAACTCTTTGCCCACAAGAATGGCCGCAGCCTGAGAAAAACCAAAATTAATATTCCAAGTGAAACTTAAGCATTGCAATAGGATTTGATGCAGGGCAAGAGCAGTTACGCCAATAAACCCTGCCATCAAGGTGCCACCGTATATCAGCCCCATTTCTAGAGCTCCTGCAATAGCAATAGGGATACCCATCGACAATAACGGTAACATCAAACGCCAGTTGTATTCCTCAAGATGGAGCCAAGGTGCAAACCGATAGTACACTGGACGTTTGAATACCCAAGTCGCATAACCAATTAAGACCAGTGTTGCGGCAAGAGCTGTACCTATACCGAGCCCGGCAATTCCCCAATCCAAAGTAAATGCTAACCAATAGCTGAAAGGGACGTTCAAAATGACGGTAACCAGAGACATAATCATCACAGATTTGGCATCGCCATAGTTACTCGTCAGGCCACGCAAGATAAGCAGCAATAGCGTCGGTAACATGGCCCACTTTAAAGTATCAAGGTAGACCATGGCGACCGTAATCACTTCTTCAGGCTGTTGAGCAACTCTCAGAAAATCTGGGGCGAAAACAAACGCTGTCGTTAGGATGATAGTCAGAAGCACGGCTAACATCAGAGCGCCTTTTACTGCCAATCGGACTTGTTTTAATCCATACTCAGGGCGAGCTACACTTTGTCCATAAGCAATGGCGATGAGGTTCGCGACACATCCTACGGTTGAACCTGCGATGAGGAAAACGAACGTATAGACTGAGGCTCCAAGACCACCACCCGCAAGATCACTCACACTCAATTGTGCCATCATCCAAACATCAGTAAGGACCAGCGCCATTGAAATTAGCTGAGAAACAATAAGTGGTGCAGCAAGGGATAGAATTTTCTTCATGATAGCCTCAGGTTATGATGAGGTCATTTTATATGCATAACTATGGTGTTCAATTAACATTTGTGTCACTCTGGCATGACTTCAGATCATGTGAGCAATTATGAATCTATATTCGAATATTCCCTATTCACACAATGCACTAAAAGTCTTTGAAACCGTAGCAAGGCATATGAGCTTTACCTCTGCAGCGCAAGAGCTTCACGTTACTCAAAGTGCAGTGAGCCGCCAAGTTAAGCAACTTGAAGATGATCTCAATGCATCATTGGTTATTCGTGGTCATCGCTCAATTCAGCTGACGTTGAAAGGGCAAGCACTGTTTGAAGTTTTGGGACGTAATTATCAAGCCCTTCAGTCGTTGCTTGAGTCTTGGAAAGAAGTCCAGAGTAACAAGATAGTGATTCGCGCAGCGTTAAGTTATGCCACTCGAGCGCTATTACCGAAAATACAGAAGCTCAACGAGCGTTTCCCTGATTATGAAATTGCCGTTATTCCGGTAATTGATGAAGAGGAAAGTTTAAGGAAAGGCGATTATGACCTATTCGTTTTTACCACTCGTGAAAGTGAAGCTTATCAAAACGATCCGGAAATATCCTTTATGCGAGAAGAGTACATGGCACCTGTTTGTACTCAGCAGTTACTCGGTGAAAACCGCGATATTGAACACCTTCTGACGCTACCAAGACTACATCCAACACTTGATCATATTGATTGGCGAGTGTGGTTGGATAAAATCCAATACAAGAGTAATCAACCGGTGCGAAATTCAACATTTTTTACCTTGGATTTAACCTTGAGTGCTTGCTTGTCAGGCCATGGTGTTGCCGTTACCGATTTACTGCTTGCTTTACCGGAACTGGAACGAGAGTATCTTGTGTGCCCCAAAAATGCGCAGATCCATTTTAGTAGTTGGCGCTATTTCTGCCATAAGAGGACGGGCTCACCGATTGTTGAGGAGTTAGCGCAATGGCTAATGACCGAAACGAAAGAAGAGCTCAGAAAGCTCAATCAGCTTTCTGAGCATTATGGTTGGGGGCCAATTAGCTAGCGTTTTCAGCCATGTTCTTTTTGATGACCTGTTCCAGTTTGTCGTAAGGGACATAGCCTGGAATCAGCTCATCGCCAATGAACATAGCGGGTGTCCCACGTAAGCCCAAGGCAACAAATGTTTTGTAGTTTTTCACTAAAGACTCGTTAATTTTAGTATCACCTGTTAGATACTGTGTTGTATCTGTCTTCTTCGCGATTGCTTCGATAGAGTCTTTGGTATGTATACCAGGTTTCGCGACAAGTAGACGATTCACTTCTACAAACTTTTCGGGTGCTTGCTGCCAAACCTTAATGGCAAATGCTGCGGAGTTAGTATCGAGCCCTTCAATGACTTGCTGCTTGAGCGGGACATAGATATTGATGACTTTTACATCTTTATAGTTAGCAACTAACTTCGTCAGTTCGCCATCCAAGCGCTTGCAATATGGGCAGTTATAGTCGGTAAAATTGACGATGACTGTCGATCCATCTGTATTTCCCAGAACAGTGTGAATTGTCGTATCGTTTAGCCATGATTCACTCTGCTTTTTTGCATTCTCAAGCTGTTTTTGACCTTCGACATATTGTTGAAGACTTAGCTGTAGATCGCCGATGATCTCTGGGTTTTCGGTCAATAGCTGATGAATACTGTCTAACTGTTGTTGTTGCTCAGCGGTTAAAGCAGCATGAGACAGAGTTGGAAGTAGCGCAGCGATACTGATCGCCATTGAAATAAGTGTTTTTTTCATTGTTTTTCCTTATGCCCAGTGAACACTAGGCAAATAAAATTCGTAACCACAGCCCAATCGGCGTGATGATGCCAGTCGAGATACTCTCAATCTGCCCCTTGTTTATGATGACAACGGTCGGTGTGACACTGATGTTCCATTGTTGACTAATTAGCCCGGTTGTATCGTTAATCACCGGAAAATCGTATTCCTTAGCAGTCATATACTGTTGGACGCGTTCATTTGTACCCGACGATAGGGCAATAGATAGCACCTGATGGTCGCTTGCAAACCAATTGATCGTTGGGCTGACAAATTTACAAGCACCACACCACGTCGCCCAAAAATACAGTACAACCGGTTTTTCCTGGCTTTGTTGAATGATATCGACAGGCAAGCCTTGGGTGGTCATCGCTTTTAACGAAGGCGCTTCACCACTGGGCATTGATGTACTGCGATACCAATCCAGAGCCATTGAAACCAATGTCATCAAAATAACAATGCTGATGAGCTCTTTTGACCATTTTTTAAGACGGCTGGACCAAGGTTTTTCTTCGGTCGATTTAGCCTTCATGTGTTTCTCCGCTGGCCATATCGATAGACTGCATAACCACCTCTGAAGTCAGAATAACGGGCATTGGGATGCCTTGCGGATATTCTGGACCGTAGACAATATTAAATGGCACTCCAAAGCGTCCATAGCTCTGTAGGTATTGAGTCACGCTGTCGCTTGGCGTTGTCCAGTCTCCACGCATCAGTACGATGTCTGATTGCTGAAGTTTTTCATAAACTGGGTTTTGTAGAATGACGCCAATTTTGTTGGCTTTACAGGTAATGCACCAGTCAGCAGTAACGTCAACAAATACGGTTTTTCCTTGAGCCACGAGCTCTGGTATTTGATCACGATCCAGTTTCTGCCAGTGAAGATCATCAACGATAGGCGTGGACCATTTATCTGCGGTCACACTGCCGATGATCAGTCCACCACCAACGACAAAAATCGATAGCGCAGAGAGAACAGCTACTGCCTTGCGCCCGTATTGTTTGCTAATGAGTACCAGGGTAGCAATGATAATAATGGCTACCAACGCTGCGGTTAAAGCAAAACCAATAAAGGTTGACAGTAGTGTTACTAACCAAAGACTGGTCAATAACATCATTGCACCAAATGCTAGCTTCACTTTGTTCATCCAAGGACCTGGTTTAGGGAAGACATTAACCAAGGATGGGAACAGCGTAAACAACAGCCACGGTAAACTCATTCCGATGCCGAGTGCCACAAAAATCAACCAAAGCTCGGTATAGCTTGCTCCCAGTGCATACGCAACTGCAGTACCAAAGAAGGGAGCACTACATGGTGTCGCTAGTAACGTTGCAAACATCCCTTGAACGAAATGCCCCCCATAGCTATGGTCACCTTTAGATGCCATCCAGGTGTTGAGGCTGCTTGGGAGTTGTATGTTGAATAAACCAAGCAAATTCGCTGAAAACAATAGGGTAACTATCGCCATAAAGGCAATAAACCAATAATTCTGGAATTGAATACCCCAACCAACCATATGCCCAGCCATCTTCAGAGATGTTAAGGCACCAGCAAGTAGTAGGAATGAGCTGATGATGCCGAACGAGGAAGCGAGAAATGACAATCGAACTTGCTTTGGCGATTGATTCACGCCCGAGATGATACTGTTAAGCTTCATGCCAAGCACTGGAAGTACACAAGGCATGATATTGAGAATCAGACCGCCTATAAGAGCGAATCCTATCATCCAAATGAGGCTTCCACTCTCAGGATAGGCCATTGGTATCGTGGATACTTGTGTTGACGTTTCCGTTAATATCAGCTCATCTGACACGGTAATTTGAATGTTTTTGTCACTGATATCTGCTTCACCAAGCCAATTGCTAACATCAAATTTGGCATACAGAGTATTGCCTTCGATGGTTATTTTGGGTTGTGCGAAGAACTCATCACTGACTTCGTCTCCATCGACCAAAATCTGTGGTTTTTTCCAAGCCGTTTTGCTGGTTAGCTTAAGTTGAAGCTCTTGTGCTTGCTGATTCCAGTAGCTTGCCTCTACGGAGATTTGGTTGTCCTTTTTGGGCGTCAAGCTCATGCCTTGACCAAACAGATACGCGGCATCGGAATCTAGTGAGAGAACATTGGGATCAATCTCTAAATCAATTGGGTAATCCGCTATCACACAGATATTGGTGCAGCTTGGCAATCGCAAGTTGGCTTTGAGCGAGATTGGTTTGGACGTATCTGTCACGGTGACAATAATCGGGAAGCTGACTTCGTGTTTGTACCCTAATGTCATCACCCCTAGCTGCTCATAATAAGCAGGTACGGGCCATTGCCAATCTACCGCTTCGACATTCGTCGAAGCACTCCAATCAAATTCTGGTGCGACACCGCCTTCACCGGGACTACGCCAATAGGTTTTCCACTCTCCATCGAGTTCGACATTAAGAACCATCTCCATCTGTTTAGTTTGTGGATCGAGGTGGCCGGTAGATAGCAGCCGAACCTTCACCGGTGGATGCATTGGATCTTGAATCCATCCTGTAGATTGCGCATTTGACATTGCACTGTAAAGTGCAACGAAGACGATCGCGAACGTTAGCACTAGAGTGCTAAATGTTTGTCGACAAAGCGACATTAAAAGACGGCTACGCGTAGTGCGAGTCGTTAACATTGTGTTTGTATAAGACACAGTAATCTCCAATAAGTAATAAATAGACCTAAGTTGGAGGCGTTTTATTCCCGGAAAGTACAGTGAGTTACGTGAAGCCTGAGCTTAGGAGGATAGGTATCGCTTCGGCGAGTATGGGCTGGCTTAACTTTGCGCTCAGAAAGCAGTGCTAACAAAGCGACCAAAAACAGAAGCGGAGTAAAGGTTTCTAAATGAGCAAAAGATTGTCCAAGCAACTTTTGTGTCAATCGACATGGTTCATCAACTGGGGTGATGTTATGGACGATTTTCTCGATGGAATTGGAGTTGAACAGGGCCGCCTCGCTCATATAAGGTGCGGGTGTTGGTGCGACTTCTACCAGTTGGCTGTGGTATGCAACGTTCGTCTTTAGCGCACAAAACATCACTACCAAAATGGCAGTGAGTAGGAAGAGTGTGCGAAAAATAGATTGCCTAAATGTATGCAAACCAAAGCCGTCGTGTTTAAAATGAGTGCTTACGTTATCTTGTTAGTCATAAACGTCAAGTGAAATCATGTCCAAAAATGTAAAGTAATCTAGATTAATTTTAACGGGAGTGAAAATTAACGGGTATGAATCACTGATTTTGTTTATCTTCACTGATAGTCTTGTCAGATTACTCGCTCTCACACACGTCCAATAAGTGGCTAAGGTAAGAGAGTCAATGAATGGAGCACGTGTAGTAAATGAGAAATTTGGTATTCATGGGTGTCTGTCTGGCGGTGACCGTCTGGATGATTTTTGATTCGGGTAAGTCGGAACAGGTATTTACATTTTGGGAGCACGTGAATCTACCGAACAAAGATGAAATTGGTATGTATGTCAGCCAGTTTTTTTACTACATCGCATTATTAGTCGGTGTGGTTTATCTTGGCCGCAAATTCAAACGTCGCAATGACAAGTAACCGTTTTGATTAAGCACTTGTTGAACTGTATTGCAACAAATCGATAAGTGCTTCTAACTGTTCTTCTATCGCATTGTCCGCTGAAATGGCAGGAAATTCGAGCGTGATGCAAGGTAGTCCTTTCTCGTCACACCAACTCCCAAACGAACCAGGCGTGTCATACCCGACATCGTCAATCAAAGGCAGTGAGAAACGCTTTGCAAGCCACTTACCTAAGTCAGAATGTTCCGGATCATCGATACAGGCTAATGGTTCATGAAGTGATACGACAAACTGTGGTCTTCGAGCCTCGATCAGGTCAACAAGGGCACTAATCTCTGGTTCAAGAGTAGTCACATTACCAGTTTTTACTTTGACGTCACGTTCACTTGCTGAGGTACTCCAGCGATATACTGTTCCTTTGTCCGTCCATGTCTTCGTCGGGAAAGCTCTATTTAGATCGACTTGATTGGCATTGGCGCGAGTCCCCAACTGATTGCCATCAGGGTTCATTGATAAGATAACATCATGTTTCAGGTATTCAGCAGGCAGGGTACGAAGGGCACACGACAACGCGGTAATGGATGCAGTCTCATCTCCGTGGGTACCTGCCAGTATGAGTCCTCGCTCCGGTGAGTCGATTGGCGCCGGAAAGTACAATAATGGTGCGCCTAAAACAGAGTGACCATATGTTTCTGGTTTGTTTTGAAATTCTGCCCTTAGTGCTCTTGGGCGTAATTGCGGCTTTGTTTGATTTGCATTATCCATTTTCTACATCCCAACTTCTTGCCTTTCCTCACGGCATTCTGTGGTTATATATGCCATAAATAGTGATGTAATGCTATTGAAAGCCTTTTTGTTGTAAAGAAACCAATGTGTTATCGATGACCAAAGGGCAAATTTATAATAACGACACCAATCAGGCGGTTTAGGATGAAACACACTACTTCATGGAAAGTATCGATTCTATCAGCGCTCATTGCAGCGACGTTTTCAGTACAGAGTGCGACGGTGCCCGATGGCACACAACTGGCTGAGACTCAAAAAATCGTACGTGGCAACGATGCGGAAGTAGCAACGCTGGACCCGGCTAATGCTGAGGGGTTACCAGAAATGCATGTTCTAAGGGACTTATTTGAAGGTCTAGTGATTCAAGACAAAGAAGGAAATGTCATTCCCGGTGTTGCCGAGTCTTGGGAAACTAGTGACAACAAAACCTTTGTCTTTCACTTAAGAAAAGATGCGAAGTGGTCAAATGGCGATCCGGTTACCGCGCAAGATTTCGTTTATAGCCTTAAAAGAGCCGCCGATCCTAACTTTGCCTCGGCTAATGGTTGGTATTTAAAGCTGACCAAAATTAAGAATATTCAAGCCATCATTAATGGAGAAGCGCCGCTAGATTCGTTAGGGGTGAAAGCTGTGGATGATTACACCTTAAAGTATGAGCTGGACAGTCAGGTGCCGTATTTTGTCGCTATGACTGCACATTCATCAATGATGCCGGTCCATAAGTCAAACCTAGAGCAATTTGGAGATAAGTGGACTAGGCCAGGGAATATGGTTTCTAACGGCGCGTTTGTGCTAAAGAACTGGGTCATTAACGAACGTATTGAATTGGCGAGAAACAATCAGTACTGGGATAACGATCATACGGTACTCAATCAAGTCACTTATATTCCGTTTGAAAGTCAAACAGCAGCGATGAACCGCTACGCCTCTGGAGAAGTGGACATTACCTCGGATGTACCAACTGCAATGGCACCAAAGCTCAAGAAAGAACAGCCGGATGCCTATACCGTTGTTCCGTTGCTGTGTACCTACTATTACGCTTTCAATACGACCAAAGCGCCATTTAATGATCCAAAAGTGCGTCAAGCGGTTTCCTACACCATTATGCGTGATGTGATTACAGATGGTGTAACACAAGTTGGAAATCTTCCTGCTTATACGTTTGCTCACAAATATGTAGCGGGCTTTGACGCGACGCAACCTGATTACAGCAAGTGGACACAAAAACAACGTGACGAGAAGGCTAAGAAGTTACTCGCTGAAGCAGGGTACAACGATGCCAACCCACTGGACATTAAACTTCTATACAATACAAGCGAAAGCAATAAATCAATTGCTGTAGCGATTGCGTCAATGCTGAATAAAAACTTGGGGGCAAAAGTAGAGTTAGAGAATCAAGAGTGGAAATCATACTTGGTGGCTCGTCGTGAAGGTAACTTTGACGTACTTCGTACTTCTTGGTGCGGAGACTACAATGAAGCATCTACGTTCTTAAGTCTGATGACGTCTGATAATGCGGGCAACCGAGCGTTTTACAAGAGCAAGGCTTACGACAAGATTATTGATGGAGCACTCGCTGCAACAACAGACGAAGAGCGAGCGCGTTTTTACGATCAGGCAGAATCCTTGTTAGCCCAGGATATGCCGATTGCGCCAATCTATTATTACATGCAAGCTCGCTTAGTAAGGCCGACGGTCGGCGGGTTTCCAATGAATAATGTTGAAGGGCGAATCTACTCCAAGGACTTATATGTAAAAGCGAAATAAAAGTCCACTTAAGACCACCACAATGATTGCCAAGCCAGCTAATTTAAGCTGGCTTTTTTGTGTCGAGTTGAAAAAGCCAGATTGAGCTTTTGGAGCTAAATTCTCTTGATAGCTGCGTCGTTGTAGTTCGGGGACAAAATCGAAAATAGTGTTCATCATAAGGCGACCTAATATAGTGTGGTTGAGTTTTTATGGTCGCATATTGATTCGTTTCCTCAATTGGAAACAAAATTAGGTCTTAATGTGATACTTTGGGTGGCACGATAAGAAACTTGGAACATTTGTACAATGGATGCCATCGCTAAACAGATTTGCGAAGAGTTAAAAAGAGCGCTGAAAAACTCAAAAATGTCTTACTTGGATGTTGCTAAAGCACTTCAGGTGTCGGAAGTCAGTGTAAAACGGATGCTCAACTTACATCAGCCGCTTTCCATTAGTCGGATGAATGACATTGCAGCTCTGATCCAAACACCGTTATCTACCATTGTTTTGAATGCAGAAAACGCTGTCAGTGAAGTGCCAACCTACACAGAACAACAAGATAGCGCGTTTTGTCAATCACCGGAGCTTTATACACTAATAGCTGGCATTATTGATGAGTACCTTAGTGCAGACGACCTCATGCAGCGTTATGACTTAGATAAACAATCTATGTACCTTTATTTACGTGATTTGGAAAATGTTGGGTTGATTGCACTCTCTGAGGGATTGGAGTTTAAGCTGTCGGTACCACGGCACATTGCATTTGGAAAGCATAGCCAGTTCTCAAATTTCTTTAAAAACCAAGTGATTGATGCTCTAAAGACCGAAGTCCAGGAGATAGATCCTGACGATAATAATGTTTACTTGATTAGCGCAAAGCTAACATTAACCGAAGAAGAGTTTCATCAATATAATCTTGAGTTAGAAGAGCTGATGATTAACGCTCATAAACTAAGCCAGAGTCGCTATGATTGCACCGAGCGTTACAACGAATACACCATTGTGGACATGGGAGCGAAAGGTGAATTTCAACCTAAATTGAAATTACCAGGTCCGCATTCATCAATTAAACGCTAATTAAAAAGGGACAGGTCAACTACCCGTCCCAAAGCACCAGCTAAGCCTTACTAATGAGGCGCAGAATCGCTTTATTGATTCCGATTAAGTCATTAACAGTTGATGCGCTATGAATGGCCTCAATTAGTGACTCTTTGCTGCATCGTGGGATGACATCGATATTCTTCACCTTGCCTTCAAGAGTGTTCTTCATTAACTGAAATGTCTTTTGTTCGAACATGTTTATGTGCCTGTGACGTTGTTTTTATTTATTTGGTTTTGAGTCTATCTGACTTTTATGACAGTTAGCCAGACTGCCAAGAGGTAGACTTTAAAATATGTCGTGTGGTATATCAACCGTATTTGAAAAATGATAAAGGCTTCAATAACTCCAATCAAATGCAAAGACTATATAGAACCAAAGAGGTCATTAGGAAGGAATATTGTTGCCTTAGCTCACTAAGATAATAACTTTATTTTCAGTTAGATGCGTGAGGGTGGTTTGCAACTAAATATTAACGACTGCGTAGAATCAGCGATGTAGGTTGACGTTATTGTGATCTGTGCAACAAGTCTTAGATAGAAAAAGCCCTCTATTTCTAGAGGGCTGAAATGTTTTATGACAATTTAGTTTCGGTTATTGTCCAGAAAGCCAAAAAACCGCATCCTTTTCTTTGTCACTTCGAGGCGTTCCTTTTGCGAGGATCTTGTATTGTGTATCCTCACGGAATGGCGTGAACTTGATTATGTCAGTTGTTGAGTTACTTCTATCGAGTAACAGGTAATCGTAGTCAGGGTCCACTCCATCTAAAATGGCCTGAGCACGCTCAACACTGACTTGTGGAACTGCCCAGTCATGGTAGAGGAAGAATATCGACGTCATAGTTTCGGAGAAACGCACGCTTGCAATACGGTCTCTTTTTTCTACTGGCACTTGCTCAACAAAAGCTTTTAAGTCCGGCTTCATGTCTTTTGCAATATCAATCGCTGGGAACAAGTAGTTAAAGGCACTTGAGAAGAATAGGGCAGTGATGATTGCCATCTTGCTCCATTGCGGCCATGGCTTACGTTCTACGAGCACCATCAAAACGATAGCGGCGATAGGTAACAATGCTACCAAGTGCCACGTACTCAACCATTCCATTAGTGCTGGTGGAATTTTTCTCGTTGGCAAAAATCCTGACCATAAAGGCACAACAGCAAATGCAATCAGAACTAATGACATTAGCGCAAGCCAGCCTTTGCGGTACCAGTTAAACCATTTGCCAGAGAAGCTTGTTAACGCATCTGCAATAATAAGAGCAAACAGCGGCATTAGCGGCGCTAAGTACATAGAACGCTTTGTCACTGAGTAAGACAGGACAAAGATAGCGATAGCGAACCAAAAAGCGAAGAAGCCATCTGTCCAAGAGAGTTGTTTTGGTTGGCGTAGCTTATAGATAAAGTTGCCTAGCCACAGTAATAATAGTGGTGTCCATGGCGCACTGTATTCCAGTATACCCTTGACATAATAGAAAGGTTTTCCCGCGTTATTGTGGCCGAGAGTATTTGTTGCAGAGCCTGTCAGTCGGCCTACCTGATTATCCCAAAACCATGCTTTCCAAAGCTCTGGAGAAGCCGTCTTGTAGAAAGGATAAATCCAACTCGCGGCGACTAAACACATCACACTGATACCAATCACATGCATCAGTACAAACTGGCTGGTTGAGGTCGCTTGTTCGGGAAACTGTTTCCTTAGGGTTAAAGCTCGTAATACTAACGGTACCCATGCTAGACCTATACAAAGCACGATGGCGACTGGCCCTTTACTTAAGAAGGCTAGCCCAGTAAATGCACCTGCCACAATTAAATAGCCTAACTTTTGGCGTAGGTAGGCTTCACTAAAGGCCCAAGTTGCAGCGATTGTAGTAAACATTAATGCAGCATCAACTCGCAACCAATGAAAGTTGAGGATAAAACCTTCAAGTGTCCCAAGTACAGCCAGTGCCATCCATGCGAAATTCTCTCCTTTAAATAGGTAAGCGATTCGATATGTAGCGGCAAGTGATCCCAGACACAACAAGGAAAGAGCAAGTCGCCCAGCCATGATGGCGTCCAGTCCCGTTGCGTGCATTAATACGGTTGAGATGATAAAGAACACAGGCGGCTTTTCTACAAATGAAATGCCAGCAAACTGAGGGATGATGAAGTCACCTGTGATGTACATGCTATGAATAATGGCAGCCACACGAGGTTCGTCGGGCGTCCAGACGTCGTGGTCGAATAACCCACTAAATACCACTGCGATGATGGCAAGCAACAAAACGAACTTCCAACTGTTGTTTTGCTCACTTGAATACGATGTTGACACTACTTTTCTCCGTTGACACTGCGAAGGGATATCGCATTACGATCATTCTGTTAATAAAGGTGGTTAATTAAAGCTCAAAATTCTAGAGAGACTGCTTTGAGACAGCAATGCCTAACAGGCTAAATAAACGGTGTTTTTCAAGATAATTAACGCCAAAATGACACGACTATACCTTGATATTAGAGCCGATTATGTATCGACTTTGTAATAGTTGATATCATTATGCTTATTGCGTTATGAATATAAAACTAAATATTTTTATGAATAATGGTTCTAGACAGAGGTCTTGCACAAAAATGTGATTTAGATCTAAAATTGCAACCAAGGTGATGGGGTTCCACCTACTTAACCGCCAAATCGGCTGATGACTCCTACAGTTTCTGAAAACAGGTGTATCTGTTGGGACGATCCTATTTTGGGATCGACGAACTGTAGTTAGATCATTAGTTCCGTTCTACACCTGTTTTCCTTTATCGAGGAAAACGACATGCAATACGCTCACGAAATTCAATCTATGTGCCCAATTCAAAGGGGCGACCTTCATGCATCCGCGCCAATTCCTGTCGAAGGCCGCTGGATCAATCCCAAAGACGTTATCGCAATCTCTGGCCTGAGTCATGGCGTTGGTGCTTGTGCTCCTCAACAAGGTGCGGCGAAGTTAACGCTTAACGTTAAAGATGGCATCGTAGAAGAAGTGCTTATTGAAACAATTGGTTGCTCAGGCATGACTCATTCCGCGGCGATGGCATCCGAAATTCTTACCGGAAAAACCATTCTAGAAGCGATGAATACTGACTTGGTTTGCGATGCAATTAACGTCGCAATGCGCGAGATTTTTCTTCAATTCGCTTATGGTCGAACTCAATCCGCTTTTTCCGAAGGTGGTCTTGAAGTTGGCGCTGCATTAGAAGACCTAGGGAAAACTCAACGCAGTCAAGTAGGAACGAGTTACTCAACCCGAATCAAGGGTCCTCGCTATATGGAAGTAGCTGAAGGCTATGTTACCCAATTAGCGCTTGATGAAGACGGTGAAATCATCGGTTATGAATACCTTAACCTTGGCAAAATGATGGCTCAAATCAATAGTGGTGTGGCCGCTGACGAAGCACTAGCTAGCGCGAAAGGCACTTATGGCCGCTTTGATGAAGCTGTTAAAACTGTTAATCCACGTCAAGACTAAGTTGAGGAATTTATTATGACTATTACTAAACAAGCACTACTTAATGAAATGAACTTCCTCTCAATTGAAGAGGCTTACAACTACTGTCTTGAAATGGGTATTGACCCAAAACAATTGGTTTTAGACACGCAACCAATCGCCTTTGATAATGCATGTGATGCTTATACTTTAGGTACTGCTTTAGCTCTTCATCGTAAAGCAGCGACAGCGGCGGAAGCGGCTTCAACTATTGGTGAGGGTTTGCAAGCATTCTGTAAACCAGGCAGTGTAGCAGCGCAGCGAGAAGTAGGTTTAGGGCATGGTGCGTTAGCAGCTCGATTGCTTAATGAAGAAACACAATGCTTTGCATTCCTTGCTGGTCATGAGTCATTTGCAGCAGCAGAAGGGGCGATTAAAATTGCTCTGAACGCAAACAAATCTAGAAAATCTCCATTAAGAGTTATCCTTAACGGCCTAGGCAAAGATGCCGCTTATCTCATCTCACGCATCAACGGTTTTACTTACGTCCGTACTCAGTATGATTACGCAACTGGCGAACTCAATGAAGTTAGCCGTAAACGCTTTAGTAAAGGCGAGCGCGGAGAAATCTTGTGCTTTGGTGCGGATGATGTCCGTGAAGGTGTGGCCATCATGCATGCCGCTCAAGTTGATGTAAGTATCACAGGTAACTCGACAAACCCAACGCGTTTCCAACATCCGGTAGCGGGTATTTACAAATCAGAAAGACTTAACCAAGGTAAAGCGTACTTCTCTGTGGCTTCTGGTGGTGGTACTGGTCGTACTCTACATCCAGACAATGTTGCGGCGGGCCCTGCGAGCTATGGTATGACAGACACAATGGGCCGAATGCATGCTGATGCCCAATTTGCAGGCAGTTCTTCAGTGCCAGCTCACGTGGCTATGATGGGTTTCATCGGGATGGGTAACAACCCTATGGTGGGAGCGTCAGTGGCGTTAGCGGTAGAAGTGGACCTAAGACTGAATAAATAGCCTTAATCTCAAGAAAACGATATTGGCATTGCAAGATTTTGAAGAGAGTTTGTTTCCTCATAACTATAACAAAACATGTCGTTGAGTATTGCCGCTCCATTGGAGCGGCTTTTTTAGATTTTGAATTCAACCACGTTAGACTCGCTGGCATTGATGAGCCTTTTCACAAAGTCATCCACAGGCATTGGCTTATCGTAGTAATACCCTTGTCCAATCTGGCAGCCGTACTGCGACAGTTTTTCGGCCTGTTCGATTTTCTCAATTCCTTCGGCAACAACAAGTAAGTCGAGGTTTTTGGCCATAGCGACCATGGCCTGTACCAATTGTTGATCCTTAGGGTCAGTGATAATGTCTCTAACAAAGGAACGGTCAATCTTAATTCCGTCTACGGTAAACTTACGCAGGTAACTTAAAGACGAGTAGCCAGTACCAAAGTCATCTAACCATACTTCAATGCCACTCTCACGGATCGCTTTTAGCGTACGTTCTGCCTCATCTTCGTCCTGAAGTAATAAGCTCTCTGTAATTTCGATTCGAATTGCTTTGGCTGGAACTTGATACTTCTCCATATAAAACGCAAACATTTCCACCAAATTCTGTCTGTAAAGTTGCTTCGACGAGATATTGATAGACGCATGGAAATCAGGTGCGAAGTAAGGCGCCCATTGTTGTAGCTGAATACAAAGTCTTTCAATTAACCATTGCCCTAATGGCAATATCATCGCTGTTTCTTCTGCAATAGAGATGAAGTCAACAGGAGGAACGATACCTAAGGTTGGATGTCTCCAACGAACTAGAGACTCAGCACCAAGTATCCGTCCAGTCTTTATGCAAACCAATGGCTGGAACCAAAGTTCGAATTGTTGCAAATCAGACAGTGAACGTCGTAATTCTCGTTCAATATTGGCACGATGTACGACAGACTTGAACATCTTAGGGGTAAAGACCTTATGAGTGTTCTTGCCATCAGCTTTGGCTCGATACATGGCAATGTCTGCGTTTTTGATTAAATCTTCAGAGGTTTTACCGTTATACGGATATCTGGCGACACCTATACTGCCTCCAACAACGAGCTCTTCATTTTCCATCAAAATAGGGGAGCGCACCGCGACAAAGATCTTTTTGATTACGGCGTCTACATCCTCTGTTGTTTTTAAGTGCGGAATAAGCATTAAAAACTCATCACCACCGATACGAGAAATCATGGTCAGTGGATGGTCATTGGTAATGTCACGGGCACATAAACTGAGTTTTTCAGCCAGCCTTATCAGTAAAAAGTCACCACTATCATGACCGTAATTGTCATTGACTACCTTGAATTCATCTAAATCGAGAAACAGCACCGAAAATGAAGTCGCTGGATAAGACTTAATTGTGCTCTGCAGATGCTGTATAAAGCGTGTGCGGTTAGGCAGTTCTGTTAACGCATCGTGATAGGCTAGGTGAGTGATCTTTTGCGTGCGCTGCTCGAGTTTGGTTGCCATTGAACGTACGGCAATACTCAAATCCCCAATCTCATCCTGTCTATCAACCGCAGTGATGTTCTCCGCGCGAGTAAAATCCCCTCGACCTATGGCGTCAGTTTGCTCGGTAAGCTTAATGAGAGGTTTACTCCAACGGCGAGAAATAATGGTTGCGATGATAGCCGAGATAGTCAGTAGTAATACGGCGGCTAGTGCCACGCCGATGTACAGTTCTTCTTTAGAGCGTCGATCGATGGCCTTTATTAGAGTTGTTACTGAATCAATGTCCTTTTGAACCTTATCGAGTGATAGCTCGATAAAAACACCGCCAATTACTTGGTCCGCTGCTGCGATTGGACGGAAAACAGTTAGGCTATCAGGTCCGAAGGACTGAATTGAGCTGCCATAACGTAGTACGCTGCTAATCTGGTTGGGGTAAGGGAAAGGCTTACCGATATTTTCCAGTGATTCATCCCCATCATGAAATATTCGCCCCTGTTTATCGAAGATGACCAGACGTTTAACTTCACCTAGTTGGGTGATTGGCTTAATGAGGTAGCTGGCCTCTTCCTGGTTATACATATAAAGAGGATCAAACATCGCATCTGACAGATAGCTTGACATTTGATCAGCGCGTTTACTCAACTCGGCTCGAAAGGTCTTGCTATTTTGAACGGTTAACTCGTTAAGCAGTCGGCTCGATTGCGCGGAGGAAAGCCATATATGAATACCTGCGCTGGTCAACGTCATGACAACGGCTAGTGCAAATGTCACTAGCATGTATTGTCCTTGTAGTCGTAGTCTCAACTTCATTCAATTACCCTAAATCAGTTGAACCATGCTTCTTCGACTTGAAGACGAGCGGCGTTGTATTGTGGAAATAATGTGAGCTGGGATGCAGGTATCTCATCAAACTTTGCCGTTTTCTGAAACTGTGCAAGTGCAGCAGCGCCCATCGGATCCGAGTCTGCGTTGAGCAATGTATCTTTAACGGTCTGTTTTACCTCTGTTGGTAGGTCGTTTCTGATAACCATGACACTACGAGGAACACTTTCTGTACGATAGAAAATTTTCATGGTCGACTTTATATGTTGAGGCATATCTCCCAAATCGTCCCAATTAGCATTAGAGAAAGCGGCCGCATCTACTTGAGAACGATAGACCCAGGTTGATAACGAGATTTCATCTGCTTTACGAAGAACGTCTCCTGTCAGTACGACACCAACTTTATCTTTTAGAACTGGAGTAAAGGAGCTCGCGAAACGTGTTGGGGCTAGATGATGTTCACTCAGTGTTTTCATCGGCAAGTAAAACCCGGAGGTCGAGCTTTGGTCTTCTAAAGCAATAGTTTTCCCGGTTAGATCGGACAATGAATTGATATCGCTGTCCTTGCGGGCAAAAAACACGGTGTGGTATTCAAATTCACCTTTTTTCCAACGTCGAAGAATAATTTCACCATTATGTTCGCTTTGTAAAGCGAGTGCAGCAAACAGAGTTTCAGATACCAGATCTATTTCTCCAGAATCCAACCATTGTCCGAGCTCTAATGCCGATTTGGTTACCTTGACCTCGGCTTTCGTATACCCATATTGACGAAGATTGTCAGCCAGGTACCTGGCAAGTGGCGCAGAGAAACCAATATGCTTTCGGGCTTTGCTACTGAGTACCCCTATAGTGAATGTTTTACCATCCTCTATACTGTTCCTTGCGTTAGTATTGGCACTGACGATAGTAATGCCAAATACAAACTGAGAAATCAGTAGTCCTAATAACAACTTTAAGCGCATTAATAACTAACCCTTACACAATAGTGCTAAACCTATACTAGTCGATTTGATCTTGAAATCGAGTTTAATCACTGACTTAGGTATACCCTAATCGACCAGCTTAGTTGCTCTACATTACATTAAGTAATGGGGAGCGCAAACCAGCGCTCGGTGCTCTATTGATTGAAATATAGTCGTTCTGTTGCAGTAAATACAGACGAAGTAAACATTGCAGAAATACTAGCACATTCATTAACTTAATGAATGTATTTATATGTATTGCTGGATGATTTAAAGCGCGAATTTAGCGAAGTGTGATTATCTGCTAGAATCCTGAGTTAATTATTCGCCCTTGTTGCCGATAACGAATAACAAGCATTAGATAAAATGGGTCAGTTGTGAAAAAGGTAGTGGTTATTGTATTAGCTGTCGTAACGCTAGTATTAGCTGGTCTTGGTATTGCTTATTATCTGGGCTATTTCAATCAAGATGAGACAGAAGCGATTGTGCCTCGAACACATCCTGATTTACAGAATACAAGCGATGATTCGCCTTCTGACATTGTTGTTGAACAACCCAGTCCGCCTCCTTTACCAGAATACTATTTTGTGGCGAGATCATTCGAGAACGTCCTTACTCAACCCGATCTCGCCTCTGCACCTGATGGTGTGGCGTACTATGGTGAAAAGTTGAAAGTTCTTGAGAGAGAGGGTGAGTGGATACGCATCGCGCCTATTTATCAACTCGGGGAAGGGGCGGAAGAAATATCTCAGTGGGTAAATACAAAGCACCTAGTGACTAAAGAGGTTAACCTGAGTGGCGAGCGTTGGTTAAATGTCTTAACGGACTACATCGAAGGCAGTGACGACTTTATGCTCTATCAAGAAAAATTCTTTGATGCTTCCACTAAACTGGTGAAGCAAAAGCGATGTCGATTGTCTGATTTTGAAGAACTAAGTGGTTGGGTAAAATCGATCAATCATCAAGACAGTGTTTATTTTACCTACTGTGGTGGGATTGAATCGGAGAATAAAGTTTATTTGAATGTCGCGACAGGAGAGTTATTTTAATCTGCTGTGATAAGAATATTACCACCAATAGTTTAATAGTCGTCCTGTTCCCGTTCTGCATTACGAGCCATCTCTTTAGCATACTGTTTGAGGCGCTTAAGAGCGGTGAGGTCGCCTCTCTCGATATGCTCTATGGGCGCGTAACCGTTTAAGTTTTTGGCAGTGTTTCTGACATTAATGAAGTTGTTGATGAAATGAGAGCTTTCGAACGCGTTACGCAGTAGGCCATCAATTTCAACCACTAAGTGAACACGCTCAAGTGTTGAAGGACCAATAGGGACAGTGGCAGGCGTAACTTTTAAGCGAGCATGCTGCTCAGGCGAAATTTCTAAAATGGCTTCTGTCTGTAAATTAGATGCACCCCATCCATCGAGTACGTTTAATGCGTACTTTACTAAGGTCAATTTTTCATTTTGTGACAGTTCCATTGTCATTCCTTTCTATCGTTACTCTTTGACTATAGTTTGCGACATTTATTACCTCAACATGAAGTAAACGGTTTCTAATATTCGATTTAGTATTTTTTATTTGTCTTTGAGGCAACATAGGCAGATAATGCAGATCTTGGTGTCATGAGGCTAGTTTTTTGTCTAAGTTCTATTTGCAGTTTATCGTTTCTCTGGTTGTTGCGTTTTTCGCTCCGCTAGGTGTTGCTGCGTCTGAATCGGCAAATCCACAGAACTCATCTTCTGGTATTTCTCTATGGGAAGATCAAGCTTCACTTGGTGTTTCAACCAGACTTGGCCAGACAACCAGACAAAACCCAACTCCTCAAAAGCCGAAATCAAAGTCATTTGGCGACCACGATGCTAAGGCGATACTCACCGTCTGGCGTTGGACTGGTAACAACAATGAGAACCATGAATTAGAAACGCCTACTTATAGTGTGGTGTTCGATTACAGTTGTAATGGCCAACAAGAGTTACGCAGTGCTGCCGTTAATGAAGCGCTGATAACCCCTTTCTTCCTTAATTATGTCCAAAGCAACCACCGTATCAGTGGTTGGAAAGATGGCAACACGCTCTACGTTTTCCTGAATACCCAATACGCATAGTCCGTTTTCAACCATAAATCTATCCACCTCTACTCCAATGTAATACTTGGAGAATAGTAGGTGTGCTTATCTGTATTAAAAGTTCAGCATAACGCTGAGGGAAAACTATGCGTAAAAAGCCTCAACCGAGAGCAGTATTAAACAAATACTCTACTTGGAAATATATCGTTCTTGTCGTGACCTGTGTGGTCTTGACTCTTAGTGCACTACCGTCTTGGTACGGCGAGAAGCCTGCTATTGAGCTGAAAGTGAGCGAGCACAACGAGCATTTAAACTCGGTATTCAAAATCAATTCCTTGCTTCATGATGACGGTATCAAACCAGAGTCGGTCAGCATGGAAAGCAATGTCGCTCAACTTGTATTTGACAATGAAGCGGAGCAAACCAAGGCTCGAAATGCCCTTGGGGAGTGGGTGGGTAAGGATGACAGCATGTCCTACTCTTACACATCAGTCGCACCCGAATGGCTCCAAACGATGGGCTTTACCCCAATTAAACTTGGTTTGGACTTACGAGGTGGCGTTCAATTCTTATTGAACGTTGACGTAGACCAGGCGGTTTCTGAGCAGCGTGATGCAGTGGTCGATGAGATTAAGCAAGACTTGCGTAAAGAACGTATCTTCGGTGTACAAGTACGCCCTGACACTGATACGGGTATTCGTGTTACTTCAAAAGACAGCGAAGGTGAGATTGCTGTTCGTAAATTTGTGAATGCTAACTACCCAGAATGGCAAGCGAAGGGAGAAGGGGATGAGCTATCTATTAAGATGAAAGCTCAGAACTATGCAGATTTCCAAAATCTAACCATGCAGCAAAACCTAAAAATCATGCGCCAGCGTATTGAAGAATTAGGTATCACGGAAGCAATGGTTCAGCGTCAAGGCGAATCAGGTATTCGTATCGAACTTCCAGGTGTTCAAGACCCATCATTGGCAAAACGCGTGATTGGTGCTACTGCGAGTTTGGCTTTCCATGAAGTCAGCACGTCATCAAACCCGGTGTCTACGCTTAAAGTGAAAGACGAACAAGGCAAACCGGTTACTTTGGTGAAGAAGCCAGTATTGACGGGTGAGCACATTGTTAATGCTCGCGTAGGTTTTGACCAAATGCATCGCCCTGAGGTTGATATCTCCCTCGACCATGCTGGTGGCAAAATGATGAGCGATTTCTCTGCAACGCACATCGGTAAGCCAATGGCGACGGTCTATCGCGAGTACGGTGTGGATGCACGAGGTGAAACTCAGCGCAATGAAAAAGTCATCAGTGTGGCAACCATTCAATCCCAATTGGGTAGTCAGTTCCGTATTACAGGTTCGGGTAACTTGGAAGAAGCTCAGCAACTAGCTCTGCTACTTCGTGCCGGCTCTCTGACAGCGCCTGTGACCATTGTTGAAGAGCGTACTATTGGCGCATCTCTCGGTGCGGAAAATATCCAAAATGGTTTTGCAGCTTTAGCATTAGGCATGGGACTAACTCTGACCTTTATGGCGCTTTGGTATCGTCGATTAGGTTGGGTAGCCAATGTGGCGTTGGTGCTGAATATGAGCTGTTTATTAGGTCTAATAGCACTGGTGCCAGGTGCCATCTTAACGCTTCCGGGTATTGCTGGTTTAGTACTTACAGTCGGTATGGCGGTAGATACCAATGTACTTATTTTTGAACGTATCAGAGATAAATTGGCGGAAGGGCGTAGCTTTGCTCAAGCAATAGACCAGGGTTTCAACTCTGCAGTGGCAACCATTATGGATGCAAATATCACCACCATGATTACGGCGGTTATTCTATATGCCATTGGTAATGGTCCGATTCAAGGGTTCGCATTAACGCTAGGCCTTGGTCTGCTAACAAGCATGTTCACGGGCATTTTCGCATCGCGTGCAATTATTAATTTGAAGTGGGGACGAGACACTCGTCGTGAGGTGAGGGTTTAATCATGAAAAACTTCTTTAAAACTAATATTCGTTCCATTCGATATTTTACTAATGTGCTTTCCATTGCTTTGGTCGTGATTTCGATCATCGCCGTTGGAATGAGAGGATTGAACTTCGGTTTGGATTTTACCGGTGGCGTTGTATCAGAGGTGCAACTGGCATCAAATACCAGCCAAAATGAACTGAAACAGACACTAGAACCCGTTTTAGGCGATGGCATTACAGTTACCCAGTCAGGAGAAGAAGGGCGCTGGACTATTCGTTATGCTGCAGACCAAGGTGCAGCGAAACACAATGAGTTCAAAGAAACGCTGCTAAAGGCATATCCAGGTTCTACCATTGTCAGTGACAGTATTGTTGGTGCTCAGGTTGGTCAAGACCTTTATGACCAAGGCGGTTTGGCGCTGTTAGTTTGTTTGCTTTGTATCTTAGGCTACTTGAGCTTCCGATTCGAATGGCGTTTGGCTAGTGGCGCATTAGCGGCACTTCTGCATGATGTCATTTTAGTGTTGGGCTTTTTTGCGTTGACTCAGATGGAGTTTAACCTCACGGTTTTCGCTGCGATCTTAGCCATCTTGGGCTACTCGCTCAATGACTCGATTATTATTGCCGACCGTATTCGTGAAATCCTGAAGTTGCGTCCAAATGAGCAAACTGCTGATGTAAGTGACCAAGCAGTTATAGCGACGTTTGCGAGAACAATGGTGACTTCTGGTACTACTCTGATTACCGTTGCTGCACTTTGGTTATTGGGCGGTGATGCATTGCAAGGCTTCGCTACGGCAATGTTTATTGGTATTTTCTCCGGCACTTGGTCATCAATCTCAATGGGTACCGTTATTCCAGAATGGTTGCACTTAGAATCGAAACATTACCAACCGATAGAAATAGATACAGCACCTTAGAAAGTTTTTGTAATTGCATACGAAAAACCGCCAGTATTTGGCGGTTTTTTCTTTGGTTCTCAGTTAAGTTTCTTAACTGAGATACTTACTTTCATCCACCTCATCAATCTGCGTAGGGGCCAGGAATCGCTTCGAGTACGTCATGTATACGCGACTCTTAATAAATAACTGGAATACTTCCATGTCAACGTGCTCTTCCAGAGCCATCTTATGTAAAATATCCAAAGACTCACTGATGGTTTTAGCTTTCTTGTAAGGTCTATCTGCAGCTGTAAGTGCCTCAAAAATATCCGCAACGGCTAAGATACGCTCTGGGATTGACAACTTGTCCCCGGTTAAACGTCTAGGGTAGCCATCTCCTCTCATTGTTTCATGGTGAGTGGTAGCAATTCGTTCCACGTTTTTGAGATCTTCAGGAAAAGGGATACTGCTCAGCATCTTGATACCAGCAATCATATGCTCGTTAATTTTAAAGCGCTCTTCTTGCGTCAATGTTCCTCTTGAAATGGAGAGATTATAGATCTCGCCAAGGTTATATAGGTGTTCAGGAACGTTCATATTGATGCCTAGCTGTTCATCTAGCTCGTAGTCTGCAGAGCGAGTGATGATATGCTCTGGTCTATCGCTAAGTAGTGGCTCGCAAGCAGGCGACCTCGTTTCTGCAGATAGACGTTGTTCTTCTAACGGTGACAAACCAAGGTAACGGTCAAAGTGGCTGGTCCAGGTTTGTTTGCCTATTTCGACAATGCGAACTTTGTCTTGCTCATTAATAAACTCGTTTCCAACATTTAATTGTGCAATGAAGCTAAACTGCTCTAGGAGTTCTTCTTGACGTTGTTTTAGGTTCTGTTTCGCATCAGTGGCCAAGTTTGGCTGCTCTAACTGAATGTTTAGCGCTGTAATTTCAGCATCGCGCCATAACACTTCAAATCGAGTTCGAATTTCATGAATTCGGTTATAGTTAGTTTCCAATTTGGTTCCTTTATCGACCACATACTCTGGTGTGGTGATTTTTCCGCAATCGTGCAACCAAGCAGCAATGCGAAATTCTCTGCGTTTGGCTTCGTTTTCAAACTCAAATGATTCAAAGATGCCGTCGTTCGATTGCTCTGCAGCGTCGCTAAGGAGGAACGCAAGCTCAGGGACTCGTAAACAGTGTGCGCCTGTGTAAGGCGATTTCTCATCGACGGCACGCGCGATAAGCTGAATGATTGCCTCAATAAATGCATCCTGCGAGCGCTGAAATGCATCTAAAGACTGCGACATATCATAGATAGCATGAGATAACTCATTCACCTCCCGCACAGAACTGTTGAACGCCTTCACTTTATTATATTGGCGGTGTTTAATTCGCTTGGTTTGCAGGAGTAATTTCTTAATCGGACTGGACATCGGAGTGCTGATACGCCACACAAGAGGAATCATGATAACGAGTGCCGCTAAGGTCCAGAGAGAGCTATTGATAATGTACTGATAGGCACTACCTAGAAGTTTCTTTTCCGGTATGGTGAGTACGAAATATTCTTGGGGTGTGTCGTTAACTTCAGTGATATAAACAAAGTGCTTTTGTCCCTTCATATCGACAGAGGAGATCTTTTCATGGAAACTTGGATCTTCCAGCATAGATAGCAGCCGATTTGAAGGAATATGGCTAGTGTGGTGTTGGTCGCTATTCAGCCATTTGTCTGCTAACACGGTACGCACTTTCTCCTGATCAAGATAGGTTAGCGCTTGATTAATCAGTTCTATGTACGGCTTAAGCTGCTCATTAGCAATAAAAACGAAGTCAGTTGGAAAAGCTGGATGTTTTTTTAACGACTGAGTCTTCAAGTAATAGTTAATTAGTTTTTCGACTTTACTTTTGATTACAGGTGCAACATCAACAATACCTACAATTTTCTGGGTCTGTACATCTTCAAACGCTTCATCATAAGTATCGTAGGCATAAACGGTAATACTTGGGTAATCTTTTCTCAACTGCTCGACAATAGACCAACCACCAAGGAAGCCGACTGTTCTGCCTTTGAGGTCATCCCACGATGCTATATGTGGTGCGCTTTTATGCGTAGCAATGGCGTACTCAAGAGAATATAGGATGTCACTTTCGATACTGTGGTCAGAGACATTACTATCACTAGCAATAGATTGCAGAATATCAATTTTGCCCAGACGAAAGTCGTTAACGAGTTCCTGCCAACTTCGACCATTGATGTACTCAAACTGTAGTCCGGTGGCATCAGAGATTAGCGTGAATAAGTCGATGGCAAGTCCGTCCGGATTGCCAACCACAGTAAAATCGATAGGCTCCCAATCTAATTGATTTGATACTTTGAGCACCGGTGAGTTGATAACAAGATCAAGCTGTGTATTTGTTAGTGGCATTTTATCGATGAAGGGCTGGCTATTTGCCGTGTCTAATATAGTATTGGTGCCAATAATCCGACCCTCACCATCCGTTATGTAAGCATCTGCTCCCTCCAGCGCGACATTATCAGACAAGCTATCTTCAAAGTGTTCATTTAGTGAAGCGAGAGCAATATCGACGCCAATGACAGCGTTGAGGCTCGGTATCTTACGAGAAAATGTCTGGCCAGTGACTCGTAGGTTGTGAAAGAGATAAGGTGTGGTTTTATAGACCTCTTCTTCAGAGGCTCGTGTGTACCATCCCCTTTGTGTTGGGTAAAAAATACTGACTTCTTCTTGCTCTCTACTGAGTTCAAAATTATCGAAGTAGAATCGTGTGCGCTTGACCCGCTTTCCGTCGATATCATTGGAATGTTCGATAACCATCCAAGATTCGCCTTCAAGTAGGTTCAATTTATCGGAGATGTATTTAGGTTTCAGGTTGATGAGTTGAAGAAAGTCATCATTATCAAATCCGATATAAATGCTATGGATAAATGGGTTACCGAGAAATGTGGCTCCAAACAGCTCAATTAGTTCCGAAGGACTCTTTTCGCTTAACTGGGTACTCAGTAGGTATCCCAGTTGAACCGCAGACTGCTCTCCGACTTGATCGATCTGTTCCAATCGCTGTGAGACCAATGACGAAATCAACTGATAGTTCGCTAAGGCATGGTTGACTTCGCGTTCTTTAGTCAGTGAATAAATGACGGTAGCCGAAATTAAGGCTGTAGCTGTGATAGCGAGAGTAAACAGTAACGCTACAACACGGCGTATGGAGAGTTTGCTAGATGTTTTGTTTTTCTTGGACATGACCACTGACACTTTCTACAACAGAGGGATAGCGTGAGCTTTAATAAGCTGATTCTACTCTATTTGTTTCATTTTATTGGAGTAAATTAACTATAGTAGAAATCATGTGGTTAAGAGGGGAAAAATAAAAAGCCCCGCATGAGCGGGGCTAAAAGCTTTATTGCTGTTTGTCTTTACCGAGAGACAGCAACCATATCGAAACGGCTGCGACTCCAACGAATCCCGACAAAATGATGACTGGCATTGCAGCATAACCTAGTACGTGCCAAATCACCGATTCTAATGTACTCATTCAGTGCTCCTTATTGCCAGCCTTCTACACCTTTCATATCAGGCAGTTTGTGTGCGATACCTTTGTGGCAATCAACACAAGTTTTATCGCCAGACGCTAATGCAGTAGAGTGCTGCTGCACGCTTCGTGGGCCTTGCTCGGAAAAGTCCATGTAATCAAATTCATGACAGTTACGACACTCAAGGGAGTCATTAGCTTTGAGTCGAGCCCATTCTCGTTCAGCTAGGTGTCCACGTCGTGCTTGGAACTTCTCAGGAGTATCGATGGTTTTCAACACATAATGTGCAAACAACTCTTTCGAAGCTTGAACCTTACGAACAATTTTGTCTGTCCAGTTGTGAGGAACGTGACAGTCAGAGCAGATTGCACGAACACCAGAGCGGTTCGAATAGTGAATTGTCTCTTGGATTTCAGCAACAATTGGTGCGTGACATCCAGAACAGAATTCTTCAGTATTCGTTGCTTCCATACCCGTGTTGAAAGCACCCCAAAATAGCAGACCGCCGGCGAAACCAAGGAATAGCACAACACCAGCTGCTGCTTTACTTGGTGACTTTAAACGAGTCCAAAACGCTTTAAGAAATTTCATATATAGCCTCTCTTAATACTTCGTGGCTATTCAGTACGCAATGAATCTACGCGCTCAAACTCGTTACCTACTAGCGGTTGTGCATCAACCTGAGGAACGTGGCACTGCAAGCAGAAATAACGACGAGGGGAAACGTCCGCTAAAACAGCATCTTCACGGTTCATATAGTGAGTTACGCTGATTTTAGTCGCACCTGCTTCTTTCGCGTTTTTCCAGCTATGGCAAGCCAAGCATTTGTTTGCGTTAAGCGATACTTCATAGTTGCGAATTTGATGAGGGATCAGTGGAGGCTGATACACGTAATCACTCTCAATCACTTGGTCTTTAGGAATATGTTTGAAGTCATCCGCTGGGCGTGTGTCTTCAAGGTTACTACTACCACGAAGTGAATCTAGACCACCAGTTCCACCCGGATTATTCAATTCTGCTTGCGCAACACCTGCAATCAGTGCACCAACAGAGAGAATAGCGACAATCAGTTTTTTCATTTTGTTATCTCCGCCTTAAGGCTAATTCTTCGGTGACCACTTCTATTGAAGCAGCCACGTTTCAATATTGTCTCTGTTAAGCCACTTTCGTGATCTTCACAGGGCACTTCTTGAAGTCTGTCTGTTTAGACAGAGGGTCAGTCGCATCAAGAATCAACTTGTTGATTAGGATACGAGCATCGAAGAATGGTACGAATACCAAACCTTTTGGCGGACGGTTACGGCCACGAGTCTCAACACGTACACGTACTTCACCACGTTTATTAGCCATCACTACTTCATCACCACGGCGAAGGCCACGAGACTTAGCATCTTCAGGGTGGATATAACACACTGCATCTGGCACGGCTTTGTACAGTTCAGGTACACGGCGAGTCATAGTACCTGTATGCCAGTGCTCAAGAACACGGCCAGTACATAGCCATAGGTCGAATTCTTCATCTGGCACTTCTGGTGGCGCTTCATACGGTGCTGAAATAATCAGAGCTTTACCGTCTGGTTTACCATAGAAGTCCCAACCAGAACCTGCTTTCGCATATGGATCTGAGCCTTCTTTGTAACGCCACAATGTTTCTTTGCCATCAACAACCGGCCAACGTAGACCACGAACTTGATGATAAACATCGTATGGAGCCAAATCGTGACCATGACCACGACCAAATGCCGCGTACTCTTCGAACAGGCCTTTTTGAACGTAGTAGCCGAAGTGGTGAGCATCATCGTTAAGCTCACGAGCTTCTTCGATAGGGTACTTATCAACTTGGCCGTTCTTGAACAGCATGTCGTACATGGTTTTACCGCGGTACTCTGGCGCTTTCGCGAGTAACTCTTCTGGCCAAACTTCTTCCATCTTGAAGCGTTTCGAGAACTCCATTACCTGCCATAGGTCAGACTTAGCTTCTCCAACCGTCTCAACTTGTTGATACCAAGCTTGAGTGCGACGCTCTGCGTTTCCGTAAGCGCCTTCTTTTTCGATCCACATTGCGGTAGGAAGAATCAAATCAGCCGCTTGTGCAGTCGCTGTAGGATAAGGGTCAGAACAAACAATGAAGTTTTCAGGGTTACGGTAACCAGGAAGACGTTCTTCGTTAATATTCGGACCTGCTTGCAGGTTGTTGTTACATTGAATCCAATAGCAGTTCAATACGCCATCGTGTAGCATTCGATCTTGCAACACTGCATGGAAGCCTGGTTTTGGTGGAATAGTCCCTTCTGGAAGCTTCCACTCTTTCTCAGCAATCGCACGGTGCTTAGGATTTGCTACAACCATGTCTGCTGGTAGACGGTGCGCAAAGGTACCAACTTCACGGGCTGTACCACATGCTGATGGCTGGCCTGTTAGTGAGAATGGGCTGTTACCCGGAGTTGCGATCTTACCGGTTAGTAGGTGGATGTTATAAACTAGACCGTTCATCCATACACCACGAGTATGTTGGTTCATACCCATAGTCCAAAGAGACATAACCTTAACGTTTGGATCAGCATATTGCTTAGCAAGCTCAATCAACTTCTCTGGTTCAACACCAGATATTTCAGAAGCTTTTTCTACAGTGTAAGGTGCGACAGAGGCTTTGTATTGTTCAAACGTAATGTCTGACATTTTGCCTGAGTTCGGGTGAGCCGCTGCTTTTTGCAGTGGATCATCGTCACGCAGACCGTAACCGATATCAGTTTCAGCTTGCTTGAAGTTGGTGTGCTTGTTAACAAAATCCCAGTTCACTGCATCGTTTTGAATGATGTAGTTCGCGATAAAGTTTGCAATAGCAAGGTCAGACTGAGGGTTGAAAATGTAACCGTGGTCAGCAAGCTCAAACGAACGATGGTAGTACGTAGAAAGTACGTTTACACGAACATGTGGGTGGCTTAAGCGACGGTCAGTGATACGAGTCCAAAGAACTGGGTGCATTTCTGCCATGTTCGAACCCCAAAGTACGAACGCGTCCGCATTTTCGAAGTCGTCGTAACAACCCATTGGCTCATCGATACCAAAAGCACGCATGAAACCAACTACCGCTGACGCCATACAGTGACGTGCGTTAGGGTCAATGTTGTTTGAACGGAAGCCCGCTTTCATCATCTTAGCTGCAGCATAACCTTCCATAACGGTCCATTGGCCTGAGCCAAACATACCGATACTTGTTGGGCCTTTCGCTTTTAGTGAAGCTTTCCACTTCTCAGCCATAATATCGAACGCTTGGTCCCAAGAAATTGGAGTGAAGTCGCCGTCTTTATCAAATTTGCCATCTTTCATACGAAGTAGTGGCTGAGTTAGACGGTCATTTCCGTACATAATCTTAGAGAGGAAGTAACCCTTGATACAGTTTAGACCCTTGTTTACTGGCGCCTCTGGGTCACCTTGGGTTGCAACAACTTTACCGTTTTGCGTCCCTACCAGTACAGAACAGCCTGTACCACAGAAACGACAAGGAGCTTTATCCCAGGTAATTTTTGTTTGGTCGGAGCTAGCAATCAGGTTGGTAGCCGATGCAGGAAGGGTAATACCCGCTACCGCTGCCGCTGATGCCGCTGCGTTTGCTTTCACAAACGCACGTCTTGTCATTTTCATACTTCACCCTCTAATTGGGAATGGTTACTTCCAGTGTTATTTTCATCGTCATCTAACCCGTGCTCGATTTGGTGATAAACCAAGGCCGCGTTAAGGACATTCGGTAGGTTGTTGATAGCGTCAATTGTGTCGGTGACGAAACCCTGATTCTCGGTTTCCAGAACAACAATAATCTTGCCGTCCTCGCTGTCTCCGTAGATCTCCGCGTTATCGAATTGTTCGATTTGCGCTTTGATTTCTGCAAGGTGCTCAGCCTTGCAATGTACTACCAAACTAGAAATGTGCACTTCGTTTAGTGACATAAATCTTTTTCTCTTGTTTTATTTTAATTTTGCTTCGAACTAGACATTACTCACCGAGATAGAAGAACTCGGACATACAGAAACACATGCTCCACATCCGTTACAGTCCCCTAACTCTAATTGGGGTAAAGCGACACCGCCCACTCTTAACTTGAAAGTGATAGCCATAGTTTCACAACTATCACCACAACTACGGCACTCGATGTTGTTTTGCGCTAAACACTGAGTGTCGATCTCTGCTTTTGCGTTCCAAGGTGTGGCGTCCCTATCATTAAATATAGGCTCTGGACAGATTTCTGCACACTTGTAACAAAACGTACATTCATCAATTGAGAAGTTGACCGCAGGATAGCCACCATCACCGCTCTTGATAATTTGCGTTTCACACACGTTAATGCATTTACCACAACGAGTGCATTGGTCAGTGAACGTTGCTAAATCCTTTACCCAAGGGAGCCTAGCTTGCTTAGTATTGATCTGCTTTCTTGTGAAAAAGCGACGCTTGGAAATATCAACCATTCATCTCACCAATAAAAACTGTCTACAAAAAGTCTAGTTCAAAAAATCTGTTAACAATCTTTAATTTACATTCATATAAATTGTAAGTTTGGACATAATTGGATAAATACCTCTTAGGGGTTAAATAGGGGCCATCCTTGTTTTGGATCAATAAATTACCGACAATAGATAGCGATAGTGTGAGTCCGGTTTTCGGTACTTATGAATAGATTGAAACAAGTGAAGTGAGATTAGTGAGTCATGAAGAAGCCGAATAAATCTGTAACCGGCACAATAGCGAAAGCAATGATACTCATCTTGTTGCTTTCCTTAGCAACAACGAACTTTGCTATTTTGACGTTAGCATCTAGTTTAAACGATGCTGAGGCCGTCAACGTTTCCGGTTCGATGCGAATGCAGAGTTATCGATTAGCCTATGATATGCAATCAGATTCGCCACTCTATTATTTACATGTCGAGCAGTTTGAGCGTTCCCTTTATTCTCCTTCAATGAAAGCCCTGCAGTCATGGGATGTACCTGAGAAAATCACGCAGGATTATTACAATCTCATTATCCGTTGGCATGAACTCAAATCTGTACTGTCCAGTGATGATAGAGAACAGTATCTATTGCTAGTCGCTGATTTTGTGGACCGTATAGACTTATTTGTATTGGAGCTTCAAGAGCATTCCGAAAACAAGTTAATCCGTTTGGCATGGGCTGGCGGAGTTGGTTTGGGCGGAATTCTACTGGTGGCCGTGTATGTCGTACTGTTTGTAAGAAAGCAAATTGTTCGACCTTTGGGGCAGCTAATTTCTGCCAGTGAACAGATTCAAAACCGTTCGTTTGATGTTGAGGTTGATGTTCGTTCTGACAATGAACTCGGGATCTTAGGTAACGCATTTAGAAATATGGCCAAAGATCTTGGCAAGTTATATCGTGGATTAGAACAAGCGGTAAATGAAAAAACCCATAAGCTTCAACATGCACACCAATCACTGCAAGTGCTTTATCAATCGTCACAAGAACTAACAGCAACACGAATTTCCCATGAGAACTTCCGAGCCATATTAACTTATATCTACAGTGTTGAAGGTATTTCAGCGGTAGAAATAAAAGTTTCTGAGGTGGAAGGTAATCCTTGGATTGCTACGGAAGGTACTTTCAATGGGAAAGCGGAAAGGGTAAGGCCATTGCACTTGGATGGTGAAGAACTGGGCCAACTCAGATATCAAGTAGGCTTGCCTTGTCCAGATGAAAAATTAATAGATAACTTCGTTCAAATTTTATCGCGAGCGATATACTACAACAAAGCTCAACGTCAAACCGAACAGATTATATTAATGGAAGAGCGGGCGACGATTGCCAGAGAGCTTCACGATTCACTCGCTCAGTCACTGTCTTACTTAAAAATTCAGGTTACACTACTAAACCGTTCTATTTCTAAGGAATTAACTGACTCGTCATCAAGTCGCTCTCAACTAGTGTTGAATGACATACGTGAGGGATTGGATAACGCCTACGTTCAGTTGCGAGAATTGCTGACGACTTTCCGACTATCGATTAAAGAAGGGACGTTTGGTGAAGCAATTACTGAGATGCTTCATCAATTGGATGAACAAACTGAGGCTGAGATAGAACTCGATAATCAAATGTCGTCTTTGGAGTTAGGAGCAAACGAACAAGTCCATATCTTACAACTTATTCGTGAGGCCGTACTTAATGCGATGAAGCACGCACAGGCCTCATTTATAAAAGTGACTTGTTTCGAAGATGAAAATGCCCTTGTTACTGTTAAAATAAAAGACGATGGTGTAGGGTTCGACCAAAATATACAGAAATTAGACCATTATGGTATGAGCATTATGAAAGAGCGTGCAGCTCGACTTAATGCAGAACTTGCTATAAATTCCGCCGAAAACGATGGTTGTGAGGTGGTATTAACGTTTCAAAGAAGTAAGGAGCCACTAAGTGAGCGAATGTAAAGTCATGTTAGTCGACGACCACCCTTTAATGAGGCGTGGTATTGGACAGTTACTCAGCTTTGAAGACGATTTTGGGATTGTTGCGGAAGCCAGCAATGGCTCGGATGCAATTGCGTTGGCAAAAGAACATGAACCGGACTTGATCTTACTCGATCTTAATATGAAGGGTATGTCAGGTTTGGATACGCTCAAAGCACTAAGAGAAGATGACTTTCAGGGACACATTGTCATTCTTACCGTCTCTGATATTCCAGCGGATATCGATGCCTTAGTAAAAGCAGGTGCTGATGGGTATCTACTTAAAGATACCGAGCCAGATGAAATCATTGAACTGCTTCGTGGGCTGACATCAGGCAATAAAGCTTTCAGTTCTGCCATCGAGAAGTACCTTGAAGAGAGAGCCAATACCAGTGATGTTTTCGCGACACTGACTGAGCGTGAAATGCAGATTCTTCAAGAGGTAGCGAAAGGGTTTAGAAACAAGCAAATTGCCGACCGACTGTTCATTTCTGAGTCAACGGTTAAAGTGCACATGAAGAGTTTGCTGAGAAAGTTGCAAGTTCCTTCAAGAACTGCAGCCACCATTCTTTACTTAGAGCGCTTTGGTGAAATTAAGTAGTCATGGCGTAGCTAAATTCTTGGTTGTAATGATAAAAAGGTCTAGCTCAAGCTAGACCTTTTTCGTGAAAACTAAAGAGTTTCACCGTTAGATTCAATGACTTTTTGATACCAGTAGAAGCTGTCTTTTTTGTAGCGTTTCAGTTCTTTTTCGCTTTCTTCATCACGGTCAACATACACGAACCCATAACGCTTCGCATAGCCGTTTAACCAACTGAACAAGTCCTGATAAGACCAAGTACAGTAGCCAATAACTTCACAACCATCGTCAATCGCATCTCCAATTGCTTCTACGTGCGCTTTTAGAAAGTCAATGCGGTAGTCATCATGAACTTTGCCATCTTCCGTTAGTGTGTCATAAGCACCAAGGCCGTTTTCGCTAATAAGAATTGGAAGGTTATAGCGTGATGTAATGCGGCGAAGGGCGACGCGCAGTCCCTCAGGATCAATGGCCCAGTTCCAATCAGTCATTTTTAGATGTTCGTTATCAGCGCGTACGTAGTATTTGTCTGTTGGGATAGCCGCAACATCGGAAACCACAGAGACTTGAGCAGCATTACCTGTTTGAGCGGTCTCAGCCTTATTTTCTGGAGCTACAAACGTAGCGGACTGATAGTAGTTTAGTCCCATGAAGTCGCAGATACCGGCTTTTAGCAGCTCTTTGTCACCATCTTGAAAGTCGATATGAATACCAAGTCGTTCTAGAAGCTTTAGGCCAATCTTTGGATATGCGCCTTTTGCGTAGACATCCATCCAAAGCAAATCTTGGATTTCTTGTGCGTTTTCAGCCGCGATAACATCTTCTGGAGAAGCAGTTTTAGAGTAGGTCGGACTATAAGCGAAGCTCGCTCCGATCTGACCCGGCAGGCCCATTTCCTTAAATCGTTTTACCGCATTAGCATTTGCAAGACTTGCAATGTGGTTAGCATTAATAAAACGCTGATAATCGGAAACCTTTGGCGGATGGATTTTTTGAACATAGCCAAGACTAGTAAAGATGTTTTGCTCGTTCATACAAACCCAGTACGGTACTTTTTCACCGTACTCGGTAAACAGGACTTCACAATAT
Source organism: Vibrio sp. McD22-P3 (assembly GCF_021568915.1). Taxonomy (NCBI): domain Bacteria; kingdom Pseudomonadati; phylum Pseudomonadota; class Gammaproteobacteria; order Vibrionales; family Vibrionaceae; genus Vibrio; species Vibrio sp. McD22-P3. Next base: position 120,465 of record NZ_JAKGTN010000014.1, read on the forward strand.
TTGGTAAAGTCAGCCAGAATCTTACGGCTTTCCCAACCTTGGTATTCATCTTGTAGGGCTTGAGGAAGATCCCAGTGGTAGATTGTTAGGATCGGTGTGATACCACATTCGATAAGTTTATTAATAACGTTGTGATAGAACTCGATGCCTTTAGGATTAATAGTACGGCCATCAGGCATGATGCGAGTCCAAGCGACTGAAAAGCGATAAGCTTTTAAACCCATTTCGCGCATCAACTCAATATCTTCTTCGTACTTATGGTAGAAGTCGATCGCTACTTCCCCCGTGGTGTCTTTGAATGTGTTGCCAGGTACACGAGAGTAGACGTCCCAAATGGAGTCACCTTTACCGTCTAAGTTAGCTGCGCCTTCAATCTGATACGCCGCAGACGCACTGCCCCATAGGAAATTCTCTTGAAATGCCATGATTACTCCAGTTTTAAATACTAATCTCTTTAAAGTGATATTATTAAAACCATATGGTTTTACAAATATATATGCTCAATATAGTGATTTTGATCACTTTTATTGGCGATTTATGATGAAGTTTAGACTAAATTAAATATGGTTTTGTATCGTTGCTTGTTTCTTGATACAGAAGGAAGTACCCTTGGGGCAAAGAGTAAAGGCAGGTTATTTGCCGATGTATATTGGATAGCATAGGCATTGAAAAATGATTAAATATCAGGGCATTTATAGTGAAATGAAGACACGTATTCTTTCTGGAGAGTACTCGTCGGAGGAAAAGCTCCCAGATGGCAGATCGTTGGCCGCGGAGTTTGAATGCAGTGAAATAACCATCAAAAAAGCCATGGACTTCCTAGTGAAAGAAGGGCTGGTAGTACGTAAGCGCGGAGCTGGCTCATTCGTTAAACAAAAGCCTGATGCTGTATCTGACTCTCACTTACTTGGAACCAAAAAACGAGCCCAAGATAAAGGTAAAACTGTTCACACTCGCGTTATTAAATTCAGTTCCGTGCCCGCAAACGCGTTGATAGCGGAAAAACTAAAATGCAACGTTGACGATCCAGTTTATGACATAACGCGAATCAGAGTATTAGATGGCGTGCCATCAATCGTTGAGTATATCTATCTGTCAGCAAAAATTGTCCCTAGCTTAGCTATCGAACATGTCAAAGACTCGATATATGGCTACATATCTGACAAACTGAAGCTTACTATTCATAGCGCTAATTTACGCATCACGATTGTCAACGCTAACGTCGAAGAGGCGGACTACCTCAGTGTTCCTATAGGGGAACATCTAGTGAATGTGGCCCAAAATGCCTATCTAGATAACGGACAAATCTTCGAATATTCAGTGGCTAGGCACATTTGCGATAGTTATGAGTTCTCTACGACATATGTAAAGAGTGATACTCAGCTCTAACGTTTCCAACGTGATGCTCTGTCGATTCTTTGGACGTATCTTATCGTTGGTTTTTTGACCTATGCTTATCGTTACCCCTTCATAGAAAGTGTGGATAACAAGGATAAGCATTATGAGCAAACCAATAATTGCCGATAACAAGCCGATAAAGGTTGAGCTAGAAGGTGGACAAGAGCATTACTTTTGCACTTGTGGACGTTCAAAAAACCAACCTTACTGCGACGGTTCACATGCAGGAACGGAGTTCAAACCACAAAGCTTCAGTGCTGATAAATCGGGCGATGCGTATTTGTGTCGTTGCAAGCACTCAGCAAACCTTCCATATTGCGATGGCTCCCACAAACAGTTCAGTGATGAGCAAGTTGGTCAAGAAGGGCCTGGTGTGAGCCAAAAGGCGAGTGATGGGCCCGTTGCGGTTAAAACGAAAGAAGAACCAACAGTCGAACTCATACATCAACTTGCCCGTGAAGGGCTGTCTAAGCTTGGACATCATGGCCCAATGACGTCAATGGGCGTGCCTAGGCATTTGTTACCCCACTGGGATGACATACAAGTTATGGTTGCTCAAATGGCTACGAAACCTCTACTTGAAGACGTTGCCGTTGGGACTGAATTGGTCATTGGACCTAAGGCCAAGAAGCCGCTGAAGCTTAACATTCCTTTATTTGTTTCGGACATGAGTTTTGGTGCTCTGTCAGAAGAAGCAAAGGTATCATTAGCAACGGGGGCGGAGTTAGCCGGTACAGGTATTTGTTCGGGTGAAGGGGGGATGCTGCCAGAGGAGCAAGCGGCAAACTCGCGTTATTTCTATGAGTTGGCGAGCGCAGGATTTGGCTACGATGAAAGTAAACTCAAATCGGTGCAAGCGTTTCATTTCAAAGGCGGACAAGGGGCGAAAACTGGCACCGGAGGCCATCTTCCCGGTAACAAGAATATCGGCAAAATTTCTCAAGTTAGAGGTATTCCTGAAGGAGAACCCGCTATCTCTCCTCCGACATTTAAAGATCTGAATACGGCTGAAGACTTCAGACGATTCGCTGACAGAGTGAGAGAAGTTACGGGAGGTATTCCTATTGGGTTTAAATTGAGTGCAAACCATATTGAAGAGGACATTCAGTTTGCGCTTGATGCCAGTGCGGATTACATCATTCTCGACGGTCGAGGTGGGGGGACGGGGGCGGCTCCGGAAATGTTCCGGGATCATATCAGTGTGCCAACTATTCCAGCCCTAGCCAGAGCGCGGCGTTATCTGGATCAGCAAGGTGCGAGTGGCAGGGTTACGCTGATTATCACTGGTGGTCTTCGTGTACCGATGGATTTCGTTAAAGCACTCGCATTAGGTGCTGATGGGGTCGCGATATCAAATAGTGCAATGCAATCTATCGGTTGTGTCGCTGCGAGAATGTGTAACACCAATAATTGCCCTGCGGGCATCGCGACGCAAAAAGCCGATTTGAGGCAACGACTCAATGTTGAAAAAGCATCCCATCAATTAAAAAACTTCTTTGAGGCGTCGGTGGAACTCATGCAAGTGATGGCGAGAGCCTGTGGTCATGATGATTTGAGTAAGTTCAACAAACACGACCTTGCTACTTGGAATCATAATATGGCACGGCTTTCCGGCATTGCCTATGCTGGATATGAAGAAGGTTCAACCTAGTATCTAACGCCTTATTATTCAGCTGGACGAACTCACCATTTGTCCAGTTGAGTACCACATAGATCGCATACTTATAATTTTACTGTATATAAAAACAGTATCCATGCTAATCTTATACTGTCCAAGATAGTTAGATGAGCACACCATGGCACAACCCATCACTCTTAATCACCAACAACAGCTCGCCGTCGATTTTGGTATGCCAAAATCAGGCAATACGAGTAACCACTCACCGCTACTTATTATTGCTGGCGCGGGAACGGGCAAGACCAATACCTTGGCTCACAAAACGGCTCAGCTATTAGTTCAAGGTGTACCGCCAGAGAAAATCTTGTTGGTGACGTTTGCTCGCAGGGCGTCTGCTGAGCTGGCTTCTCGCGCGAATCGAATTGCAGAGCAGCAGCTTAATGAGCAGCGTAAACAATATCACCCAGTCAAGCTTGATTGGATGGGGACTTTTCATTCTATCGCCGCAAGATTGTTGCGTGAACATGCTGCCCTTATCGGCCTCGAAAGTGATTTCACCATTATGGATAGAAATGACGCAGCGGATATGTTGGATGTGCTGCGGTTTGAGCTTGGCTTTACCAATACCGATAGACGTTTTCCAAAAAAGAAAACCTGTTTAGAAATATATTCTCGTTGCGTGAATAGCCAAACTGCTGTCGAAGAGGTTGTCGCGCAATATTTCCCACATTGTGTAGAGTGGAGCTCTGAACTCAAGATCTTGTTTGCTCAGTATGCGGAGCAGAAAGCGGAACAATTCTGTTTAGATTACGATGATTTGTTACTTTACTGCTTCCATATGGCTCAAGTGCCAGAGATAGCAAATAAAGTGCGAGCTCAATTCGATTTCATATTGGTCGATGAATACCAAGATACCAACTTACTTCAGGCGGGCATGCTCAAAGCCTTCTTTCCTGATGGAAGAGGGTTAACCGTGGTCGGTGATGATGCGCAATCCATCTACGGCTTCCGAGCGGCGAGTGTCGACAACATTCTGGAATTTCCACAACAGTTTTCTCCGCCTGCAAAAGTCATTACGCTCACAACCAACTATCGCTCACATCAAGGTATTTTGGATTTATCCAATCAACTACTTAATGAAGGACAAGAAGGTTATAAAGTTGAGCTACATTCGGAGCGAAAACAAGGGCCTAAGCCTCAACTTGTCACAGTGGAAGATGACGCTAAGCAAGCGGAATATATCGTTGAATCTATTCTAAGAGCGAGGGAAGAGGGCATTGAGTTGAAACGACAAGCTGTGCTGTTTCGCTCTAGCTATCATAGTGACAGATTGGAACTTGAGTTAACGCGCCGTGACATTCCTTATGTTAAGCATGGTGGCCTGAAGTTTCTTGAAGCTGCTCATGTTAAAGATCTTCTTTCTATTCTTCGCTGGGCTGATAATCCAAAACACACCATATCTGCTTTTCGAGTGTTGAAATTGCTTGCTGGTATTGGCCCGAAAACCGCTAACAATATCATCGAGCATTTAAAGGCGCATCAATATCAGTTCAGTGCACTATCTGACTGTAAAGTTCCGTTCTCAGCAAGAGCGGAGTTTAAAACGTTAGTCGAATCTCTACTCACGATAAACAGTAACGCTGTACCGTGGGCAGAACAATTGAGCCTTCTTGCAACTCTCTATAGCCCATTATTAGAACTGAATTACGATGACCATTTTGTTCGTTGGGGTGATGTCGAGCAGCTTGTAATGATTTCCGGTCAGTACAGTACGCGTGAACGGTTCTTGACTGAGTTGACTCTTGACCCACCGCAGTCGACTGGTGATTTAGCAAGCAACCCTAAAATCGATGATGACTTTTTAATTCTCTCCACGGTACACAGTGCGAAAGGGCAAGAGTGGCAAAATGTTTATGTTCTCAATGTCGCTGATGGCAACTTCCCTAATGAATATGCAGTGGGCGACAAACGAGCGTTAGAAGAAGAAAGACGCTTACTGTATGTAGCCATGACGCGTGCTAAGCAAGAACTGCATCTCATGCAGCCGATGAAATATTGGGTACCTGAGCAACAGAGTTGGGGTGATAAGCATGTGTATGGAGGCAAGAGCCGTTTTATGACGGACTCGTTGTGTGAACACTTAAACCGAGTGCACTATCCGAAAATAGCACCGGATGCTCAGGATAAAAAAATCGCTGCGAAAGCGATTACCGATATCCGTAAAACCGTACTTGGAATGTGGAAGGACTAGGCGATGAAGACTGACTACCACAAACGACTACGACCGGTAATTCGTTATCTAGAAAGTCACTATGACAATCCTACAAATTTGGTACAGGTAGCAGAGAAAGCACATTTGTCACCGTACCATTTCCATCGAATATTCAAAGCAGTGGTAGGAGAGACGCTGAACGACTTTATTCGTCGATTGAGACTAGAACAAGCCGCTAACGAGCTGTTCTATAACAAACCAGACATCACCACGGTGGCATTAGATAGTGGCTTCGCGAGCTCTCAAAGCTTGGCAAAAGCCTTTAAAAAGTACTTTGGAATCACGCCAACGGACATTCGCAATTGCCGTGATATGGAGGAGTACGGCTGCTTGATGCGAAACAGCAAGATTGGACACAAGCTTCGCAATAATGGACACGAGAATGGCGAAGCCGACCCCTATACTGAAGCCGAATCAAAAACATGGAGCACAATGATGGATATTAAAACTTTTGAATCTGGTCAATTAGCTTACGTGCGAGTGACTGGCCCATACGGAGAAAACTATGAACCTGCAATCGATACACTTTACACATGGGCAGGCCCAAAAGGTCTAGCTGGGAACACCAGTATCTTCGTTTATCATGATAACCCAGAGATCACCCCAGCAGATAAATGCCGAACCGATATTTGTTTGGTGGTTGAGTCAACTGTAGACGTATCTAACGGTGTCGAGTTGATGTCATTTGATGGCGGTAAATACGCTTGTATTCGCAAAACGATTACTGAAAAGTCGCAATATGGACCTGCGTGGGAAGAGCTGATGGGGCAAGTTGTTGAACAGCAGCTTGATAGTGACGATAGGCCCTGTTTCGAACTTTACCATTCCTATAATCTGGAAACGAATACAGCAGATGTGAGTTTCTGTACTGCAATCAAAGCATAACGTCATTTGTAAAAAGGCACGGACAGCAGTGTGAACAGTTCGTGTCTCCCGTCTTTTTTCTTCACTTTCCTCATTGACCTGTCTATAACTTTATAGTTTAAAGTGGTTAATCATCTAGACAGATAGAGGCATTGGATTTGTATCGAATCTCAGAGTTAGCAGCAATGGTCGGCTTGTCACGAACGGCTTTACTTTACTATGAAAAGCAAAAGCTGATTTCAGGTAGACGACTAGAAAACGGCTATCGTGTTTACAGCGATAAAGATGTACAGCGAGTCCGTTTGATTCAGAAGTTGCAGGCAGGTGGATTGACACTTAAAGAGTGTAAGGCCTGCTTAGAAGCTAAGGTGGATCGAGAGCTACTCAAGAACCGACTGCAAGTCCTACAACAAGAAATTGAGCAAAAACAGCAGTCGTTGCAATTACTCGCGGCGTTACTTGGGGAAGGTGACCTTAAAGCTTGGCATGGTGATTTGGACAAACTGGCTCCTGATGCTCACTTGGATTGGTTAATTAAGCAAGGGTTTAGCGAAAAAGACGCCTTGCACTTGAAATGGTTATCAAAAGATATGAACGAACACGACGAATACATGTCCGATTTTATGAAGGTTTTCCAGACATTAGAACGCTGGGGGCCAGGTAGTGAAGAGGACACTGCAAAGGCACTGAATTTACTACCGACGACGCCACGAAATATCCTTGAAATTGGTTGTGGTAAAGGTCTAGCCACAAAAGTACTGGCAGAGCAAAGTAATGCAGTTATCACTGCTGTTGATAATGAGTCGACAGCGCTCGAACGTCTTTCTGAACGTTTTGCTGAGCAAGGATGGCAAGACAGGCTCAAGACAGTTACTGCGAGCATGACCGAGCTACCATTCGACAAACAGAGCTTTGAATTGATCTGGGCAGAAGGAAGCGCTTACATCATGGGAATCGAAAAGGCTCTAATGGATTGGAAACCTTTGTTGAAACAAGAAGGCTATCTGATGGTGAGCGACATGGTATGGAAAACGACATCACCGAGTGACGAATCGAAACAGTTTTGGAGCCATGAATACCCAGACATTCAACTTGTTGAGACACGGTTAGCGCAAATGAAAAAGGCAGGTTATGAAGTGATCGATAACTTCGCGCTGAGTCAATCTGGGTGGATGAACTATTATGGTCCATTGGGTGAACGAGTTGTTGAAATGACGTCCGAAATGTCCAATAGACCCGCATGGAAAGATATTCAACACGAAGTCCATATTTGTACTCAATATTCTGATGAGTTTGGCTACCATTTATTCCTTCTAAAAAAGAGTAATTAATCTTTATTAGCAATAAGCTAATAGCGTATTTTAGTTACCTTCACCACTCTCCCAATAATCTTGCATGTTTTGCTTTAAAACGTGCAAGATTCTTATCTGCCTTTTTATATTTCATTTTTAAAAAATCTACTTATATTGAATATAACTTTAGTAGTTAACGCATCGATAGGTTTTCCCTATCCTAGAAATAGGATAAGCCCAATGGTGTAAACGGCTGGAGCGCACTATAGTTTGCTTAGTAACGGCAAAGGAGGTGTTTCATGAAAGCGAACCCTTATAGTGATATGGTTTTTAGCTCATTTGGAGTTAAGAGTGTTGTTCGGACGGAGAACTACAACCAAGGCACGTTCGAGCATAACAATCGAAAAAGCGTTGGACGTTTAACTGACGACAACAACGAACGGAAGAGATTTGAAACGGAAGTCTATGGTCACTGGGATTATGATAGTGACTATATTATAGCGGTGTAACTCAAACCTCTACTAATAAATGGATGGTCACATTGTTTATATTTAGGTAGTTAATATTTGATTGAATTCGGTGTAATGAAATATTAATTACTAATAAATCCACAGTTGAAGCTGGGTAAATGCTTGGCTTCGCTTATTTAAAAATAGTGTGCTTGTCGTAATCGTCAAAAGTTATAAATAAAATCGGTGAAATATTATGAAGCAAGAAAATACAGCTACTGGCAAATGTCCAGTTATGCATGGAGCAGTTACCTCTTCAGAAGGTTCTAATGTTGCATGGTGGCCCAATGCACTTAACTTAGATATTTTGCATCAGCACGATGCTAAAACGAATCCTCTAGGACAAGCGTTTGATTATCGTGAAGCGGTAAAAACGTTGGATTTTGACGCATTGAAGCAAGACGTAACAGCATTAATGACCGATAGCCAAGAATGGTGGCCGGCTGATTGGGGCCATTACGGTGGTTTAATGATTCGCATGGCATGGCATTCAGCCGGCTCTTATCGAATTGGCGATGGCCGAGGTGGTGCGAGTACGGGTAACCAAAGATTTGCCCCCCTAAACTCTTGGCCAGATAACGCAAACTTAGATAAAGCACGTCGCCTTCTTTGGCCAATTAAGCAAAAGTATGGCAACAAAATTAGCTGGGCTGATCTTATCGTTTATGCGGGTAATATTGCTTACGAATCGATGGGACTAAAAACCTACGGTTTCGCATTTGGTCGTGAAGATATCTGGTCGCCAGAGAAAGATATTTACTGGGGCGCTGAAAAAGAATGGCTTCAAGACAGTAAAGGTGAAAACAGTCGATATTCTGGTGATAGAGATTTAGAAAACCCATTAGCTGCGGTCATGATGGGCCTTATCTACGTGAACCCTGAAGGTGTTGATGGTCAACCAGATCCACTCAAAACCGCTCAGGATATGCGAGTCACTTTTGCTCGAATGGGAATGAATGACGAAGAAACCGTGGCCCTGACGGCTGGTGGTCATACAGTTGGTAAAGCACACGGTAACGGTAACGCTGCCGAACTTGGTGAATCTCCAGAAGGAGCGGATATCTCTGAGCAAGGTTTAGGTTGGAACAACCATCAGTCTCGTGGTATCGGTCGTAATACTGTAACTAGTGGCATTGAGGGCGCTTGGACTACACATCCAACTCAGTGGGATAACGGTTTCTTCGAAATGTTGTTATCACATGAGTGGCAATTGACTAAGAGCCCAGCAGGCGCATCGCAATGGGAACCTGTTGCGATTGATGAGGTAAATAAGCCGGTAGACGTAGAAGATGCAAGCATCCGATACAATCCTATGATGACTGATGCCGATATGGCGCTAAAAGTGGACCCAGAATATCGTAAGATCTCTGAACGCTTTTACAATAATCCAGAGCAGTTCTCAGAGGTGTTCGCTCGCGCTTGGTTTAAGTTACTCCACCGTGATATGGGACCATCATCAGTTTACATTGGTCCAGAAGCGCCAACTGAAGCACTAATTTGGCAAGATCCTGTTCCTGCAGGTTCAACGGATTATGATATTGAAGACGTAAAAGAAAAAATCTTAGCGTCAGATTTAAGTGCAACGGAAATGATTACAACGGCTTGGGATAGTGCACGTACATATCGCCAGTCAGATAAACGTGGCGGGGCTAATGGGGCTCGAATCCGTCTAGAGCCACAGCGTACCTGGTTAGGAAATGAACCAGAGAAACTGAATAAGGTTTTGCCTGTTCTTGAGCGTATCGCTGCCGATACTGGCGCAAGTGTTGCTGATGTGATTGTGTTAGCGGGTAATGTGGGTGTAGAGCAAGCAGCAAAACTTGCTGGGTTCAATGTGAACGTACCGTTCGCTCCAGGTCGAGGTGACGCAACCATAGAGCAAACTGACGTCGAATCTTTTGAAGTTCTAGAACCTCTTGCAGATGGTTTCCGAAACTGGCAAAAACAGCATTATGCTGCAACACCGGAAGAGATGTTGTTAGACCGCGCTCAATTGATGGGGCTAACCGCACCAGAGATGACAGTTCTCATCGGTGGGATGCGTGTGTTAGGGACTAACTATAACGGCAGTGCCCACGGTGTCTTCACTGAGCGTGTTGGAGTGTTGAGCAACGACTTCTTCGTTAATCTTACAGACATGAACTATCAGTGGAAACCAACAGGCCGAAACTCTTATGATATCGTGCATCGTTCTAATGGTGTCGTGAAATGGACTGCGACGCGTGCTGACCTTGTATTCGGTTCTAACTCGATACTAAGAGCGTATGCTGAAGTCTATGCGCAAGATGATAACAAAGATAAGTTTGTGACTGACTTTGTTGCTGCGTGGACTAAGGTAATGAATGCTGACCGTTTTGATTTGAAATAACCAAGAGAATGTGGCCTTGCTAATGTGCAAGGCCACTTTCTTTTCTCACTTTTTCTATCCCCTTAATCATTCCAAAAAATTATCAAAATTATAATATTAGATAATTTCACCTACTTTCCCATTTGCCTTACTCTAGCGTCAGTTGGAAATAACCATTTAACGCTGTTGGCTTGTTTTACTGCGCTGACAAGAGTTCTGCCGAGGGGTTACATGAAAGTTTTACACACCATGATTCGAGTCGTGGACTTAGAAAAGTCCATCAAGTTTTATTCTGAAGTGCTAGGCATGAAAATGTTGGATCGTTTCGAAAATGAAGAGTATCGCTATACGCTAGTCTTCGTGGGCTACGAAGGTCAAGATGCAGGTTCGACTATTGAGTTAACTTACAACTGGGATACAGACAACTATGACCAAGGTAACGCCTGGGGACATATTGCGATTGGTTGTGAGGACATTTATGCAGCGTGTGAGCGTATTGAGCAACTTGGTGGCAACATTACTCGCGCTCCTGGTCCTATGAAAGGTGGCGAAACGCACATCGCTTTTGTTAAAGATCCAGACGGCTATTCAATCGAGCTTATTCAAACGAGCAAATAGGGGTATCGCAATGACAGATTCAATGTTTCAACCAATTCAGCTTGGTTCATTAACACTAAAAAACCGCATCGTAATGCCACCTATGACTCGCTCTCGTGCGACTCAACCTGGTAACTCTGCTAACGATATGATGGCCGAATACTACGCACAGCGCGCGTCTGCTGGTTTAATCGTTGCCGAAGGCACACAAATTTCACCAATGGGACAAGGTTATGCTTGGACTCCTGGTATTTATTCAGACGAGCAAATCGCGGGTTGGAAAAAAGTCACAGATGCCGTACACGCAAAAGACGGAGCTATCTTTGCTCAGCTTTGGCACGTTGGTCGTGTCACACATCCAGACAATATTGGTGGCAAGCAGCCTATCTCATCTTCGGCTCTAAAAGCTGAAAACGTAAAAGTATTTGTGGATAATGGCTCGAACGAACCTGGCTTTGTTGATGTGGTCGAGCCTCGTGCGATGACAAAAGAAGATATTCAAGAAGTCATTGGTCAATACCGTCAAGCAGCACTGAATGCGATCGAGGCTGGTTTTGATGGTATCGAATTGCATGGTGCAAACGGCTATTTAATCAACCAATTTATTGACTCTGAAGCAAACAACCGTGATGACGAATACGGTGGTCCAATCGAAAATCGTCTTCGCTTTTTAGATGAAGTCGTCGCAGCTGTCGTAGATGCGATTGGTGCCGACAAAGTAGGTGTTCGTCTTGCGCCATTTACTTCACTTAACGGCACAGTCGATAAAACGCCAATTGATACTTACACTGCTGCGGCTCGCGTATTGGAAAAACACCACGTAGTCTATATGCACATTGCAGAAGTCGATTGGGATGATGCCCCAGACACACCAGCGGAATTTAAAACCGCAGTAAGAGAAGCGTACCAAGGTACGATCATTTACGCTGGTCGCTACAACCAAGAGAAAGCCGAAAAAGCACTGTCTGACGGTATTACTGATATGGTAGGTTTTGGTCGTCCGTTTATCGCCAACCCTGACTTACCGAGTCGCCTAGAACACGGTTATCCGCTAGCAGCGCATAATCCAAATACTTTGTTTGGTGGTAACGAAGTGGGCTTATTAGATTACCCAGAGTACCACGCGTAATTGTTATTTGTTGTATTTAAGCCCAAAACGCCGAGAAGTGCTTTGGGCTTTTTTACTTTTGTGACAACCAAACGCAGCTTTAGTACAATCCTTTGCCTGTTCATTTGTATTAATTTTTGTAGACCTAGGACCGATGAGTTTCACTGACATTCAAAGCAAGCTTACCGAATTTACCGCTATCGAGCAGGTGTTCGAGTACTTTGAGGTTGAGTTTGACAGTAAATTTGTCGAAGAGTATCGCTTACCTTTATTAAAACGGTTCAATGGCTACTTGATTATGCAAAAGCCAGAAGACTGGTTTGCCGCAAGACGAGTCCTTCGCAATGCCTACTGCAAAGTTCAAAGGGGACGACTCGATCCACATACTCGTTCAGCTTGTCGTGGATGTACTTCCTGCATCAGACGATAATAATCATTTGTAATCCTTCCGAATGTAACAAAGCTAAATCGCTGATAGTAAAGTGTTTTAGTTGATTTTAATATTGATTAAACCAGACTAAATCCACTATTAAACTCTCCTCCATCGATCATATATCGGCTAATCCTTAAGATTCTCATCAACAGTTAATCACTACGAGAATTTATCCGATGAAATCAAAAAACCTTCTTTCCACCCTTGTTATGACAACGCTAATGTCTGGCTTTGTTTCAAACGCGGTCGCTGCTAACGCAAGCGATGGTGTACAAGACATGTCTGACCCTTTAGCAGTGTACACACAAGCGGGAGCAGGGCTGACGGATAAAGGCTTAAACGTAAAAATCGGTCGAGCTTATGACACCGGGAATGACGACACGATGGCTATGAACGTATTGGAGATTAAAAGCTTTGCCGGTAGCTCATTAGGTTGGTCTGGTACCTCAGAACGCGATGATTCTGTCGACTCAGTTCGTTTCCGTAATTTCACCATTAACACGACAAACGGTCTTGGTCGACAAATTGATTTGAATTACAACGTCGAACAAGAAGCATTGAACACCTCTTATAGTTTTATCCAAGCGCTACCTAAATGGGGTGGGTTACAACTTTATCCATTAGCTGGTGTCGGCGTTCAGGTCAAAAACGGCAAGTTTACTGGTGATAAAGTTGAACAGGTATCTTCAGGTCAAGTGAACCCAGACGATCAATACATCGGATATACCTTACCTGGCGTCTATGCCGTTGTTGGTGGCTATAGCAAATATTCAATTACAGACAAGTTGTGGGTTAACTATAACCCAATGTGGGTCACGCCTTTAGCGGGCTCGCAAGCTTGGACGGATGCAGGTTCTGTTTTTACTAATGAGTTTGCAGTTTCTTACCAGTTCACTCCACGTTTTAACGTTCGTTACTTTGCTAACTGGACGCACGATCAATCCTATTTCGATGGTGATCAACGTGTCGAGTTCAACTATCAGTTTTAGTCGAGTCGTTTTGAGAACGTCCACTAAGTAAGTTAAGAAGATTGTTTAAGTAGGCTCCAATGAAACTCGCTAATTCTTTATTTTTACTCTCACTAACGCTAATTGGTACTAGTGCTCAAGCTACATCTTTCACAGACCCAATTGATGGTCAGTTGGACATGGGAGACTACTTAGCGGAAAACGCGTATGGCTTCCTCCCTGTGCCCATTCTGATCACTGAACCTGCGGTGGGGTATGGCGGTGGAATGATGGGAGTATTCTTGCATGAATCTGATGCTCAAAAAAAGAAGCGTAAAGAATTAGCCCTAAAGTCACTTGATGGTGGAGCCAAGCTTCTTACTCCAGCGATTACCGTTGCAGGGGCGTTTGGTACTCAAAATGGTACGTGGGCGGGTTTTATCGGTCATAGGCATACCTGGAACAAAGACAGCATTCGCTATTTAGGCGGCGCCTTTTATGGTGACATTCATATGAATTTCTATGCTCCGTTTGCGAAAGATGACGCATCAGGTTTTGAAATGGGCATGAATGGATATGGTGTTATCCAGAAGTTGCAGTTTCGAGTGGGTAAATCACCCGTCTTACTTGGTGTGAGTCAAAAGTTCGTTTCCCCAGAACTGAGTATTGTGGAACCAAGCAAAGCGAATCAGGTGGCTAATCGGTGGTTGAATATGACGCCGACGGTATCAGGTCTGGGGGCGATTGCTGAATATGACACCAAAAACAACTTCTTATATCCAACGTCAGGTGGAGATTATAAAGCGGAGTACATGGTATTCAGTGAGCACCTTGGTAGTGACTACGACTTTCAAACATTTGCCGCAGAAGGCACACAATATTTCCCCGTTAGTCAAAAATGGAATGTGGCATTGAAGGGTAAGTACAACACTCTATCGACGGATGAGAGGTTGCTGCCTCCTCCGGCGTACCCTGATATCGAGCTTAGAGGTATTGCTAGAAATCGATATCAAGGCACTTCAACAGCTTCAATCGAATCACAGGTCACTTATAGCTTCACAAACCGCTGGTCGAGTTCGGTATTTGCCGGGGTTGGTTCTGCTACCGATGCGACTAATGAGCTATTTAGTGACGGAAATCACTACGCCTACGGAGTGGGCTTTCGTTATTTGATCGCTCGTCGTTACGGCTTAAAAGTAGGAATAGGTGTCGCGAAAAGTGAAGAAGACAATGCGCTCTATTTTCAAGTGGGTACCGGGCTTTAGGATCCAAATAACACCGTAATTATTATTAAACCAAAGCTTAAAAGGTAAGTATCATGAACATTCATTTTAACACACAAAGCATTGTTTTATCGGAAAGCATGCGTTCACATTGTGTCACCAAAGCGGACCATTTATTCGCAGTGCACCCACAGGCAACGGAGATTTTCGTCTCGATAATCCACCACCGCTCTTATGGGCAATATGATGTTGAGCTTAAAGTTCACGCTGAGCATCAATGGTGTTTCGTTAAACACTCTGGTGATGAGTTCTACCATGTCGCGGCTGAAGCATTTTCTGCTATGACGCATAAACTTCAGAAACAAAAAACGAAAGCAAAAAGAGAGCTTAGAGATCATTCATTGGAGGTGGAGCACGATGAGTAGCCATAACTTAACCTATGACCTATTGGAGTGTGGTCGTTGTCGTCAACGTGTCATGCTTACCAGCAAAAGTCGCGGAGAGCTACAATGTTGTGGTTTCCCTATGCGCAATGTCACTTATGATCGACTTGGACATTACTTGGATTTATCACTAGCACAAAAATCATCATTGGCTCAATGCTTGAGTACCATCGAAAGTAAACTAGTGCAAAGTGATTCTTCCAATAAAGAACTGACTCATTTGAAAGAGCTAATTAACCGCCAACAGGCTGCAGCAGGCAAGTTCGCGCAACTATTAATGGGTATATCAGATGAGCCGACAAGTTTGTCGAAGTCTTTCATGAACGTCATTGATGACCTCTACCTTTCTTCGTTAAACCTTTATCCTAGCTTTTCTTTGGAAGCAAAAAGTGAAGCAAATATGGAATACGTAAGGCTTTTTGATGAGGCAACAGAGCTCGATAAGGAAACCATCGCGTTGTTAGAAGACACCTTGTATAGAGTAGAAAAAAGCCCTCAGTCCACACCATAATGCTGACTTCAAATAAACAGAAATCATTGACTCACCACGTGTAAAGACAGCTATAACTAATAGCTGTCTTTTTGTTTCCGCAATTAGTCATTCGTAATTTGATTTGAATGGACTATGTTTAATTTAGGCGAATCAGACAGATAGAGCGGAAATAATGGATCTAAATCTCCTTAAAACCTTTGACGCGGTTATTAAGTCGAAAAGTGTTAACGAAGCGGCCGAAGTTCTCAACATCACTGCTCCAGCGGTCAGTCATGCGCTAAATAGGCTTAGAGATGAATATCAAGACCCGCTATTTATTCGTCAGGGAAGAGGCATCGTACCTACTAATTTTGCTATTGAGCTTCACAACGAGATTCAAGAGCCGCTTAGCCTGTTGCTGAATGGGTCCAAATCACGTCAAGACTTTGATCCTGAGTTAAGCCAACGTACCTTTCGCATTTCTAGCCATAAAGACATCGACCTAATCGTTGTCCCCCCTTTGGTTCGCTATAAAAATGTGCATGCACCGAATGTCACCATACAGGCAGACATTGAACATTTGAATGAGCAAGACCGACACGACGACCTGAGGCGTCGTCGTGTGGACGTAATATTAGCGACGGTGCCATTAGAGGATAGGGGCTACCACAATGAGGTACTCTTTGATCAAGAGTTGGTGGTTACCGTAAGTAAAGATCATCCAAGGATACAAAGTGAATTGACGATGGAGGATTTTCTTAGAGAAAGCCATATTACTTGGAAAACTCAACGTCTTAATACCAATACACTGGACTCTGTAGCGATTGACGTCGCGCTACCGCCACGACAAGTCGCATATTCCACGGGCTCTGGTGCGACGGCGTTGGTTATGGCTGCACAAACAGATTGGCTTGCTGTCAGTGGTCAATGGCAAGCGGAACAGCTTGCAGAGTCTCTCGGACTAAATGTCTTTCCAATACCATTTGAAACTCAGAAAGTTCCGGTTTACATGACGTGGCATCAGTCCCAAAAAAACGACAAAGGACATGAGTGGTTTCGGCAAGCGATAGTGTCATCGCTTGACCTGTAGACAGTAAAGCAACTTTACAAGATCTCAATTAGATAGCGACCCAACAGTGGTCGCTTTTTGGTGTGATTGCTGACGAAAAGTAGTTAGAAAATGACGGCAGTGAGTAAGGCTAGCAATAACACTGCTGACGAATAAAAGGTTAGTGCGAAGCCAAATGAGCGTGCTGGTGCGCCGTGCTTATAGCCAATTGCAAACAGGATTCGGCCTAAAAGGAAAAGAGCTGAGCATATTGGAACCGCAGAAAGCCAAAGGCTGGGCGCCAGTGTACTCCATGCAAAGTAGATGGGTAGTGCTATGACAAGTTGTTCAAGGGTGTTCTGTATGATGCTCTGTAAGATACGTGCTTGTTGTGAGCCTTGAGTGAGGCCACTACCATCAATATCTTCTGCGCTAAAAAAACGATGTTTAGCTAGTCGCCCAATGGATATGAGTAGAAATAACGTAGGTAGAATAAACGAGTAAGACAGAACTTCGAAGCGATTTGTATTGTCATCAAAACTCAATGGGTTTGAATAAATCGCATAGCCTATGAATGCCAATGAAAGGAACAAAGCCAGCCCCATGCCTTTGGCTACGCCTTGCTGTTTGGTTGAAAGTACCATTAAGTCGCCCTTCTATGTAATTATGAAGGGCTGAAAACAGCCCTCTCTTTGTGATTGAAGTCGTGTTGGGTATATATGTCCCTGAATAATAAAGTTAACCTTCAAATAACCAGTTCTGCCAACTTTGCATTCTTAAAATCACTTTACGGACAATACTGAACATCTCCCATTTAGGTGAATAAACCGCAACATGAGCATCAGTGCCTGAAGGTATTGGCATACCTTGCAAAAGTGACGGGTTGTCCAATTCAACTTTTACTAAGATCCTACCGTTATGAGGTATCTGTTCTGGATACTTCATGATGCCAGATGGAGTGATTGCACCTTGAGCAAATATATCGTTCACCTGTACCACATGGGCTTTATACGCGTGACCTGGAATAGTATTAAAGGTCACTTCTGCCGGATAACCAGCTTTAATATAGCGCGCAGGCGCTTGTTTAAACGCAGCAAATAGTTGTTTGTCTTCTTTATGTACGAACGTTAGATTACCTTGAAATGGAACAATACGGCTTTTCATGCCTGGGCGAAGTGCCACTTGAGTTACGTAGCCATCAGTAGGCGCTTTTACAGTAGTTTTCGCTAAGTTAAATTTCGCTAACTCTAACTGAGATTGATATTTGCTTTGGTTGGCTTTTTGTTCCAACAATTGAGTTTCGATATTGTCGATATTCTCTTGCGATGAAAACCCTTTCTTACCGAGTTTCTGGTAACGAACCAATTCTGATTCATAAAATTCAATGGCAGAAGATGTTCGTTGAATGTCGCTCTCTATACGGCTCACTTTATCTTGGAAAGGCGTTTTATCGATTTGATAAAGTGGATCACCAGCTTTCACCTGTTGGTTGCCTTTCACATAGACATCGGTAATTAACCCCTCTACTTGTGATGTGATAGGAGTCGTGACGCTGTATAAACGAGCCATACGAGAAACCGGTTGATACATCGCCATATAGAGAAAGATCCAACCTACGATAAATAACCCAATAACGCTGGCCGTTGTTAGCGTCCATTTATTTTTAGGCACTTTAAAAGCTTTAAATACAATAACGCAAAGTGCTGCGTAACTCAGGATGATGAGCGTTTCCATTTCGTTACTCCTTGATTGATTTTTCAAGAGCATCAATGCGTTCAACTAATGCTTGATATTGTTTATCGGAATGGGCTGAACGAGCCCCTAACCACTGTTGTTTATCACCGTCATACATGGTTGCCCATACCCAAAGCACAGGCCACATAACATGGAGGAAAAACAAACTAATCCAACCAGCAACATGAATCGCATCGGCATGTGGATGATTACGTTTTTTGGCAATCTCATAAGGAATATCGTGCAAAATGATCAATCCATAGATCAGGATTAGAAGCACAACAAACAAAATCGCCAGTGATGCATAATCTAGAGTGAGGTTCATAGTCTCCCCCTTAGTTTAAAACGTTGTAGCCACGGCCAACCATGCACTGTTTCATGACACTATCAACATCGTGTTGATATTTGGCTTCACTGTATTGTGCTTCAGCACGGTGGTGGAGTAAGCCACCTACCAGACCAACCCCTGCACCAACTTTGGCGCCTTTAGAACCGTGGCCGCCGGCAATGGCTGTACCTGCTGCGCCTAATGCTGCAGTGCGGGCTGTGCTTCCCACAACGTCGCGACCTAAACTATCGACTTGATTGCTTTGAACCTGGGTCGATAGTTGTTGGCATTCGTACATATCAGCGTTGTATTTTTCCATATCGACACCTTTGGTATCGACAATAACGTTAGCGAACGACGTCGCTGAATAGATGGCAGTAAATAAAATGAAAAGGCTGCTTTTGATGTTCATAATGGTCTCTCTAACTGTTTTTTCTAATAGTATTTCTGTCGTTAGAGTTGAACAAATAGCGTTCGTTAATAGTGGATTAAGTGTTATTCAACTAAGAAAAAGGTATTTGATAACATAAGGTTATGTTACCTAGTTTGGAAGTGAAGATGATTAGATAAAGAAAAAGGCTCATAGCGTTACTACTATGAGCCTTTTGACTAATAAGTCGTTTTATTTGTCATCAACGTTGACAAACATGAACGTCAATGTAAATGCCAATGCGAACACACCAACCACACCAAGAACCGCTTGAATGAAGTTTTGAGTACCGCTTGCTAGGTATGCAGGCAAACTAAATACTGAAGACAAAATGTAGCTCGTTAGATGCGTGTCGATAGTTACTGAGATCGCACCAACAATACCTGCTGCTAGGCTCGCCATGAACAGTGCTTTAGTGTATTTAGTCAACACACCAAAGAGTGCAGGCTCAGTGATACCAAGAATTGCAGTGATACCAGAACCTACGGTAACAGAAGACTGTTCTTTTGAAACGTTCTTACGCTGTTTATACCATACCGCCATCGTAGCACCCGCGATAGCGAGGTTACCCAAGCACATTATTGGCATAAGCAAGTCTTTTCCATACAGCGCGAAGTTATTCAAGCTGATTGGCGTCATGCTGTGGTGAATACCAAATACGATGGTGATTGGGCGAGTTAAACCAAATACAAAGCCAGTCAGTGTTGGAGAGATTTCTAATAGCGAGCTTACCACCCAACCTGCGCCATTACTTAACCACATGCCAGCTGGGGCAACCAGGGACAATACGATAGTTGAAGTGACCGTGAAGGCGAGTAGGGGAGTGAATACTGGCTTGGCGGATAAAGGGACGAATCGATCAACAAATGGTGTCACTTTTGAAAGTACCCAAACCGCTAAGATAGCAGGTACGATTGCGCCGCCATAGTTAAGCAGTTCGATTGGTACCACACCAAGTACAGTCAGCTCCGGAACGCTACCAGCGTCTTTGAGTAACGCCGCTTTTTCTACTAGTTTAGGCGCAAGCATGGCGGAAGACACAGCCAATGCAATGTATTCGTTCACTTTAAATACTTTAGCGGCAGAAAAAGACACTAACATTGGTAGGAAGAAGAATACAGCGGTAGAAATCGAACGGAAGAAGTACACTGTATCTGAAGATTCTGAAATAACGTTGGTCGCAATTAAACCAGAAAGAAGGCCCATCAACATACCCGCACCAGCAATTGCAGGAACCACAGGGCCAAAAATGCCCGCAACGATACGCATTGCATTTTGGAACAGCTTACCTTTTTCAGCTTCAATCACTGGTTCATCACTGCTTTTGCTAACACCTGATAGCGCGTTGTACCACTTTTCTACATCTACACCGATGACGACTTGAGTCTGACCTTGAGCAAGAACCACCCCTTTGACCCCAGAAATGGCTTCTAGCTGCTCTTTCTTGGCAAGTGTCTCATCTGCTAACTTGAATCGAAGACGAGTCATGCAGTGAGTAATGTTGATGATGTTATCTTGGCCGCCAAGTGCTTGAACCAATATTTGTAGGTTGTCGCTAAAGCTATTCTTGTTACTCGATGCTTGAGCATTCAAGTTCACTTCATTATTAGTTTCAGTAAGTTGCATCTAAGGAGTCCCTATGTGCTTGCGTTATTTGTTGGGGACATAATATCCATCACTCATATTTACCCCAATCGGAAAAACAGAGACTTCCGTCACATTAAGTGCGGCAAATTGTTAATTTTCAGCAAAATTCGTCGATTGGTTCGTTTTTTTTAGCGAATGTTTAGCAATAACGAACCAGTTACTTTTTACCGAAAATTAGCGCTTGAAATAAGGTTTTTTTCGCTGTTATATAGAATAAAACCACTGACATAGAGCTATTACGCCGTGAAAGAAAATATCATATCCAACATTGAATGTATAATTACTAAGCCAGACCGACACAATCTAATTACTGTGATTGTAGAAACCGAGAGCGGCGTAACAGGCTATGGATGTGCGACATTCCAACAGCGTCCACTTGCTGTTAAAACTATGGTTGATGAATATATTAAGCCTTTGTTATTAGGTAAGAATGCGAATAATATTGAAGACCTTTGGCAAATGATGATGGTCAATGCCTATTGGCGTAATGGTCCGGTTATTAATAATGCTATTTCTGGTGTTGATATGGCTCTTTGGGATATTAAAGCCAAATTAGCTAACATGCCGTTACATCAATTATTTGGTGGTAAATCTAGAGATGCCATTCAAGTGTATACACATGCAACGAGTGACACAATGGAAGGGCTTTATGAGCAAGTTGAGCAATTCCTAGAGCAGGGTTATAAACACATTCGTTGCCAATTGGGATTTTATGGCGGTGTACCAGAGAATATGCACACCACAGAAAATCCAACTGAAGGCTCATACTACGACCAAGACCAGTATATGGATAACACATTAGAGATGTTCCGTTTACTGCGTGAAAAGTACGGTCGTAAATTCCACATTCTTCATGATGTACATGAACGGCTGTTTCCTAATCAAGCGTTGCAATTTGCCAAGCAAGTTGAACAATATCAACCGTATTTCATTGAAGATATTCTGCCGCCAAATCAAACCGAATGGTTGGATAACCTACGCAGCCAAACCTCGGTATCGCTAGCGTTAGGGGAGCTTTTTAATAACCCTGAAGAGTGGAAGTCAGTCGTTGTTAATCGTCGTATTGATTTCATTCGTTGCCATGTTTCACAGATCGGTGGTATCACTCCTGCTTTGAAATTAGGCCATCTATGCGAAAGCTTCGGTGTTCGTATTGCATGGCACTGTCCGCCAGATATGACACCAATTGGAGCAGCGGTGAATACTCACCTAAATGTGCACCTTCACAACGCGGCAATTCAAGAGCATGTGCATTACAAAGAAAACACAAGAAAAGTGTTCCCTAATGCAGCTGAACCTAGAAATGGTTTTCTTTATGCTTCAGAAGACATAGGCATCGGAGTAGAAATCAACCGTGCTGCGGCACTTGATTTCCCAGTAGAATATCGTCCTCATGAGTGGACTCAAAGCCGACTTCCAGATGGCAGTATTCATACGCCATAAGGTTTAAATACTATTTAATAAATCGACCGCTATAATTAGCGGTCGTTTTGATCTCGATATTGCAAACTCTCATTATTGAATTTTGTGTGATAAGTGCATTGATAATTTATATCAATAACATCGCTAACAATAAAAGCCTCACCTGATGTTAAAAAACCGCGATTAGTAATATTCATAGCAGCGGTGGTACGTTTACATTGTAAAATGTTGGCATCCTCCGTTGATAAGTTAATTGCTTTATAGTTGGTTAGATAACTGTCAATCTTCAAACCTAACGACAACGCATATTTTTGCAGTGAACTCTCAATAATACTGTCGTTCATTTTCGGAAAAAGATGTACCGGAACGATCGTTTCTTCTATCTGTGTGATTTTATTTTGGATTAAACGTAACCTTTTGATATGCCATAAATAGTCATCTTCTCCAATAGTAAAGACTTGCATCTCATGAATAGTCGGTACCCGTTTATTCAATTGCACTTTCTTATAGGAAATTTGCTCGAAGCTGTTTTCCGTAATTGAATTGTAGATTAAGGGAGAGCCGATAATAGAAGTGTTAACATAATAACCAGAACCCGTTTTTGGTTTAACAATGCCAATGGCTTCCAATTTTGACAGGGCTTTTCTGACAGAAAAACGTGATAGTTGGTACTTATCTACAAGCTCTCTCTCAGATGGCAGCTTATAAGTGATAACGTTATTGCAGATCTTACTTATTAAATCTTGTACCAGTTCTTCGTGTTTTTTCATCTTTATCTAATTCGATAAACCAAAATAATAAAGTTAATAATAGCGGTTATGTTGTCTTACTAGCAACACCTTTACGGTTAACAGATAAGCAAACACTCACAAGTCGCAAAACTGGCATTTCTTTCATAAGAGAATGCCAGTTCGTGTCGAGGTTGTAGGCATGGTGGCCTATAGAAAAAGTAGTGTAGGTTATTCAAAAATTGCTTTTTTTCTATCCTTTAAATGAAACCATACACTTATCAAGATAAACAAAAACGCGAAATAGTAGACGAACGAGGAGAGTGAAGCGATAAAGTCGACACCTTGCTCAACTTGCTCTTGGCTGTAGCCTTGAGAAACCAGTTTGTAGTAGTACGCGTATAGCACGCCAATAGAACCATATCCCAAGTTAAACATCAGTCCTTTGAAGCTTAGAACGGTTGCGCGGTTGTGTGATTCAGTTTTTCTATTGAGGTGGTAACTAATAAAGATGTTCATCGTCATGATGATAAAGATCAGTACTAGTGCCGGAATTACGCCGTAAATCGACCAACCTAAACTGATAAAGTAGTAGGTCGCGATAGTCGCTATACCCATGATTACGATGAACTTCTTAGGGGCTAAACTTTCGGCAAATCGACGACTTTGTCCTGCAAAGAGTATCTTAAAAATACTCACGCCAGCGCCAATGAATCCAATGTAGATAATAGGAATGTCGATAGCGCGATAATATTGACTATTCATGGTGAGAAACATGCGTGAGGTGTGCTCGAAAAGACTGTAGTAGAGCAATATGAACAACACATAAGGTGTAGACATAACCCACTTACCGGTACTGAGCGTCAAGTTTAAGCTTGCTAACGTTGTTGCTAACTTATCGCCGCTTTTGGGCATCGGTTTTTTATCTTCTTGCATATTGATTGCTGCGTAAATGGCGACCATGGCTACGATCAAAGTGGCGTAAACCGGAATACGCATAATGTCTTGAGTGCTCTCTGGTGCTGTCCATCCAAACAATTGGTACACAGACCCCATGACATCGACATCATACATAGCGGCCCCGATCAGCGTAACGAAGATACCCACTGCAGAGGCCACTCGTATTTGAATCTGCAATACATGAGGCCATGCCTCTTCCTTACCTTGTTCTTTCAAGGTGTCGTATGCCAAAGCTTCGTCGGCACCGCTAGCAAGGGCCATAGCTAAGCCACTTAATATCCGGTTAACCAAAAATACCGCGAATACCAAACTCGGATTACCTGTCGGGACAAAGGCTATCATGGCGATCTCAACGAACATGATAATCGAGGATAAGACGACAAGTTTCTTACGACCTAAAGTGTCGGCAAAGGCTCCTGATGGTACTTCCGCAAGAACGATGGTAGCAGCCCAAATCACATTGAGCATTGCAAACTGCGACAGTGTTAACCCGTAATCCAGATAGAGCAGGGTGAAAACAGGATAATAAAAACGCGCAAAATAGCTGCTTCGAAACATTAAGAAGTAGCGCACATTGCGAACTTGGAGGATTTCCTTAAGTGTCATGACTTTTTCATTTATTAGACTTATATAAGGTTATGTATAACCCTTTTTGGCCGAGATGGTAAGGTTTCAGCCGAAAAATCATAGGTTTGTTGCAAAGCGATTTAGCTTTGAATATTTAGAGCAGATTAATTATGGTGGCTTCCGCATCAAAAGGACTCTTCTCAGTGTCCTCGTTAGTGAAAATAAAAAACCACTAGTCACTCGATTTTCTAGCTAATCAGCATCTATGCTGTATACATGAGCTGAATGCAATCAATGAGTTAATCATGGATCCATTATCCCAAGGAGTGCTAGGTGCCTCTTTGTCTCAATCATTAAGTAGAAAAAAACAAATAGTCGTTGCTGGTATATTGGGTCTGCTCGCGGGAATGTCCCCTGACTTAGATGTGCTTATTCGTTCGCATGATGATCCTTTGTTGTTCTTAGAGTTTCATCGCCAATTCACACATTCATTGTTTTTCATCCCTATTGGTAGCTTAATTTGTGCGTGGGTGCTACATCCTTTGATTGCGAAAAGACATGGACTTTCCTTTAAACAAAGTTGGCTTTACTGCACGTTAGGTTATAGCACTCATGCATTATTAGACTCTTGCACTAGTTATGGAACTCAATTGTTGTGGCCGTTTACTAATGAGCGTTATGCATGGAGCACGGTTTCGGTCATTGATCCTATCTATACGCTACCTATTTTGATACTGGTCGTTTTGGCAACGTTTAAGCGTAAAACATGGTTAGCCCGATTGGCTTTTTTGTGGGCTGTTATGTACCCAACGATAGGCATGATTCAAAGAGACCGAGCGGAAGCAACTGGTTGGCAATTGGCTAACGAAAGACAGCATACCCCGATTAAACTAGAGGCCAAGCCGAGCTTTGCTAACATATTACTGTGGAAAGTAGTCTACGAAACCAGCGATCGATATTATGTCGATGCAGTTAGAGTAGGAAGTACAGTGAAAACATACCCTGGACAATCCGTACCTAAACTTGATGTGAATAGAGATTTTCCTTGGCTCGATCCTAACTCACAACAAGCTATCGATATCGAACGCTTTCGATGGTTTTCTAACGGATATGTTGCACAAGATCCTGATGACAAGACACGAGTCATCGACGTTCGATATTCTATAATTCCGAATCAAGTTAAATCACTTTGGAGCATCAAGCTTTCTCCTTCCGCGAACATAAAATCTCACGTTGAATATCATACTCATAGAGACAGCAGTCCTGAGTCTAGAGAGGAGTTTTTTGGGATGTTGTTCGACTGAATTGATTTGTCATCATTTCAGCATAGGCAGCAATTTAACTATAATGCTCACAGCATCAAGCATTAGAATTGAAAAATTTAAACGCCCAGGTGACACTTAACGCGCACTAGGGCGAAAAATAACTACATGTGTCGAGATAGCTCCTCTAGCATGGTAAAGGTGAGTTATGTGGCTTATTGTCTTGCTCTAATCCAGTTCCAGTCCCACTGTTTTAGCCTTCTCCGACTCAAGTTCAGCCATATTTTTCGTTTGCTTGAACGATTCATCAAACAGCACTTTCTTTTCTTCTGCACTTTCAATTTCGTCGGTCACGTCAACCTTCAATATTAAGTTCAAACCAAGTGCAACGAGAGAACCTGTGGTAATTCCCGAACCTAGAATAACTCTTAAGGAATCTGGGAAGTAGGTCAATGTTTCAGGACGAATCGTCACTGTCATTCCGGCGGCGACACCCAGAGCAACAATCAACATATCGCGCTTGGTAAAGTTCAGACGAGACAGAATGTTGATACCGGATGAGATGATCATTGAGAACATAACGATGCCAGCACCGCCTAACACGCTGCTAGGAATAGTAACGACTAGACCACCTATCTTAGGAATCAACCCTGCACAAACCATAATGACGCCAGTAAAGGCGACCACATGGCGACTTGCAACACCAGTAATCGAGACAATACCAACGTTTTGGCTGAATGAAGAAAACGGTGTAGTACCGACAACGGACGCTAAAGCACTACCCACACCATCACATAAGATACCACTGGAAAGTTTTTTACCCGTGAGCTTCGTTTTGGTGGCATCGCTTAGGGCTAAGAAATCCCCTGTAGATTCCATAATAGTGACCAAGTAAGCGATGGACATACCAATAATGCCAGCTACAGTGAATTCAATGCCAAACGGCAATAGGTCTGGAGTAGCAAAAACGGTCGCCTCTTTTACAGGAGTAAAGTCCACCATGCCCAATGCCAACGCAATCAGATATCCAACAGCAATACCAATAACGATAGATGCCGCACCGAAGATTCCCTTACCAAAGTTAGAAATTGCGATAATCAATAAAAGAACAAAAGTGCCGAGGGCGAGATTTTCTAACCGTCCGTATCCTTCTTGGCCTACAAAGCCTCCCGCGATCCAGTCGATACCGACAGGGAGTATGGTAAGACCGATCAATACAACGACCGTTCCGGACACGACGGGCGGGAACAACTTGCGTATTTGAGGCATAAATTTGGAGCCAATGATCATGACCAAGGAGCCAACCAATGCCGCTCCAAAGATGGCAGCAACACCAGATTCAATGCCAATAGAGATAGAGATAGCAACAAACGTAAAGCTTGTGCCCATAACAACCGGAAGTCTAATGCCTATTACTCCAACGCCTTTACATTGGATGATAGTAACGACTCCCGATACCAGTAACGCTGCATTAACTAAGACAATCATTTCATTAGTCGGAAGGCCAATGGCACTTCCTACAACTAGAGGCACCGCAATGATTGCCCCCATAGCCGCCAGCATATGTTGAAATGCTAATAGTAACGATGTTCCAAATGGCGGTTTATCCTCAACTTCATATGTTAACTTCATACTACGTCCTTCTATTCACCACTTAATAAATTCGTCAACAATAGAGCAAGTTATGTTCCAAGAGCTTTGACAACCAATTATTACGTTTAGCTTTTTAGAGACTCGTTGGAGTTTTGCGATGGTAATAATTAATTTTTGATTGATGGATTTGTGAGCATGCAGATCTCCGAGTTTTGTGGTGATTAACCGTGAACCTCGAAAGGGTAACAAGGTGTCAAGTTGATAGTTAGTTGCGATAACGAGGTTATCATTTTGATAGCTGAGCTTTGGGCTGGTGGTTAAAACGACGGATTTATTTCATTTTTACTAACGTCAACGTCGTAAATAGACTAAGATACACGGCCTTTATCTAGCCCAGAGCCCAGAGAGTAATGACTGACAAAACATCTCCAACAACATTCGCTGACCTAGGTCTGATTCCAACCTTAGTTGAGCGACTAGAGGAGTTGGAATACAGCCAACCGACTCCAATCCAATCTCACACCATTCCTTACCTACTTGAAGGGCGTGATCTTGTTGGTGGTGCGAATACGGGTTCTGGTAAAACCGCCGCGTTTTCGCTGCCGATTCTGCAAAAAATCTGTCAGCAGGACAAACCTAACAGTCGTCGTGGCAACACGGTTTCTCACCTAATTCTTGTTCCTACGCGCGAACTAGCGTCACAGGTGGCGTATAACGTTAAATCGTACTCATATCATCTACGAAATGAGATCAAAACGGTGGCGGTATTTGGTGGTGTCTCAGCAAACCCTCAAATGCTAGCGCTTCGAGGTGGCAGCGACATTGTTGTGGCAACACCTGGACGATTACTTGATCTGGTATCAAGTAATGCTATTAAGCTAGACCAAGTGCAAACACTAGTACTAGATGAAGCGGACCGTATGTTGAGCTTGGGCTTTACAGAAGAGCTCAACAAAATTCTTGCTTTGCTACCAGAGAAAAAACAGACGTTACTATTTTCAGCAACTTTCCCTGAGAAAGTAACAAGTCTGGCGCAGCACTTACTTAGCGACCCTGTTGAAGTGCAATTGCAAAGTGCTGAGACCAGTACTCTCGTGCAACGTGTGTTTAGCGTGAATAAAGGTCAAAAGACGGCGGTACTCGCGCACTTAATCAAACAGCATCAATGGCGACAAGCGTTAATCTTTGTTAATGCCAAAAATAGCTGTAACCATTTAGCACAAAAGCTATCAAAACGCGGTATCACTGCAGAGGTTTTCCATGGTGATAAAGGGCAGGGTGCTCGTACACGTGTGCTAGAAGGGTTTAAATCTGGCGACATTCAAGTCCTGATAGCAACCGACATCGCAGCTCGTGGCCTTGACATTGAAAAGCTACCAGTCGTGATCAACTTTGACCTGCCACGCAGTCCTGCCGACTATATGCACCGTATCGGGCGCAGTGGCCGCGCAGGAGAAGTTGGTCTTGGTTTATCTGTTATCGATTATGACGACTACCATCACTTTAAAGTGATAGAAAAGAAAAATAAGTTCCGTCTTGAGCGCGAACAAGTTGCGGGATTTGAAGTGGATGATGACCAGAGTGAAGCTTATTTCGCACCCATGAAACCACGAGCAAAACCCGCTGGTACGGGTAAGAAAAAGAAAAAACGCAATCAGTAACGTGGGTGATCTAATGTTCTGATTAAGTTTGAGTGGATATCATGGTGGTTATTGTTTGACCACGATGATATTCACATTTTTCTGAGTATCTTTATTTAGGCTCAGTGATCTCTATTTCATAAATTATGACCAACTAAATGTAGCAAAAAACTCATACTAGTATAATCATACTCTCTTCGAATTATATTCTAACTCCGTAAACGTTTAGTCGTATTTTTTATTCGAACCCAATAATCAAATCCCATAGTAAGATATAAGCACTAATAGCAGGGTCATATCAGATTCTGCCTCTATTCTGCCTCTATTCTGCCGTAATAAAGTTAATTTTTCGATTGGCATATATCAATAAAAAGTAAGTGGTTATTTTCTCTGCCTACAAGGTTGTGTTCGTAGTTCAGCTGCAAGAACTAGGCTGTTATAGCTATTTCTAGCTGGAGCAGATAGCCCAAGTTTTATTTTAGGGAAGATAAGATTTGAAGTGCATAGTGTGCATGTAACAACTAGGACTTATCGCTGAATCTTCTCATATTGATGCTTTGTAAATAAACGTAGTCATTTTATTTAACATTGCTGTATGTTCGAGCGATTAATTAATATTAAATAGCTCATTTGAGTCTTGTTGATGGCTTTTACTCTGTATAGCGTGTGCGACTCTAATCAAAGGAGATCCACATGAAGAGTTTTATTAATAAAGCAATTACGCTAAGTTTGCTGACAGTCAGTCCCTTTTTATTCGCACAACCTGTTGTACTGATTAACACTTTTGCTGTTGATGCCGCTAGCGAAGCAGATGCGTTAGAGTATTGGGAGAGTGCTAGAGACATCCTTGTACAACAACCAGGCTATATCAATACAACACTACACAAAGCGTTGAGTAAAGACGCAACCTACATGTATGTGAATGTTGCAAATTGGGAAAGTAAGCAACATTTCATAGCTGCCATATCAGCAATGAGAAAACAGCTACCGGAAAATCACCTTGATGGTGTTGTCGCTGACCCCAATCTTTACGAAGTTATTCGAAACTAACAGAGAGTCTGCCTAAATGAATCATCTAACACGAATCTTTTTAGCTATTTTTAGCTTTTTATTTTCAATAAATAGTTATGCGGCAGCATACGGAGTCTCGATAGCTTGGAAAACACAAGACGCACAAGCCGTATTTGACGTCATGCCTAATCAAAAGAAAGCCTTTGCAAATCTTATTGATGCTGGATTAATACACGATATGTTTGTTTCGAAGAGTTTTATCGGTGACAAGGCTTTCCCTATAATTAAGTTTGTTATGGAAGCCGATAGTGAAGAGGAAGTAAGGAGAGTTATTGGAAATCTTCCTTTTCAATATAAAGAACTAGCTGAAATAACAGAAATTAGAGATATTGGTAGTAAGTGGCTAGACACTGATGTTGCGTTTACAAATTATGCGATTGAGCTGACCTGGAAAGAACCGGAAGATCAAATTTTTGCTGACAAAGTAATCAGTGCTGATTTGCAAAAAGTAGTTGATTGGAGTTCTAAAGGTGTAATTACGTCCGCTTATTTAAAGAACCAAGCGATTGCTAAACCAACCTCTAATCAAAAAGCGATGATTAGACCAATTTATTCTATTGCGGTTTTAGCAAAAGATGAGCAGCATGCTCTTGATATTGCCAGTGAACTTAATGCCGTCAAATTAGGTTTTGCAAATGTGAATGTTATTAAACTTGGATTTAAATTGTCGTTATAGCTTTGCGGTAATGTAAATCTACGTGTTATTCTAAGGTGAGTTTATTAACAAAGTTTACTCACCTTATGAATTATCATAAAAGACATGATTTGGTTATTGATCTTGATAATCGAACGCTGACAAAAACATCTAGCGATAAGGTTATTACGCTATCGCCATCAGAGTGCCTGATTTTAAAGCACTTGATGAATAACGGGTCGCAAACGTTAGGACGTGATTACCTGCTAACTCATTGTTGGCCGGGGAGGGTAGTAACAAACAGCTCCCTTAATGTCGCAATTAAAAACATTCGTAACGCCCTACTAGAAGTGGAATCCTGCTGTAAGGTCATTACTGTTCAAAAAGAAGGATATTGCTTAGTTGTCCCAGAACAAAGCGATGTTCAAGTCGTAGGTTTCGATGGAAGTCGATCAACAGTAAATGCAGATCAACCCAAACTAGACGCCGTGAATCCTCCTATCGAAGCATCTGATCCCTCACCCTCGAGATATCATTCACTGGCCAAGCTGGCGCAGTTTAGCTATCAGTTAGCGCCATTTGGAGCAGGGATTGCTGTAAGTATATTGGTGATAGTACTGTTTTTTCGTATCGGATTCTTTATGGAGAGAACCGCGATAAACGGTATTGATGTATACCATGACAATGCTGCTCTTGATTCACAGCTGATGGCAGATTTATCTTCACTTGCTAAGCCTAGAGTTGAGGCTATCTATATGCACCGTATCGGCATAGAGTGTTTCGATATACAAGTCGTGTTGCTGGACTCGAGTGGTTGGCAAGAGATTGGCGGTTCGTATTTTCAACCAACTTTGTGTTCCGAGGAACAAAAACCGTTAGAAGCAACGGAGGCAACACCAGATGAAGTATAAGTTTTGGCTGCCGATCATGGCGACGGTGTTTGCCATTTTGGCGTTTGGGATCATTTCTGGTGTGTTGACTAAAGGAGCCCATCGATTTGAAGTTAGCTATGAAGACATAGGTTCAGAGGTTCTAACTCTGGACCTAAAAAATGGTCGCTCCAAAATGCGCTATGTTGGCTACGATGCTGATGGGCAGATTGTACAAACTAAGCAGTTGTTTGGTGTATTTTTGCGATGGGGTAATCATTATTATTTTTATCAAATAGAACAAGATCAAGCCCATGGACAGCAGACTTTCAATGTTAAGAATCTATTTATTCAACAGCGAGGGAACAATAAGACTATCTTGATCTCTGATCAGCGTGGTGTTTATGTCACAAAGAGTGGAAAGATCCTAGCGCTTAAAGGCATTTTCTACGGTAGAACTCTACGCTGACTTTAGTATGACTCTTTTACTAGTTTAACTACCAACATAGCCGCAGATTGAGTGATTGAAATCACAAGAGTCACGCTATAACCGATGACATAAACCATACCAAGCATGACAAATTTCATGCACTAAAGTCGCTATCATCCTAGAACTTTATATTCACGAGCTGGTCACAAGCTCGTGTATCAATAATTGGTGTGAATGATGGCAAAAACTTGGATGGTCTCGGCTGTGTGTATGGCGCTGCTCGGCGGTGGTGCGTATTTCTATCTACAATCTTCGGAGCAACCGTTAGCTTTTCCTACTCTGGCGGTAGAAAAAGGAACCATTGAGAAACAGGCGGTGGCCGTTGGTAATATCGTGCCTGCTCACTCGGTGTCCATCAAATCTCAGATTGATGGAATTGTAGGTGAGATTTATGTCAGCGTCGGTGAAAAAGTCAAACAAGGTCAACCACTCATCAAGGTTCGCCCTAATCCAACACCTCAAGCACTAACTGATGCTTCAACAGACTTGATGCGCAGTGAAGCAGAGCTTGAATCAGCCAAGCAGAAGCTTGCCAACTTAAAGAGCTTAGTTGAGCAGGACATTATTCCTAAGAACTACGATGAGTACGTAAGCGCTCGTTCGTCGGTGAAATCTGCTCAAGCCAATGTGTTGCAAAAGCGTCAGAACCTTGAGCTTATCCGCAGCGGTGAAGCCTCCATCGGTAATGCTCGTCTGACATCCACTATCTACGCGCCGATTGATGGTACGGTTCTTAATCGCAAAGTTGAAGTTGGTGAACCAATAATCTCCACCCAATCCAACCAAGAAGCCACCGCCATGATGTCGCTAGCGGACATGAATAGTTTAATTTTCAAAGGCAGTGTCAGTGAACATGACGCCGCTCAATTGTCTCCAGGAATGCCTGTTGTGTTGACCGTTGCACCGTACCCTGATGTGGAAATTACCGGAGCACTGTCCAAGGTTGCTATTCAGTCTGAAAACTTAAATTCACCAGCAAGTAACTCGTCGGCAAAGAGTTTCGACAATGGATTTGGCGTTGAGGTGGGTGAGCTGTCGATCCCTAAAGGGGTTGTGTTGCGTTCAGGTTTCTCCTCGACAGCTAAAATTACCCTGAAGAAGTCAGAAAACGTCTTAACCCTGCCTGAGCGAGCACTGCAATTTAACGGCGACACACCCAATGTATTGATCCCCGATGCTTCTGAGCAGGGTTTTCACACACAACCAGTGAAACTCGGTCTGTCAGATGGCATTAATGTCGAGGTGCTCGACGGAGTTGAGTTGAATGAAGAGATTATCGACAACAGCATGATGGCAGGAGTTACACATGGCTAAGTTATCGTTGTCGAAATTAGGGTGCGCGGTATTAATTACTACCTTGAGTTTACCAAGTTATGCGATTTCTATAGAGCAAGCTTGGCAACAGGCAAAACAAAATGACCCGAATTATGAAAAAGCTAAAATTGGCGTGCAACTGGGTGAAGTGGGAGTTGAGGCAAGGCGCAGTTCTCTACTACCCGGCTTAAGTGCGAATGCCTCTGCTAATTGGAGTGAGTCGACAGACAATTCGAATAGCTACGGTGCAACTCTGTCTCAAACCATTTGGGATAGCAGTTTATGGTCAGAATTAGACCTAGCGAATGCGAATTACATCAAAGCACAACTAGAGCTTTCCCGCTCACACAACGAGTTGGCACAAAGACTGTTGTCTTCATATTTGGACGTAGCAAGTGCGCAGGGAGACCTTCAACTGTCCAAGTCCAAGCTAGAAGAAGGCAATAAGCTGCTGAAGATTATCGAGAAGCGCTACCGTGCCGGTAAAGTAAAATCTGTGGACGTAGAAGAGATTCGCGCGACTCAAGTATCTGAACAAGCGGGTATTTTGAGCGCGCAAGCTGACTTAGAAGTAAAAAGAGCAACGCTTGCCGAACTTATCAATCAAACGCCAAAAAACGTTGACCAAATTCGTACCGACTCCCTTGCGGAGCCACCTATGTTGGTGAACTCACAACAACAATGGCTAAAGCTTGCGAAAGACAGCAGTCCAGAACTGCTGGTGGCAGCGCAGAATGTTAAAGCGAGCGAATTTGCGAGAGATTCTGCTAAAGGTGGCTATTACCCTACATTAAAGGGAGATGTGGGTTACAACGGTGGTGACCAACGCAAAGACGGTGAGTTCAGTGCCGGTATTACCCTAAGTGTCCCCATTGACCTCAATGGCTCGACGCGTGCCAAAGTAGATGAAGCATCACTTAATATTCTCAGCGCCAAGCAGGACTTTCGTAAAGTAGAAATCGATATCCATAAACGAGTGGTGCAGCAATTTACTCAAGTGGAGATCAATTGGAATCAAGTTCTGATGGCAGACAAACTGGTGCTATCTCGAGAGAAAGTTCTGCGCAGTAAAGAGAAACTATACGATGCTGGATTGCTGGAAGTGTCAGAAGTAATCAACGCCCACAACAGCCTGTTTGAAGCAAAAAACAGTCTACAAACCAATCTGTACAATTATTGGCGCCAGCGCATAGGCTTATTGCAAACGGCAGGAAAGCTGGATGATGACACGATCGCATTGATATCTCGAGCTCTTAACTCATGACCAATCTGTTGCAGCAAACATGGCAAACTCTGCTGGCGCACCGCATGAAAAGTGCGCTCGCAATTATTGCCATTGCTTGGGGTGTCATCTCCGTGGTGGTGTTGATTGCACTTGGAGAGGGCTTTTATCGTCACCAAACTCAACAGCTATCTTTCTTGATGAATAATGTACAGGTTGCATTTCCTTCTAGTACCAGCAAGGCCTGGCAAGGCTTACCTTCTAGACGCCAGATCACCATTTCCCAAGAACAAGTTGAAAGAATAAAAAACACCGGCTTAGTCGACGCTGTGTCGAGTGTTTACACCAAATGGGATGCCAGCGTTACCAATGAAAAAGGGCAAAACCTATCGAGCAGTGTAAATGGTATCGACTCGAGCTATTTCTCCCTTATGCAAAGTAAGTTTGAACCCACCTCGCGCCATATCTCGCCTAGTGATATTGCTAATCACACACGTGTTGCAGTGTTAGGCGACCAAATTGCTAAGATGGGAAGCCTCTCCATTGGTCATACCGTCAAAGTGAACGGCATTCCTTTTCTAGTGATTGGCGTGCTCAAAGATGAAGATTCCGCCAGTTTTTTCAGTGATAGTCGCACTGTGTACATTCCTCAAACTACTTATCGTGACTTATGGAACGTTAAACCATGGATGCTGTTAATGAAGCCTATTGAGGGCATGGATGCGCATTCGTTTAGAAAAAGTGTTGCCGATTTTTATTCGAAGCTGCTTCATTTTGATCCCACAGATAGAGACGCTATTGATATGCCAGACTTTAGCGAGGGTGCTTCCATGATTAAGGGGATCTTCAGAGGTATCCAGATATTCTTGGGCGCAAGTGGCGCCATGACCATGGCAGTTGGTGCGCTTGGTGTTGCTAATATTATGTTCCTGTCTGTTACCGAAAGAACCAGAGAAATTGGTGTGTGCCTAGCAGTGGGAGCAACGCAAAAATCGATTCTGAATCAGTTTATCCTTGAAGGGCTTATTCTTGTCGCCGTTGGAACGGCGCTAGGGTTGGCGTTTGCCTTTGCTACTGTGATGTTACTTAACTCCATCGCTCTTCCCGAGTGGTTAGGCACACCAGTGATAACTGGAGGCTCCATTACTTGGTCGCTACTGGTTACTCTGATTTTAGCGTTGATGGCCTCTTATTTTCCTGCGAGACGAGGTTCACGCCTTACTCCGGTTATTGCCTTAAGTGCGAGGGCGTAGCGATGTTGTTACCAATAAGACAAATCTTTCAGGAAATGTCAGCAGAAAAGTTGCGTCTGGGTTTAACCATATTGGCGGTGGCTTGGGCAACGCTATGTATTGCTGCCATGCTTGCTGTCGGTGAGGGTATTCGTCAAGGAGTACTGAAAACGGCGCAAAATGGCAATGGCAACTTGATCTACTTAACTGGCGGCATCGCCAGTATCGACCATGGCGCTTTCCACCAAGGTAAGTTTCTTAAGCTAAAAAAAGAGGATGTCCAAGTTATCAAGGCGTTACCTGAAGTAGCCAGTGTCGCTCCTACTGCTCAATGGAACGAAAACATCACGGTTGGCGATAGAGGTTCATGGAAACAGCCGATCGCTGTTCCGACCGATTTTGCGTCGATGACTAACCTAATCCCGTTGCCGGGAGGGCGATGGTTGAACCCGCTAGACCAAAAGCAGATGCGCAAAGTGGTTGTGCTTGGCTATTCATTGGCTGCAGACCTGTTTAATCCAACTGACGACTATAACTGGTTTGCGACGGTGACTTTACAAGCGGATCCTGTTGGAAAAAAGGTGAAAATTGGCAGTGAGGAATTTACGGTTGTTGGGGTTTTGGCGAAGAATAGCGGACGAGTTGAGCAAGGGGATGGCATTAACTATTCGAGCTTTGTACCGCTGGCTACTTGGCAACGGTTTCACACCAATGGAGACATTGGCGGTATAAACGTCGAACCTAAAGCCAATGTGGACCGTAAAAGGTTGGCGCAAATCATTCGCCAAGTCATCGCTCGTAAACACGGAGCAAGCGTCCATGACGAGCAAGTAGTTCAAGTGGAAGACATGTTCCTACGACAAAAAAGTATGCAGCAGTTTCTTATTGGCTTACAAAGCTTCCTAGGCATTATTGGTTTTGTCACTCTTGCGGTGGCGGGTGTTGGGATTGCCAATGTCATGTATGCGACGGTAAAGCGTTCAACTCGCGATATTGGCGTTCGTATGGCGGTGGGGGCAACGCCTACGGCTATCCGTGTTCATTATTTAGTTCAATCTCTTATGACCATGATGATGGGTGGTGCGTTAGGATTAGGTGTCACTTACGCTCTGATCTCTGCGATTAGCACCATCAGCCTTGAGGGAAATGCGTTCTATGAAGAGCTCGGAAAGCCTGTTCCTGAATTATCTTGGATTGTGGTCGCGATTGTTATCGTTACCCTAATGATTATCGGTGTCGCATCAGCTTGGTTACCCGCCAACAGAGCGGCAAAAGTCAGCCCGTTGGAGGCATTACAAAGTGAGTAACAATAACGCGAAACAAAGCATGGCAAATATGCCTCTTGTTGAGCTGACTAATATTTGCAAATACTACGCTAGTGGTGAAATGGAAGTACGTGCATTAGATGGCGTTGACTTAACCATTAACCAAGGTGAATTCCTGTCGATTCTTGGTCCTTCGGGCTCTGGAAAATCAACCCTAATGAACATGCTTGGCTGCTTAGATAAACCTAGCGATGGGGACTATTTATTAGCAGGCCAGAATGTCGCGAGTTTAACCGCTAATGCTCTAGCTACAATTAGAAACCAGAAGATTGGCTTTGTGTTCCAAAGCTTCAATTTACTTGAATACGCTACCGCACTCGACAATGTAGCGTTACCTCTGGTGTACGGCGGAATTAAAGCCAAAGAGCGTCGCCAGCGTGCGGCAAGACTTCTAGAGCAGGTAGGCTTAGGGGACCGCCTTGACCATAAACCGAACCAACTATCTGGTGGTCAAAAGCAGCGAGTTGCCATTGCTAGAGCCTTGGTAAATGACCCTCAAATTATCCTAGCTGATGAACCCACAGGCGCATTGGACTCGAAGTCAGGCGCTGAGATTGAAGCATTGTTTAATCAACTTCATGAGGAAGGCAGAACACTCATTATTGTTACTCACGACAATGCATTAGCAGAGCGTACTAAACGTATTATTACTATTAAAGATGGTAAGGTGATTTCAGATAGAGCGCCGACTTAGAGCTTCTGCGTAAGATTCATTCAATGAGTTAACATGCCGACTACTATCTTCGTGAGGGAATATAATTAGTGGCGGCATGCATTCTATTAAGTTAGCGCTGTGCTTAGTTCGTTACTTGATAGCATACGTCTGGAAAATCAGCCTACCAATTTCGTTGATGATTTGGTTACGTTCAGACATCGATAGGTCGGTTTGTGTTAGATAAATGCTGATGACCAATGGTTTGCGATTGTCAGCCCAAATAGCACCAGTAAAACCACGTGAACCATTAGCGCCTGCACCAGAGCGGTCTGCGATAGACCATCCTTGCGGTAGAACCGATCGTAGCAATGAATCTGAAACCGTGTTCCCTTGCATCCAAGCCATTAACTGATTTTTCGAGCCTTGATTCAGGGCCCCTTCAAATAGAAGACGATGCAGTGTGGTATTCATCGCATTTGGTGTTGTTGTATCCCGTTTATCGCCTGAAAGTGCCTGATTTAACTCTGGTTCAATGCGGTCTAATCGAGTCACGTCATCTTGGTTCAAACGTAGAAACTCAGTGAGTCCTTGAGGTCCCCCTATGGAATGCAGAACGATATTGGCTGCAGTGTTGTCGCTCGTTTCCATTGTCGCTTCACAAGCTTTGCTGACGGTAATGGAACTGCCCACCATTTTCTCTGTAACCGGTGACCAAGGAATAAGTTTGTCAGACGTTATGGGAGCCAAAGCGTTCTTGTCTAGCTCTCCTGAGTCAGCGTCATGTAACATCTTTGCGCATGCCAGAGTTTTAAACGTGCTCATCATAGGAAAGCGTTCATTGCCTCGATAGTGCCATTGCTGTTGATTTCTGGAATCCAAAACGGAGACGCCGATGCGTCCCGAGATTCGTTGCTCAATTGATGCTATAGACTCATCGAGCGTTGAGGCAGATGAAAAGAAAGATATAAGTATGAGGCTCAAGAGCAAAACAGGTTTTTTCATGGTTTCAGTTTTTTACAGGAAAGCGAGTTTACGGTGCGGAGTATTACTAGGGAAACAGTATTATTCAACCGTCAAAATGCGCACAGTGCTTAATATGTTCAATGAACAACGGTATCTTGTTGGCTACATGCCTTCTTGACGCGTAAAATGCATATAGCACCAAGTCATCAGGTTGATGTTCCATTTCTATCACTTTCAAAGCACCAGAACTCAGTTCACCTTGGCATATGTCTCTAGGGAGAATTGCCAGCCCTATACCAGAGAGCGCGCCTGTTTTAGCGAGATGTCCGCTATTGACCTTAAAAGAAGACTTAACTTTTTGGGTAATTCGTTCACCGCTTTCCGTTTTGAAAACCCACGGTTCGCCATTGATCGCGGTCAGACTGCTAATGCAAGGAATGTGTTGTAAGTCAGAGGTCTTAAAGGGTATAGGGTAACGATCAAGAAGTTCCGGAGCACCGACTACAATACTAGGCCAGCGTTTAATTTCCCTCGCTACCAAATTGGTATCGTCAAGATTCCCACGATGGAATTTTAAAATTACATCGAACCCGTTGAATAAGTCCTCCTTGGGGCTGACGCTGGTATCACAACTAAGCGATATTGAGGGGTGTTTTTCGCAGAAACTTACCACGGCATTAGCCAACACAGGGGAGTCGGGCATCAGTATTCTCAACTGTCCAACGGCCTCTTGAGAATGATACGTAACCTCTTCAAGTGCATCATTAAGCTTATTTAGCAGTGGCTGTGTGAGTAGATATAGGTGCTCCCCAGCACTTGTCGGCGCAATTCTTCTAGTCGTTCTATCGAAGAGTCGGGTATCAAGTCGCTCTTCAAGCAAGCTGATATGGCGACTGAGATTGGAGGTTGGAAGTTGGAGAAACTCCGCGGCACGTTTAAAGCTCATGTTTTCGTACACACAATGAAAGCTCTTTAGCCATTGTTGGTCAATTCTCTCAAGCATGACTCATTGTCCCAAAATGTTGGATTAAGTAACTCAATATCGACACTTTATTGCTAATTATGAGTTTATACAATGATGAAATCAATTAAATCACGAAGGTATAAACGCGCATGAGTTGGCTTGAAAAGCTATTACATAGAAAAAAACTGGTTAGTAATCGCAAAGCAAACATACCCGAAGGTTTGTGGAGAAAGTGCCCTCAATGCGGCCACATTCTTTACAACAAAGCGTTGCAACTGAGTTTGGAGGTATGCCCCAAATGTAGTCACCATATGCGAATAACAGCACGTCGGCGTCTCGCTAGTTTCTTAGATACCGAGGAACAGGTTGAAATTGCAAGTCACTATCAACCAGAGGATATCTTGGGTTTTAAAGATAAAAAGCGTTACACCGACCGCTTAGCTTCAGCACAAAAAGAAACTGGGGAGAAAGATGCCCTCGTCGCAATGAAGGGACAGCTTATGGGGTTGCCTGTTGTTGCCTGCGCGTTTGAGTTTTCGTTTATGGCTGGTTCTTTGGGGTCGGTAGCAGGCGCTCGGTTTGTTCACGCTGTTAACGTCGCGAGAGATAGCAATTGTGGCCTAGTGTGTTTTTCAGCTTGTGGTGGTGCACGGATGCAAGAATCTTTAATGGCATTGATGCAAATGGCCAAAACCAGTGCCGCTTTGAATCAACTATCAATGGCTGGATTACCTTATATTTCCGTCCTCACTGACCAAACATATGGTGGTGTGTCTGCCAGCATCGCTATGCTAGGTGACATTAATATTGGTGAACCCCAAGCAAGAATTGGCTTCGCTGGACGCAGAGTCATTGAGCAAACCGTACGTGAAGAATTGCCAGAAGACTTTCAGCAAAGTGAGTTTCTTTTGGAGCATGGGGCGTTAGATATGATTGTGGATAGGCGCGATATGAGAAATCGAATCGCTGAGCTTTTATCTAAGATGACCAATAGTCACCTGGTGGAAGAGAGTGATTAAGCATTTACACTGATTTACTCTCCCTGACGTAGGGTTACATTAGAAGGAGTAGAGTTAAAGCTCAACAGGAGCGTTATTATGAACAAACTTTATTCAATGGTGCTCGCCCTCATCCTGGCTATCATCTTTATCTGGCTTCAAGCGGAGCCTTCATTGG
Organism: Vibrio sp. McD22-P3; assembly: GCF_021568915.1. Lineage (NCBI taxonomy): Bacteria > Pseudomonadati > Pseudomonadota > Gammaproteobacteria > Vibrionales > Vibrionaceae > Vibrio > Vibrio sp. McD22-P3. The sequence continues at coordinate 161,262 of NZ_JAKGTN010000014.1, forward strand.
TCGCCAATGAAACCTTCATGCAGTGGCGAAGCGCCTTAATCCAAATCACGGGTATCGTTTCAGTACTTCTATTAACTCTAGTGATGTTGCTCGCTTTGAGATTACCACTGATTGAGAATTTTACCCGAGGCTTAGATAAGTCTTATCGCCTACATAAATGGGTAGCAATCTATGCTGTTATCATAGGCGTTATTCACTGGCTACTTGCTATCGTACCAAAACAACTGGTGCGTGCGGGGTATCTTGAACGACCTCAGCGTGGTGCTTCGTCCATCGACCCTGACTCTTTCTATGCTCTAATTCGTCCTTTGCGTGGCAGTGCGGAAACAATGGGCGAGTGGACGTTGTACTTATTTGTCGTTTTAACGGTATTGGCGTTATTTGCTCCTGTTCGCTATAAGTTTTTTAGATGGACTCATAAACTGATGGCGATTGCCTTTATCGCTATCGGCTATCACTCGCTGATTCTTCTCAAACACTCATATTGGGATAACATTATCACACCAATCACTGTGTTCGTTGTTCTTGCGGGCATTACGGCTGCCATTTTGAGTGTGATTGGGTGGATTGGCAAAGACAACAAACATGCTGGCACTATCAGTGAGGTGGTTTATAGCAAAGAAAATCATACGACGCGACTTTCCGTCCATCTTCCAAGTTGGAGAGGTCATTTAGCTGGTCAGTTTGCGTTTGTAAGGATTGGCAGCGAAGAACCTCACCCGTTCACTATCGCTTCAGTAGATAGTAAACAGCGCAATGTAAGCTTTTTAATTAAGGCTCTTGGCGACTTTACTGGCAACATTCATAAGCAAGTTCAAATAGGACAACAGATAGAAGTTGAAGGTCCGTATGGCAAGTTCGATTTTGACGATAGTAAAAAGCAATTATGGATTGCTGGGGGGATTGGTTGCGCGGCGTTTAAAGCCCGATTGGATGAACTCGCCCAACAACCAGATAGAGGTGGAGTTGTTTTCTATTATTGTACCGAGAGCCCATCGCCTTCTTTGATCATAGAGATGGAAAGTGCAGCCAGAAAAGCAAACGTTGAGTTTCATGTGATCGATAATCGGCTAAAACCTTTTTTGTCTATTGAGCAGATACGCCAAAAATATCCTGATATTGCGCAGCGAAGCATTTGGTTTTGCGGTCCTGTTGGATTTAGGAAGGCGTTGCTGGCTCAACTAAAGGCAATCAGATTCGACACAAAGAATTTTCATTCAGAGTTGTTCAACTTTCGCTGATCTTGTTTAGTTCGGATTCTCTCACAGGGTTCAAAGGTGCTGTTTGATGTGTTCAACCAAAAATAAACGAATGGTTGGTAATTGAACTGGTATAGAAAGACTGCAATATTGAACGACGAAACCCACGAACAATCAGCCAACAAGCACTAGATCGCTTGGGTCAGTGAATAGGATCAGACAGATGGAAGTTAAAGATTGGGACACTCCATTCAGCGAAGGAACGATATATATCGTTGATTTATCATGGAATGGAAGGCATTTTGCAGTGACGTATCCAGATGGTAGTGGTTACGAGCTTGAAGGAAGTGAGCGGCATAAAGATTACACATTGATAGTAAGCGTCTTCCATGAAGAAACTGAAAGTCTATACGATGTCATGTTTGATACGGTAAGTGGGTTTCGCCTGTTAGATGAAGGTGGTTTACTCGAACTTTGGGCGGCAGGGGATAGATTCCCAAATTGTACTCTTATTAAAGGGCATCTATGGAGTAAAGAAAGTCCAATAACGTTTATTTCTGGCTATGAAGATGAATGGTCCCACTTAATTGCAACCTCCGATGAGTGTGTAGAAATTGTTTCTCATAAGCATCCAGACATCAAGCTAGTAGGGAAATCTAATAAACGGGAAACAGCTAAGTAACCATAAAGCTCAATGAAAACGTACGGTAGTGAGCATCTAACGAATATTTTAATAAGCTACTGACCCACTTATGAGCTGTTATCAACGTCGCTTTGGTACAAAAAGATACCGTTATTCCCTTGATAAAGAGAATATCCTACAGCGTGTCGTATATCTAGTTAACATGAGCTGGTTTACATGTTCAGTAATCTACACACTATAGAACACCATCTTCGTTTTCACGAAGATGGTGTTCTATTTGAGATCGAAGGTGGGTATTGGATAGTAAATAACTTATTACTTCCCAATATGCTATCTCAACGCCCTTTGGAACTTGAATCTCTTTGGTTTAGTGACATTGGGACGGTGTACTTCGTAGCTTCTGAATTACCTAATAGCGCTTCTATGGTGGTTACGGCTATTTGGCTAAAGTCGACACCAACAGAGCTAAGTGATGGTCTTTGATATTGATTGAAAGGGCTGTTATCGAATCCTACGACGCCAATTTGATTCAAATAATCAGGGTCGAGTTCTCTAAGTGTTTGAATGAAGCCATAAGCGATAACATCAGCAGCACATACAAAAGCGTCTGGACGAGAGGTCATTCCAAGCACTTTGTGGGCTGCTTCCTTTCCTGATTTTTCCGAGAAAAGTGCATCAAATACAACTTGCTTCGCATTGGCTTCAAGTACAGCGCTTCGATAACCTTCTAGTCGACTATGAGCAGAGTGTTTGTTGTCCAAACCACCGATAAAAGCGATAGAGTTGAAATCTTGTTCGTATAAATGTTCAACGGCGAGTCTAGCGCCACCGAAATCGTCGGTGAAAATATTAATACTCTTCTTAGCCTCTTTGATCTCTCGATCTATCACTGCGATTCGATAGTCATCCTCTATCAAGTTATCTATAAACTTGACGTCGTTAGAAAGCCCGAGAAAAACCGCAGCCGCAATGGTTTTTGAATCAAAGTCTTTACGTATTTGTGCTTCAACTTCTTGTTCGTTATCTCCGAACTCTATGAGTTCCACAACAAGTTTATGGTTGTGGTTTTTTGCAGCTTTAATGAAGTTAGAAATTATTCCCATGACATAGGGTGATTCTAATGAGCTCAAAGAATCAGTTTCCATATCCACCTCGTAAGCGTACGCATAAAGAGCGATCACGGTCTGTGGTACCCCCTTAAGTACTTGAGCAAAGGCATTTGGTTGATACTTATGCTTCTCAATTACTGATAGAACCTTGGCTTTCGTGTCCTCTGGGATATCAGGGTAGTTGTTGATGACTTTTGATACGGTACTTCGAGAGACTCCCGCGAGCTTAGCGATCTGCGTTGCATTGATTGGTTTTTGAGACATGGCAACCTCTAATGAATGGCTGCGAAAATAATACCAGCAAAAGAGTTTCTCTCACGAACAAATATCATACGCTCAAGTAGTCAGTTTGTAGATCTAAATCACGTTTTTTGACTAGAGCATACTGAATGTGCGGTGGATCACTTACACGCAAGGCAAATTCTTATAAGTTTACGAACAGCTGTTCGTAAACTTATAATTTTTGATTCGTGTAGATAGAGATAAATAATGAAGCTAGTAGATTATTTGACGTTTGAAGCAACTTGTCTCGATACAAATGCTGTAGAGGTAACTGCAACTCCTCGTTTTGATGAAGAGGTTGTGTTTTTAGATATTGAGGTTTCAGCAAAAGAACCCACTAGGTTCCCTGAAGTAACCGTAGACGTCCATTTTCCCTTTATCGACATGCACAGTCTTTGGACGCCGTGCCCTCACGGCAACCCCAAAGCACTGCGTAACAAGGGTATCCCAGAATGGTGGCCTTACTACTCAAGTCATATTAGCCATGTCGCTCCGGTAGGGTGTTTTTACTCTCAACGTAGCCAAAGCCGCTTGGCTTTTGCATTTTCGGATTGCAAAAACATTGTTAACGTTCATGCGGGAGCATACGAGGAAGAAAATGTTGGCAGAATTAGACTTCGTCTATTTAGTCAATCGAATGAAGAGCTAACTTCTTACCGAGGAACGCTTCGCTTAGACACAAGAGACATACCAGTATTTGACGCGATTGAATCTATGGCTTTGTGGCACGAAAAGCTACTTGGTGGCGAGCAAATGCAAGTTCCTGAAGCAGCCTTGGAACCAGTTTATTCAACATGGTATGCATTCCATCAAGATCTTTCTCAGCAGGAAATTGAAGCGCAGTGCGAGATGGCCGTATCGGCAGGGTGTAAAACAATTATCCTCGACGATGGTTGGCAGACGGATGACAACAATCGAGGTTATAAATACTGCGGTGACTGGCAGGTAGCAACATCGAGATTTCCAGATTTTGCCCAGCATGTACGCAATGTTCAGGGTATGGGCATGAAATATATGTTGTGGCTCAGCGTACCGTTTATGGGGAAGGGGTGCGAGAGATGGAACGAATTTGAAGACTATTTATTGTTCTATAGTGAACAGAATGAAACTGGGACGCTTGATCCGCGCTACCCACAGGTTCGCGATTATCTAGTGGAAACATTCAGTCGAGTAGTACGTGAATACAATCTTGACGGTTTAAAGCTGGATTTTATTGATGAGTTTGACATGACAAATGCACAAGGGAGTGCTTTGACGCCAGATCCAAACAGAGATACAGAATCTCTTCCAGAAGCAGTAGACATGCTGATGATTGACGTTCGTCGAACTTTAGAAGCGCTCAACCCTAATATAATGATTGAGTTTAGGCAGAGATATATCGGCTCAATGATCCGAAAGTATGGCAACTTGTTTAGGGTTCATGATTGTCCAAATGATCCTATTGGGAATCGAATGGGCATTGTTGATTTGAGAGCTTTTTCAGGTAGTACTTCCGTTCACTCCGATATGTTTACTTGGTCACCTGAAGACACAGTCGAAAGTGCTGGCTTACACTTTATTAACTCCCTATTTGCGGTGCCTCAAATCTCTCCCAACATGCGAAAACTATCAGACTCTCACTTAACGATGGTTAAGCACTGGCTTGGTTTTTGGGTAAAACATAAAGATATTTTAATGAAAGGCAAGATTAAGACTTGCAACCCAGAGATGCAGTACCCAATCGTCGAGTCTTCACTGGATCATGAAAAGGTAGTCGCTGTCTTCTCTGATACGCCGGTTGAAGTTTTTAATGATGGTACAACCAATATAACCATCGTTAATGGCTCCATGAATGAAAGAGTCATTCTTAGAAGCTTTAGCGAGAAATCAGTATCTATCAGCACTTTCGATTGCCTAGGGAAGCATTTAGAAGACAAGACAATGGAACTGAAAGTGGGTCTTACTGAGCTCGCGCAGCCAATCTCAGGTTATATGAAAATTAGCGTCTAATCGATTTAAAGCCTGATAACCCTACAGTCAGGCTTAGTCTAAATTGCAAGCATTTCTAAGGAGTGATAATGAATAACGTGATTACAGGTAAGGTCAGTAATCAAACCAAATGGTCGTTTGGTTTAGGTGGCTTTGGAAAGGATTTTGGTTTGGTGTTAGTAAACATCTTTATCATGATTTACTACACAGACGTCGCCGGTCTCTCCCCGATATTCCTAGCAGGTATGTTTCTACTTGCTAGGGTATGGGACACCATCAACGACCCAATACTGGGTTATATAGTTGCTAAGACAAATACTCGATGGGGTAAATACAAGCCTTGGATTCTTGTCGGGAACGTATTGAATGCCGTCTTCTTAGTGGGCATTTTCGCCGCTCATCTTTTTGAAGGAAACGCGCAACTGTGGTGGGTAGTGTTTACCTATGTAGGTTGGGGTATGACCTACACGATGTTAGATGCACCTTTCTGGTCATTAGTCCCTAAGATCACTCTGAATAAAGATGAAAGAGAAGGGTTAATGCCTTATCCAAGAGTATTCGCGACTGCTGCAAGTTATACTGTGCAGGGGGTAGCTGTTTATGCGGTGATGTTTTTTGGTGCGGGTGATGATGGGCGCGGCTATATGCTGTTCGCCGTGTGTGCTGGAGTGTTGGCTATCATTAGCGCTTTGATTACCTGCAAATGGGTAGAAGAATCCTTTGAAGAGGATGAAGCTGCTTCAAAGAACTTCAACTTAAAGCAAGCTTTCTCGTTGATACTTAAAAATAAACAGTTTCTTTGGCTATTAGCTATTGCGCTTTGTTACAACGTCGGTACTGCTCTTATGGGCGGCTACACATTGTACTTCTATACGTATGTGCTAGGTGATGCGACAAAGCTAGCTGTCGCCTCTGCCTGTGGCGGTATTGCAGGAGTTGGTACTCTACTTTTCTTCAAACCTATCGTCAAAGCCGTTGGTCGCCAAGCTCTGTTCTCTGCTTCATTGGTTTTTCCAGTACTCGCCGCTGTTTCTCTATGGTTTGCTGGGAATTACGCACCAGAGTCGAATCTGCTTATCGGGCTTTCTGGTGTATTCGGAGGTGTCTCTGGAGCGGTCTATTGGCTAATCATTTTGATAATGGTTGCGGATACAGTCGATTATGGAGATAAAACAATTGGTATTCGTGCTGAAAGTGTATCGTACTCTGCTCATACATTAATTTCTAAATGCTCTGGTGCTCTTACGGGCTCTCTTATCGGGTTGGGGCTAGCCGCAATTAACTTTGTCCCTAACGAAGTTCAAACGACTGAAGCGTTAACGGGTTTACAATTCCTATATTTATCTCCTGCGGTACTATGTGCCCTTGGCTTCTTCATCTATTCAAAGTTCTATAAGCTAAATGGTGAAAACCTCGATAAATTGCAAGATGACCTCAGAGCTAAATACGCGTAAAGACTACACAGAGTAAAAGTGCCGCCTTATGCCGATAGGAGGGTGGCACTACTGACCGATAAATGCTCCAGCCCAAATACTGTCATTCCTGCGAAGGCAGGAATCTACTGACAACGCCCACTGAATAATATGGTTCACTCCGCAAACTGAGTGACGAGGCTAGATTGTTTTTTGCCCATTTCTAAGCTAGTTCACTTAGATGTCATACTTTACGCATAAGAACTTGATCTACCCTCTTATCAGTTTGGTGCGTGCTTAGTAAACTGTAGGCTTACATCTTTTCAATTCGAGGCAAGCAAGCTTTTTTGGCATTTTTAAACAAGCGACTTAATCTTTTTTAATACTGGAATAGTTAAGGCTAATATCAACCCGATTTGAAGGGCTATATCGACGTAGTTGATGCTATGTCCAAGCGCTGTCGTATATTTGGAGAATTGATAGAGCCCCAATACGCTATAAATCACTAGTAAGCTAAACACCATTGAATACTGTTGGCTATCACTCCAATTCGCGCACTGACTCCATCGCAACATAAAGTACATTCCGAGCAGATAGGCAGACAGCATTGAAAACGCGACAAAATGCTCGCTCAGTCCAAGCGTGTACATGTGATAGTGCTGACCAAAAAATACGACGCCTAAAATTATGGTGGTGATAAACACCTTTAAGTTGCTAACTCTCTTGTTACTAAGCTTGAAGGCGATTTTAGGTCTAAAAAGCGCGAGAGCGGAAAACGCTATTATAACCGTAATAACGGCTAATTTTTGTAGCAACGTACTCTGATAAGGAAAGGCTTGCTGGGTTCCAAGGAAGATGGACGCTGACGCTACAAAGTAGAGAGTTGTACACACGAAAAAGGACGGCCAGTTTAACCAAAGTTTCTCACGCTCTGAACTATCCAAGCGCAACTCAACCATTAATATAGGCAAACAAATACTGCCAAGGCTATGTAGCCCGAGAACATATATTATCCAGAATGGTGACGTACCAAGTGACTCGATATATCCAAAAGATAATAATCCAGCGTGATAGTAATCCGTGTTGAAAAACGTTTGAGTTAGCAATCCCTCTTCTATTAAACCAAACGCAAAAGAAAGTGCGAATATTCCAACCCAGCCACTTCCGCTTCGTCTTGCAATCTCTCTCACAAGCAATGCACCACAGCCATAAAAAGGCACTAAGAATAGCAGTGATGAAAGCTGCGTCAGTGACCATATACCTAACAAGTACTCGGCAATAATGGGGCTTAGGATACAAAGTGAGATAGCGGCTAGTTTGGCATCGCTAAAGCGAATAATTTTCTGTAGTGACATGGAAATATGGGACTCTCAAAATAAATGGTTGTCGGCAATCGCTCTACAATACAAAGGGTTTCAGTTTACTCAATTTCTGTAAAGTATTTAGTCTAAATATATCGCACATACTAGACGAAGCATGTATGAATTTGTCGATTGTTACTGGGCTTTAAAGTCAAGCTAAAGAACTAATTCTTTTTAGGTTTGAATCTTACGAATGCTAGAATTAGTTGCCTTAACTATGCGATGCGCATGAACTAGTACATTCAAACAACCCTTTGTATTGTCGACAACTACAGGAGGATCAAAAGCGTTTGGACGTAGCATAGCTGTTCCAGCATTTGAAGCGTTCTTCTCCTTAATTGAACGGCTCTTCTCAGCTTAGGTGCACTTGATGTATGGGTAAAAAGTTGAGTGGGTATCAAAGTACGATGTTTATCTGATTTTTATCATCAAAACTGGACGCATAACTAATGGACTTTCCAAACCTGTGGCTATTGACCTATTTCTAATCTAGTAGCGTTTCTGGCACATTTTTGTCCATTTCTGTGTCAGTCAACTCAGTGTTAACTCACTTATTGTCGATTACGTAGCAGATCAAATTATCAATGACGTCTTGTTAATACATGTTAACTACATACAAATACAGTATCCCCCTCTGGCAGGATTGTTGTCACTGTTAAAATTTAACCAGTATGGGCGGTATTGAGTAAACTTTGTCTCGTATACCAGCAGAAAGAAAAGAAG
>NZ_JAKGTN010000015.1:0-165076 GCF_021568915.1 Vibrio sp. McD22-P3
AAGTTCGATTTTGGCGCAAGCGAAGCAAGCGCCAAACGCAGCATTGAGCCTACTAGGCTAAGCGTCACCTCAGATGACAAACAAAAAAACCAGAGCTTCAGCTCTGGTTTTTTTATGGTCTCACACTTTTTAGCTACAAAAAATAAAGGAGGCAGACTGCCTCCTTTATGATATTTAAATTCTGACTTAGTTAGAGAACAAGATAGATGAACCTTGGTTTAAACTAGTCAGCAATAATGTTTTTTCGTTAACGATATCAATACGTCGACTTTGCTGGGCTTCCATTTTTAGGAACTGCTTAATCATCGCAAGTTGCTCATGAGTAAACTCGTCCGATTGTGCCGTCGCAGTGTCTTTGAACTCTCGAGGTGAAATCAGTAAGTAGTTGTCACTGATAGTCCAAGCGCCTTTCTCAGAAATCTTAATCAAGGTGTGTTTTTCTGGATCGTTACCGTACAAGCGCATTGAAGATTCGCGGATATATTCACCACCTGGCAAATATTTTACGTTGGCCGACATTTCTAATCGGCTTAACGGGCCGATATCGGTATCTGGATAGTCACGGGCAGCAATGATACCTACCATGTTGGATTGCCATTCATTGGACGTTAGAACTTGCTCGATTTTTAAATCACTTCCCCAGTAAAGCCAAGCGCTTAGAGCAGTAGATAGAGCAAGTAAAATAGCAGCGTATTTCATTTTCATCAGGACACTCCTTACTTGCACACTTTGCTTAAGTCTGATTGCTCAGTAAAAATACGCATTGTGCTATTTTCACCAGAGAACTCGACACTATGAATAAAGTTCAGTGCAATTTGATCACTCTGATCGCCTGTTACAATCACTTCTAGAGGCAACATGTCGTCGGTATGTGTTTCAATATACTTAGCAACACATTGCTCAATTTTTGGTTGCCAGCTAGAGACGTCAGGGTGGTTTTCAGGCGTCACAATCTTAACGCTTTCGACCATACCAAGCTCTTTAAAGCTTGATTGCGCTGGGTTGGTTACCATAAGCACAAGAATAGGTAGCAAAATTGCCACTACGACCATTGCCCAAACGGTTGGCGGTGTCTTTTCTTTTGGAGCTGGTGAGATCACTGGCTCTGAGTGAGGAACTGTTGACGCAGAGTTTGGCTCTTGCAGTTCTTTGGCAAGATCAACAACAGGAGCTTCGTTTATAGCTTCTGATGAAGCGACAGGCACAGAGCGCTCAACACTAGATATAAGCTGATAGCCACGCTTAGGCACCGTCTTTACAAATTGAGGTGACTTTGTTGGATCCTTCAGCATCTTGCGGAGCGTAGAAATAGCTTGAGTCAAGCTTGAGTCATCGACCTCAAAGCCTTGATCTCTCCAAACAAATTCATGAAGGTCGTTACGGGTCACGACTTCATTCGGTCTTTCAGCGAGTAGAAGTAAAATGCGACTTTCATTACTACCAAGACGGACTACTTCATCGTTATTGGTTTGATCGACTAAAGAGTTGCTATTAGGGTCAAAAATGTACTTTTGACCGAGTATAAACTTAGTGCCTATGTTACTCATTGCATTCTTCTTTTTAGTGCCGCAACGCGACAGATACTGATACTTTGGCACTGAATAATTGCAGAGCCAATTATAGGATTTTAGGATTTTTTTATAGTCAGGAGCAGTAGGATAATAAAAACCAATCAAAAAAACAGCATTTTTATGTTTTTTGACCTTGAATTTACAATCTTCATCCTCATTTCTTTAGCAGATTAATCATAGCAATAACGAGTTCCAGAAAATGTCGAAACTCGATATTAAATGTGTAATGGAGATAGCATGAGCACCGCTGAAACTAACAATAAAGAAACCCGTGGCTTTCAGTCAGAGGTAAAACAACTTCTTCACTTAATGATTCACTCTTTGTATTCAAATAAAGAGATCTTTCTAAGAGAGTTAATCTCGAACGCGTCCGATGCAGCCGATAAGCTGCGCTTTCAGGCGCTATCTAACACTGACTTATATCAAGGTGACGCAGACTTAGGCGTTAAGTTGTCGTTTGATGCAGAGAGCAACACATTAACCGTTTCCGATAATGGTATCGGTATGACGCGCGATGATGTGATCGAACACTTAGGCACTATTGCAAAATCAGGTACGAAAGAGTTCTTTGCTAAATTGTCAGATGAGCAAAGTAAAGACTCACAACTAATCGGTCAATTCGGTGTTGGCTTCTACTCAGCGTTTATTGTGGCAGACGCGGTGACCGTCCGCACGCGTGCAGCGGGCACGGCCGCTGACCAAGCGGTGCAATGGCACTCTGCTGGTGAAGGCGACTACACCATCGAAGACATCACTAAAGAAACACGTGGTACGGATATCATTCTTCACATGCGTGAAGAAGGTAAAGAGTTCCTATCTGAATGGCGTCTTCGTGATGTAATCAGCAAATATTCAGACCACATCGGCATTCCAGTATCTATTTGGACGCTTGAGCGTGATGAAGAAGGTAAAGAGACAGAACAAGGTAAGTGGGAGCAGATCAACAAAGCGCAAGCACTTTGGACTCGCAACAAATCTGATATTACCGATGAAGAGTATCAAGAGTTCTATAAGCATGTGTCTCATGACTTTGCCGACCCTCTGCTATGGAGTCACAACCGCGTAGAAGGCAAGAATGACTACACTAGCTTGCTGTATATTCCAGCTAAAGCGCCTTGGGATATGATGAATCGCGATCATAAGAGCGGACTTAAGCTGTATGTACAACGTGTGTTTATTATGGATGACGCAGAACAGTTCATGCCATCTTATTTGCGTTTTGTCCGTGGTCTAATTGATTCAAATGACCTACCACTAAACGTTTCGCGTGAAATTCTTCAAGACAACAAAGTTACTCAATCGTTGCGTGGCGCATGTACCAAACGCGTGCTAACTATGCTTGAACGCATGGCTAAGAATGATGAAGAGAAATATCAATCGTTCTGGAAGGAGTTTGGCCTAGTACTGAAAGAAGGCCCAGCGGAAGACATGGCAAATAAGGAGAAGGTCGCTGGCCTGCTTCGTTTTGCATCGACGGAGGTGGATTCTGCTGAGCAAACTGTGTCTCTTGCGTCTTATGTTGAGCGCATGAAAGAAGACCAAGACAAGATCTATTACCTAACCGCAGATAGTTACGCGGCGGCAAAAAACAGCCCACACTTGGAGCAATTTAAAGCGAAAGGCATTGAAGTTATTCTGATGTATGACCGCATCGACGAATGGCTGATGAACTACCTAACCGAGTTTGACGGTAAGCAGTTCCAGTCCATTACTAAATCGGGTCTTGATTTAAGTAAGTTTGAAGACGAAGCGGAAAAAGAGAAGCAAAAAGAGACAGAGGAAGAGTTCAAGTCTGTGGTCGAGCGCACTCAAGCTTACCTAGGTGATCGCGTTAAGGAAGTTCGCACCACGTTCAAGCTTGCGACTACTCCAGCTGTTGTGGTTACCGATGACTTCGAAATGGGCACACAGATGGCGAAGTTGCTTGAAGCAGCTGGTCAGGAAGTTCCTGAAGTTAAGTACATCTTTGAAATTAACCCTGAGCATGAGTTGGTTAAGCGCATGGCAGACGAAGCGGATGAAGATGCGTTTGGTCGCTGGGTTGAAGTATTACTAGGGCAAGCAATGCTGGCTGAGCGTGGCTCTATGACAGATCCATCTCAATTCCTAGGTGCAGTGAATAAGCTTTTGTCTAAAGTCTAATAACCTTAGATTTATTTTGTGACTTAAAGCATAAAAATGAGCCCAATAGTATTGGGCTCATTCATTTTAAAGTGTGGTTTAACACAGAGTTAGCGAACTTTAGATGCTTGTTGGCTATTCTTTAGTCGTATTTCGCGCCAAGCAAAAGATTTCTGTGTTAGAATGCGCCGCACGCATAAACATTCAGATCTTTGTTGAGCAATGTTTATACATTCAGAATTCATCTTTATACCGAAACTTATCGTAAAGCAGCCACTAAGGTGAAGCCTTTAGCTGTGAGCTTCGGTATAAAATCTTTTTAAGTATAAGAGGACAAGTCATGCGCATCATTCTTTTAGGTGCTCCAGGTGCTGGTAAAGGCACACAAGCTCAATTCATCATGGAGAAGTACGGTATCCCTCAAATCTCTACTGGTGACATGCTACGTGCAGCAATCAAAGCAGGCACTGAGCTTGGTAAGAAAGCCAAAGCGGTTATCGATGCAGGTCAGCTAGTATCAGACGATATCATTCTTGGTCTAATCAAAGAGCGTATTGCTCAAGACGACTGTGAAAAAGGTTTCTTACTGGATGGTTTCCCTCGCACTATCCCTCAAGCTGATGGCCTGAAAGAGATGGGTGTAGACGTAGACTACGTTATCGAGTTTGACGTTGCTGATGATGTGATTGTTGAGCGTATGGCGGGTCGTCGTGCTCACCTAGCATCTGGTCGTACATACCACGTTGTTTACAACCCACCTAAAGTAGAAGGTAAAGACGACGTAACAGGTGAAGACCTAGTAGTTCGTGATGACGACAAAGAAGAGACAGTACGTGCTCGTCTAGGCGTTTACCACGATCAAACTGCGCCGCTGATTGCTTACTATGGTAAAGAAGCAGAAGCGGGTAACACTAAGTACCTGAAATTTGACGGTACTAAGCAAGTTGCTGACGTAAGCGCAGATATCGAAAAAGCTCTGTCTTAATTCGCAATTGTGAATCAAGTAAAAAAACGACCTTATTAGGTCGTTTTTTTTGATCCATGGATGGTCAGCTAGAGTATATAATCCGTTTAGAAATCAAATAACAACTAAAAGGAAGTCTATGAGCGGTTCGCTAAAAACAGGAGTTTTGCTGGTTAACTTAGGTACGCCTGATGAACCTACAGCAAAAGGAGTGAAAGCGTTCTTACAAGAATTCTTGCATGATCACCGCGTTGTGGATATGAATCGTTGGCTTTGGTGCCCTATTTTGCACGGGGTCATCTTGCCTATTCGTTCGCCTAAAGTCGCTAAACTGTATCAATCAGTATGGATGGAGCAGGGCTCACCCTTAATGGTGTACTCCCGTCAACAAGCCGACAAACTGGCGCAAGCTCTAAATATGCCGGTTGAACTCGGTATGAGCTACGGTAATCCGTCTCTTAAAGATGGGCTCTCAAGATTACTAGACCAAGGGGTTGATAAGGTCGTGGTACTGCCACTTTATCCTCAGTACTCAGGGACGACGACTGCGGCTGCATTTGATGGCATTGCCAAGGCTTGTAAATCTATCTCAACGCTTCCTAGCATTTCATTGGTACGCGACTATCATGACAACGCCAGATATATCAAAGCGCTAGCCAATTCGGTGCGAGCGCATTGGGAGCAGCACGGGCGCGCGGATTACTTGTTGTGCTCATATCATGGCATTCCAAAACGCTACGCTGATAACGGTGACGTCTATCCTCTGCATTGTGAAGCGACGACGAAGCTTCTGGGTGAAGAGTTAGGCCTAGATTCGTCGCAAATAGGAATGAGCTATCAGTCCATTTTTGGTCGTGAGGAATGGTTACAACCGTATACGGAACAGACGTTAAAGCAAATGCCAGATAAAGGCATTAAATCGCTGGATATTATCACACCGGCATTCTCGGTGGATTGTTTAGAAACACTGGAAGAAATCGCGGTGGAGGCGAAAGAAACCTTCATCGAAGCGGGTGGCGAAAGTTATCGTTATATTAGCTGTCTTAACGATTCGCAGGAACACATCGACATGATGGTTGAATTGGTTCAGTCTGCTTAATGGCTTGTCTTAATTAAAAAAGGGTCAGACATTCAATGTCTGACCCTTTTTAGTTATTAAGCTTATTCGTTTATTAAGCGAGTTGTGCTTGTTGCTCTTCTACTTCTTGAGCCTTGCTAATGCCGTTAGACTCGGCACCGTGCATCCATTTTACTAAGGTACTTGAGAACACGAGTAAAATAACACCACAAATGACGGCCGTTGCGGCAATGCCACCAAAGATAGCCATTGCACCTAGTTCACCAACGTGTGAACCAATAAGGCCAGCCACATAGTTTGCAATCGCATTGAAACCGAACCATGCACCCATCATAAGTGATGCAAGGCGAAGCGGTGCCAATTTTGTCACAAGTGATAGGCCGATTGGAGATAGGCAAAGCTCACCTAATGTGTGGAAGAAGAACGCACCCACTAACCAAAGCATAGAGGTTTTAACCGCAGTGTCGCCGCCTTGCTCCATCACTGCACCAACCATACAAAGGAAGCCAAGTGCTAGGAAGAATAGTGCTAGAGCAAATTTAACTGGAGAGTTAGGTTCACGCTTACCAAGTTTCACCCAAACTGCCGCTAAAACAGGAGCAAGAGTAATAATGAAGAACGGATTTAGCGATTGGAACCAAGCTGCTGGTACTTCAAAGTCACCAATCATACGGTCTGTATATTGCTGCGTGTAGATGTTCATCAGGCCACCAGCTTGTTCAAAACCAGCCCAGAAAACGATAACAAATAGACCCATGATAAGGATAACTTTAAGACGATCGATCTCTTCTTTAGTTAATGGCGCTTTTGTTTTTGAGTTGTTCAGTGCTTTTGCACGAGCAGCTGCAGGCACGTTACCGATTTCACCTAACCAAGATTTCGCCATAGTAAGTTGCATGATTAAGCTGAGCACCATACCGATACCAGCAACTACAAAACCTGCTGACCAACCGAATGAATCGGTTGCTGAACCCACAACGATACCCGCTAGTAGTGCACCTAAGTTGATACCCATATAGAAGATAGTGAAGGCACCATCACGACGGTTGTCGCCTTCTTCGTAAAGGTCACCAACCATGGTTGAAATGTTTGGCTTAAACATACCGTTACCAGCGATAAGAAGTGCCAAACCACCATAAAATAAGTGCGCATTAGGCTCGCCTGATGCCGCAGCAGCCAGAGTGAATTGACCCGCTGCCATCAATACACCACCAATGATGATAGATTTTCGTTGGCCTAGGAAGTTATCGGCAATGTAACCACCGATAAGCGGAGTGATGTAAACAAGTCCAGTATAGATACCATAGAGATCTAGAGCATCTTTAGTGGACCAGCCCATACCGCCATTCATAGTAGCATCAGTTAAGAACAGAACTAGGATGGCACGCATTGCGTAATAGGAAAAACGTTCCCATAGTTCGGTACCGAACAATAGAAACAGGCCTCGTGGGTGGCCTAGGATGTTGTGCTGTGCTGTCATAAGTTTTACTAATTTTAGTTATCAAAGAATATAATGTGCCAACTTGTATACATGACCAAATTAATAACTGCAATAGCATTAATTAATAGATATTGTGAATAAAATGTTTAACACAATGAAATGTAAGTAAATTTTTCAGGGATGGTACGAGAAAAATGTGCTGCAAACTAACATTTCATTTTTTGTTAACTCGCAATTATTAGGAATATTCCTCTTTACTATTCGATTCATTAATTGAACTTTAGAGAAAGACCGCAAATTTAGTGATACGATGTAGGTAATTAGAAACATTATGCAGTGAAAATGAAACGTTGGTATTTGCTTTATTGTAAGCGCGGAGAACAAGCTCGCGCGAAAATGCATCTCGAAAATCAAGGCTTAGAGTGCTACTACCCAGAGATCTCGGTAGAAAAAATATTGCGTGGCAAACGACAGAATGTGAAAGAGCCGCTCTTTCCATCCTATGTATTCGTGAAGTTTGATTATGAGGTAGGACCTTCTTTCACTACCGTTCGCTCGACACGAGGTGTGGTTGATTTCATTCGTTTTGGTGCTCAACCAAAAGAGATCAATGGTGATCTGATTTTTGAATTAAGATCGATGGTTCATTGTGATGAGCCAGATTGCGCTGACCTTCCTGACAAAGGGGAATGCGTGAGAGTGATTGGTGGTCAGTTTGCGGGCATTGAAGCCATTTTCCAAGAGGCTGACGGTGAGGCGCGTTCTATTATGTTAGTCAATTTGATTAACAAACAAGTCCCAGTAAGTATCGACAATAAAGATTTGGATATATAAAAAGAGCCTCAGCATTATGCTGAGGCTCTTTTTTGAACATCGTGATATTGCTACCGACTAGTTATTGCTGTGTAGCTCGCTGTTTAACTCAACCGCAGTCTTATTAGTTAGACATTCGATTTGACCAGTCACAGAGTTGCGACGGAATAGTAAGTCTGGCTTACCTGCAAGGTCACGTGCTTTGACGATTTCTACTTCTTGACCAGAAGCATCAAGCATACGTACTTTAGAACCCGCAGTAACATACAGGCCAGACTCAACAGTACAGCGATCACCAAGCGGGAATCCGAGACCCGCATTTGCGCCCAGTAGTGAGTTCTCACCAATAGACACTACAACCGTGCCGCCGCCTGACAGTGTGCCCATGATAGATGCACCACCACCAATATCAGAGCCGTTACCAACAACAACGCCAGCAGAAATTCGGCCTTCAACCATGCTAACGCCTGTCGTGCCTGCGTTAAAGTTGATGAAACCTTCATGCATAACCGTTGTACCTTCACCAACATGTGCGCCAAGACGTACACGAGAAGTGTCGGCGATACGAACGCCAGTTGGAACCACGTAGTCCACCATTTTAGGGAACTTATCGACGCAATCAACCGTTAGCGTTTCGCCTGCAAGGCGAGCTTCGATTTGGCGGTCAGCCAGCTCTGGAAGGTCGATAGCACCTTGGTTAGTCCACGCGATGTTATGAAGTAGACCAAAGATGCCGTCTAGCACTGTACCGTGTGGTTGAACCAAGCGGTTAGAAATCAGTTGTAGCTTCAAGAAGCCTTCTGCGACAGATTGTGGCTTCTCGTCAGTGGCAAGAATAACGATAACTAATGGTTGAGAAGAGTTTGCTGCTTTTTCTGCGAAGGCTGCATTTTGTACATCGTCGTTTGATGCGAATGCTGTCGCTAATGCAGCGCTTTGCTCTGCAGTTACTTCAATCGCTTGGTTACCGTCTGTGTAACCTGCTACTTCAGCAATGGCTGAGACCAGTGCGTCACTTGGATTTAGACGTGGGTGTGGGAAAAACGCTTCGATGATTTTACCGTCGCGGTTTTTGGTTGCGCTGCCGAAAGCAATTGAAAATGCTGCCATGACTCTCGTTCTCCATGTATAGAATTGTCCAAAAGTCGCGCCAAACTGCAGCGACTTGGTGTAATTTGTTGGCAATCATCTTATAGAGTGACAGGATGTGATGAAAGGGCAAAAATGGCAAAAGTCTGTAAAACGATACCCTTTGTCTTTTTAGCGATAGTTTTGTCTAATAAGAAATAGTCGATACTAGAGACAAAAAAACCAGCAGGACCTGATTGGCCGTTGCTGGTTTATTGATGAGAAGGGGGATACTAGGGTAAGCGAATTATGCTGCAGCCTCGCTATCATCCTCTTCCACAGGCTCAACCACTTTTGGTTTCTTTGGTGTCGGTTTGCGTTTAGCACCCAGAGCATAAAGCACTTCTTCTTTACGTTGAGCAAGGAAAAGGGATAGCTCTTCCTGTTTTGCTTCATCTTCAATGAGCTCACTTTCGCCTAGCAGTGAGAATAACTCGTCTGCCATATCCAACATTTTGTCATAAGCGTCAGCTTCAGCTTTAGAGGTAAAAGTCATCTTTTCTTCTCCGTTGCGTTCCACCACGTACTTGACGATTACAGCCATGGTCAATCCTCTAATATGTTAATTTTGAAACGTGTAATACTGTCTGTTTATACAGATGCGAGATCCGCTTGTCCAGTCGGCGGGTCAAAAGTGAGAACTGATTGCCTATTTCCTATTCATGCGAGACTAGGCTTTATCCCACACCTGACAAAAATCGATAAAGTTCTTAAGCAGCGGGCTCTGATATTTCTCTTTATGAACTAATACCCAGAACCGTCGCTTCATATCCAGCGCAACGGGAAGTTGTTTGATACGACCGTCATTAATCGCTGTTTGTGCGGCAAGTTTAGATAAACATGCGAGACCTAATCCCGCCGATACGCAGTTAATGATCGCTTCTGTGGTATTCAGCTCGAATGCTTCGTGCCATACCTCTATTCTTGGTGCAACCGTTCTTAAGAAAAACTCTCTTGTGCCGGAACCTGGTTCTCTCAATATCCAATCGCTGTTTTCAAGCAAGGACAAATCATTCATATCACGAGTTGCTAGAGGGTGATTGACCGAGGAGACGATACACATTTCATCTTCACTAAACTGAGTGCTATTAAGTTCGGGATGCAGCGTTTTACCTTCAACCAAGCCAATATCTAACTCATAATCGATGAGCTTTTGGCAGATCAACGCGGTATTGGAAATAAACAACTGTTGCGCTTTATGTTGGTGTTGCTGGCGAAAATCACTCAATAAAAACGGCGCTAATTGATTACCAACGGTATCACTGGCGCCAATGCGTAGTTGCCCGCGATAACTTTGCTCATCGCTAAATAGAGATTCTATGTCGCGACTTCGACTAAGCAGTTCATCGGCGAGAGGGAGTAACTTCTGACCCTCTTGATTGATCACTAAACGGTTATTTACCCGATCAAAAAGAGCATGGCCGATTTGCTTTTCTAGTTCACTTAACGACATACTCACAGCCGCTTTTGAGAGAAACAGTGTTTCCGACGCAGCAGTGAGAGTTTGATGCTGAGTGACGGCTACGAAGACTTTAAGTTGCTTAAGCGAGATATGTGGGGTCATGTTTAGTTAATCTGAACGTTAGTTGAGTTTTAATAGATATACCTAAACATAAGGCAGAGTTAGAATAAGCGCAACACATTAATTGAGGCAGCTAATAATGATTGCGACCGTGAAAAAAGCACACTACAGAGTTAAAGGCGCACCTACACCAATGGCAGGATTGGCTTTAGGTATCGCGAGTCTTGGCTGGTGTTGGGAAAATGCACTGGAACTGCATCATGGAGCACAGTGGATGGGCGCGGCCATCGCGAGTGTATTACTTGTGATTTTGGCTTACAAATTTTTATTTCATAACCACCTATTAAGAGAAGACCTAGCACACCCTGTTGTGGGCAGTGTTGTTCCTACGTTTGCAATGGCCACTATGGTGGTCTCTCACTCAGTTGGTCAGTTTTTACCAAGACTCGGTGATGGTATCTGGCTAGTTGCTGTAGGCTTACATATTGTGTTCCTAGCAAGCTTTGTTTATCACCGTAGTCGTGATTTCGAATTGCACCATATGGTGCCAAGCTGGTTTGTACCACCTGTTGGTATTGTGGTTGCGGATGTGGCGTTCTCTGGTAATCCAAATCTGCAATGGGTCGCAAATGGTGCTTTGTACTTTGGTCTAGGTGTGTACGCAGTGATGCTTCCTACCATGATTTATCGTTTGATTTTCACTCACGAAATTCCAGACGCAGCTAAACCAACATTAGCGATTATGGCAGCGCCTGCGAGTCTCTCACTTGCCGGGTACCTAACCGTGGCAGCAGAGCCTTCACCAGTGATACTTGCACTGCTATTCGGTATTGCAGTACTGATGACGATGATTATCTATTTAGCGTTCATTAAATTGCTTCGTTTACCATTTAGCCCAGGCTATGCAGCATTTACTTTCCCAATGGTTATAGGTGCAACAGCCTTGTACAAATTGGTAGCTTGGATGGGCGCTCACGGAATATCAGAGAGTGCGATTCAGCAAGTTCGAGTGCTAGCCAATATTGAGTTAATTGTGGCAACGATTGTTGTAAGCTACGTAGCGGTACGTTACTTAATGGCTTATCTACCTAAACCTTCACATCAAACAGCGTAGGGCTTCAAGTAAATATTAGAACTGAAGTTAATGTGTTAATCTTGAGTGAGGACAATTAGTTAAAGGCGCGCGGCAACGTGTTCACCGTTTATCACTCAAATCAAATCGATGTATTGAAATCTCTGCTGGTGCAATTAATCAAGATTGACCCACTAGATAATCCATTCGAAAAAGAACAGATTCTTGTGCAAAGCCCAGGTATGTCACAATGGCTGAAAATGGCGCTGGCACAAGAATTTGGCATTGCTGCCAATATCGACTTTCCACTTCCCGCGACGTTTATTTGGGATCGATTTGTTCAAGTGTTGGATGAGGTGCCCAAGCGCAGTGCATTCAATAAAGAAGCGATGACATGGAAAATCATGCATCTGTTACCGCTTCATCTCAATGACCCAGACTTTGCTCCGCTCGCTCAGTACCTTTCCGATGATGCCGATGCCTCGAAACGCTATCAATTAGCTGAAAAAATCGCCGATATCTATGACGGCTACTTGGTTTATCGACCAGAGTGGATAGCGGCATGGGAAGCGGGGGAACCTGTCGTTGAACTGGAAGATCAGCAGCCTTGGCAACCTAAACTATGGCAGGCGTTGTATGATCATACGGTAGCGTTAGGTCAGTCACCTTACCACCGTGCTAACCTCTATGAACACTTTATTGATGCCTTAACACACAATGTGGATGTGAAATCGCATGGTCTAGATAGGCTGCCCAAGCGCTTATTTGTTTTCGGCATTTCTTCTTTGCCCCCGAGATACTTGGACGCCCTTAAGGCGCTCGGGCAGCATATTGATGTGCATCTGATGTTCACCAACCCTTGTCGTTATTACTGGGGTGAAGTGCGTGACAGAAAATATCTGTCCAAGCTTGCCGCCAATAAGCGCAAGCATTTACAACAAATTGCCGATGTGGCGCATTCTGGCGATATGTCGATGGTGGAGCAGCTTAAAGGCTCCATCGAGCAAAATATCGAAGATGAACTGCATATCTCTGAAGTTGGCAACAGCTTACTAGCGTCTATGGGTAAGTTAGGAAGGGATAATCTCTATCTTCTTTCACAGCTGGAGTCGAACGAAATAGAAGCATTTGTTGATGGACAGCGAACTACGCTGTTGGAAAATATCCAAGCGGATATTTTGAACTTAGAAGAACACCAAGATGATCAGCTATTGCTAAGTTCTCAACATAAGCCAACCATTTTGCCTCAAGATCATTCACTATCTTTACACGTTTGCCACAGTCCAATGCGTGAAGTGGAAGTGTTGCATGATAACTTGCTAGCGATGTTTGATCGTAACCCCGATCTCAAGCCGCGTGATGTGATTGTCATGGTAGCCGATATCAACGCCTATAGCCCTGCGATTCAGGCGGTATTTGGTAATGCTTCCGGTGAGCGCTACATTCCATTTTCGATCTCGGACCGAACGGCAGACAAAGAAAGCCCTTTATTGAATGCTTTTAACCTATTATTGCAGTTACCTGAGTTGCGTTGTTCCAGTAGTGAGTTACTTGAATTGCTTGAGGTACCTGCTATTTTGCAGCGATTCAATATCAGTGACAGTGAATTTGCTACATTAAAACTTTGGGTCGAAGAGGCTCAGATACGTTGGGGTTTGGATAACCACACTGCCAGTGAGTTCGACTTACCTGAATTTGAGCAAAACTCATGGATGTTCGGTATTTCTCGAATGCTGGCCGGGTATGCTATTAGTGAACAAGCTGGCTTGTTTGAGTTTGAGCATGGCACCATTGCGCCTTATGAGCAGACTCAAGGTATGCAAGCCGAAAGTGCAGGCAAACTGGCACAGTTTATCGATACCATTACCAAGTATCGTGGATTGCTTGCCAAATCCGCACCAATAGATACATGGCAAACCAACATAAATGCCTTGTTGGATGATTTCTTTGATGTTGATCTAGAAGGTGAAGTGGTTGTAAAAGCGATTCGTGACACGCTGTCTGGTCTCAAAGAACAGCTTCAAGATGCTTGCTATAGCGAACCACTTGCACCTCGCATCGTACGCCAATATTTTATCGATAAGCTATCGGGATCACGAGTCAGTCAGCGCTTCCTTGCTGGGCAAGTCAACTTCTGTACCTTAATGCCAATGCGCTCGATACCATTTAAAGCTGTGTGTTTGCTTGGTATGAATGACGGTGTTTACCCGAGAAGTGTTCCACCTGAAAGTTTTGACTTAATGACAGGTCGCACCAAACCGGGAGATCGCTCTCGTCGAGATGATGACCGCTATCTATTTTTGGAAGCCTTATTATCGGCACAGCAACAGCTTTATATTAGCTACGTTGGGCGCTCTATTCAGGACAACACTGAGCGAGTACCTTCGGTATTAGTATCAGAGCTGGTGGAATATTGTGAGCAAAACTACTGCTTGCAAGGAGATAGTGAGTTAAGCGTGGATGAGTCTGGAGCCAAACTTCGCAACAGTTTGGTTCAGGAATACGCGATGGTGCCGTTTAGTGCTTCTCATTTTAAGTCCGCACACAGCTATCAAAGTTATGCCTCCGAGTGGCTACCCGCTGCTTTGCAGCAGCTAAGTAATGTGAGGTTTGACGGTTCAGAGCCATTTACGCTTGAGCCTATTGAACGTGCCGTCGGCAGTGTTGTTGAGCTGGAACTTACCGAGTTGCAGCGTTTTTGGCGGTTGCCCGTTCAATATCTATTCAACCGCAGGCTTGAAGTCAGTTTTGATTCACAGCAGTTTACAACCGAAGACGATGAACCCTTTGCGCTTAATGGATTAGAGAGCTTTGTATTGCGAAAAGAGCTACTTGATTTCTTTACTAAATCAGAAGACGGCACTGACTTAATAACGGCATTTAAATCCGAACAGAAGGCACAAGGCTATCTACCTATCAATCACTTCGGTGATTTGGAATTTGCATCGAACGTGGTGCAAACCGAAGAACTCGCTAAGGCCGTGAGACCGCTGTCGAATAAAGCATTGGACGATACCGAAATAAACCTGCAATTAACCTTGGGTTCGATCACCATTAAATTACAAGGTTGGGTCACGGGTATTTATGCCTCAGGCTTGCTTAGATACCGTAGTGGGCGTTTGCGTTCTAGTGACTATTTAAGTGCGTGGATTGACCATCTAGCACTGACCCTCGCAGGTCAACCAGCAGCGACCCATATGCTGGCCTACGACAAAAAAGAAGGGGTAGTACATCGTGTCTATCCTCAACTTGATAGTGTTCAAGCAGAACAGTATATGAAGCAATTACTTGAGTTGTTTCTTGGTGGTTTGGATAAACCTCTAGCCTATTTCCCTGAATCGGCATTAGCAGGTATCGAGGCAAACTATAGTCGAGGCAGCTGGACTCCGAACGATGAAAAGATGTTGAGTAAAATGGAAGCTCGATTTATCGGTGGTTATATGCAAACGGGAGAGGGCGAGAATCCTTATATTTCTAGAGTCTGGCCTGAATGGAGTGAAGTGCTTGCCAATGATCTCAAGTTAGTCTCGCAGCTCGTGCTAGAAGCCCCAAGAACCCTAAGTATGAATGCTGAAGAGTATTATTCTCATGAATAGGGGAAGTTTCGTGAATTTGGGAAGGCTGCGTGAGCAAGAAAGGGGGCGGCCGCCAGTATTTTTATAGTGTGTAGGGAGATTGCTGTGCGGCCAAGTAGGTCAGAGGGACCAGTTTCTAGGGCGCATAGTAGTGGGAGCAGATAATGAATTCCGTGAATGCGATCGCACCCTGTATAAATGATAGTTTCATCTTATTGATAGAATTAAAGAATTAAGCGTTGGATCACACAGTTGAGTTTAAACACCATGTCACAGAGCCATGAACCAATAGCGTTAGACACCATGCAGTTTCCATTGCACGGTGCAAGATTAATAGAAGCGTCAGCGGGTACTGGTAAAACATTTACCATTGCGGGCCTTTATTTGCGCCTACTTCTCGGTCATGGCAGCGACCAAAGTCGTCATAAACAGCCACTAACTGTCGACCAGATCTTAGTCGTAACGTTTACTGAAGCGGCAACGGCTGAGCTTAGAGATCGTATTCGCGCTCGAATTCATCAGGCTCGAATTGCTTTTGCGCGCGGTGATAGTGACGACCCGGTCATTAAACCTCTTCTAGATGACATCACAGATCATCGCTTTGCGGTAGATACTTTGCTTCAGGCAGAACGTCAAATGGACGAAGCGGCGGTGTACACCATCCACGGTTTTTGCCAAAGAATGCTGACACAAAATGCGTTTGAGTCTGGATCTCGATTTAATAATGAATTCATCACCGACGAAAGCCGACTAAAAGCTCAAGTGGTCGCAGATTTTTGGCGCAGTCAGTTTTATCCTCTGGGGTTGGAGCTTGCAAGTGAAGTCCGAAAGCTATGGGCGACGCCAAATGATCTACTCCAAGTCATTACCAGTTACCTGACAGGTCCGGCGCTGTCGCTAACAAATGTCGATGCTTGCAGTGATATTACCCAGCTTCATGCACAGAATTTACAGCGAATCCGAACCCTTAAATCGGAATGGCAAGCGGTCGCTGACGACATTGTTGGATGTGTGAGTCAATCGGATGTAAACAAACGCAGTTACACTAAAAAGTCACTGCCGACTTGGGTTGAGGCGATTACTGATTGGTCTAAACAAGAAACATTGGACTACTACCTACCAACGCAATTAGAAAAATTTGCTCAAAACGTTCTTACAGAAAAAACGCCAAAAGGCGACGCGCCAACGATGACGATCTTTACTGAGATTGAAGCCTTCTTAGCACAGCCACCTGAGCTCAAAACCTCGTTGTTGGCATTGGCTATTCAGCATTGTCGTCAGCGATTGGCTCTAGCTAAGGAACAAAAGCAATGGCTCTCATTTGATGATTTGCTGACCCATTTGTCGGCGGCTTTGGACAGCGAATCTGGTGACAGTCTGGCGGAAAAAATCCGAACACAATTTCCGGTTGCGATGATCGATGAGTTCCAAGATACGGATCCGCTTCAGTATCAGATATTTAGTCATGTGTACTTAAGTCACGCCGACTGTGGTTGGTTTATGATTGGTGACCCGAAACAGGCGATCTATGGATTTCGTGGCGCTGATATCTTTACTTATATACAAGCTCGAAACCAGGTACAAGACCACTATACGCTAGGTACGAACTGGCGTTCCAGCGAGAGTATGGTCAACGGCGTTAATGCACTGTTTAAGCAGGCAGATTCGGCTTTTCTCTACGATGATGACATTCCGTTTCATGCTGTCAATGCTAGCCCTAAAGCGAGTAAAATGCAGTGGCAGTTTAACGGTGAACATCAAGCGGCAATGCAGTTTTGGCTCCAAGACGCGGAATCCCCCGTTGCTAAAAGTGAGTATGTACCAACGATGGCAGCCGCTACCGCTCAGCACATCAAACAGGTGTTAACCCAGTCCCAAACCGGTAAAGCAGCGCTGATTAATGGTGACAAAAACGAAGCAATTGAAGCGGGCAATATCGCTGTGTTGGTGAGAACTGGTAGTGAAGGTCAGTTGATTAAACAGGCCTTGGCTGAGCGCGGTATCGCTAGTGTTTATCTTTCCAACCGTGATAGCGTTTTTACCAGCGAAATAGCTGATGACTTACTGCGTTTGATGCTGGCAGTTTGGCATCAAGACGATGAAAGAATGCTAAAAAGTGCGTTAGCCTCCCAGCTATTTGCTCTGCCTGCCGTTCAACTGGACAGCCTCAATAATGATGAAAATCTCTGGGAACAAGTGGTTGCTGAATTTCGTGACTATCGCCAACAGTGGATATCGCGCGGTATTTTACCAATGCTGCGTTCAGTATTGTTTAAGCGAGAAATCTCCAACCGATTGTTGTCTACTGATGGTGGTGAGCGATTACTTACCGACTATCTCCACTTGGGCGAACTGCTGCAAGCAGCAAGACAAGATATGGAGAGCGACAGTGCATTACTACGTTGGTTGGGGCAAGCGATAGAGGATGCCAAGCAAGGATTAGGCTCTAGTGATGAGCATATTCAGCGTTTAGAGTCAGAGCGTAATCTCGTTCAGATTATCACTATTCATAAGTCAAAGGGTTTGGAATACGACTTGGTTTATTTGCCGTTTGTGGTGAGTTATCGAGAAGCGATGGAAGCCAAGTATTATGATGCCGAAAGCCAATCATCGGTACTCGATCTACGTCAATCATCAGCCTCTATGGCACAAGCCGATAAAGAGCGGCTTGCCGAAGATTTGCGCCTCATCTATGTGGCATTAACTCGTGCAGTTTATGGTTGTTTTATCGGGATGGCGCCACTGAGAAATGGCCGCTCAACCAAGGAGCCAACTGGAGTTCATCACAGCGCAATAGGGCATCTAATCCAAAATGGTCAAGAAATGGGAGTGAGCGAGTTAAGTTCTGCGCTCAATCAGCTTGCCAATGCTTCTCAAGCTATCGCTATCACAGAGGTACCAGAACTTGATGAGGAGCGTTATCAAGAGTTGGCGCAACCGACCGAAGAGCTCGTCGCTAAAGCTCAATCAATGGCCATTGATCGTGACTGGCGAATCACCAGTTATTCAGCCCTTGTAAAACAGAGCCATCATAGCAACGATAGTGAGGTGTTTATTGAAGCATCTGGACTTGATATCGATTCATCCGAAGAGCACGAAGTCGACGTGTTATTGGAGCCAGAAAAAACCATTTTTCATTTTCCTAAAGGGGCGCGTCCCGGCACGTTTTTACATACCGTGTTTGAAGAAATCGAATTTACCGAGCCCGCGACATCACTACAAAATAGCGAGGTTATTCGACAGCTTCTCGAGCGAGAGCAATACGATGCAGAATGGTTACCGGTGATTCAGCAACTTGTCGATCAGGTCATGAATACGGCGTTAGATGGTGAAGCGCTGTACTTAAGGGATAAGGACTCTACGCAACGTTTGGTGGAAATGGAGTTTCTGTTGCCGATTGAAGTGCTTGATGCGGTGTCATTAAACCGTGTTATACAACGCTACGATGCGTTATCCGCTAAGGCGAACGAACTGGGCTTTTACACCGTTAAAGGCATGCTTAAAGGTTTTATTGACTTAGTGTTCGAACATCAAGGTAAGTACTATGTGCTCGACTGGAAATCTAACCATTTAGGTGATGAAGCAGAGCGTTATCAAAAATATCAACTCGATAACGCTATGGTTGATCATCGCTATGATCTCCAATACCAAATTTATGCACTAGCGCTGCATCGGTTCTTGAAAACCCGTATCTCTGATTACGATTATGATCAGCATTTTGGCGGCGTGTTTTATCTCTTTTTACGTGGTGTTAGGCCCGACTCTGACTCCGGTATTTTTAGTGCTAGGCCCGACAAAGCCATGATAGAAGCATTAGATGGGCTTATTTCAGGAGAGTCTTTGCAATTAGATGAGACAAATGAGCAAATGGGGTTAGGATTCTGATGGCAATGGTATTAAAAAACTTCTCCGAATGGGTCACGTATCTAGCGGAAAAAAATGTCTTGAGACCGCTGGATTTTCAGTTTGCGAAGTTTATCTCTTCCATTGAGCAACAGCATCGAGATCCGTTGATGTGGTTAGCTGCGGTTACAAGCTACCAATTAGGTCAAGGGCATATTTGCGTCAACCTTGATGCAGATGAGCAAGTCTCTCTGCCGATGCCAAGCTTGATCGGTTTGTACGGTGAAGCTGCTGAGTCGCTAGAGTGCATGGTGAATCAAGTCGATTGGCAAAAGGTAATGACGGAGGCGTCTACGGTTACCTGTTTGTCTCCAAACGACATTATGACATCGGCGGTCACGCCATTGGTTTGGCAGCAAAATAGATTATATCTACAGCGTTATTACTACTTTGAACAGACGATCGCTACTCGCCTCCATGCCATGGCTGAACCGATTTCCATTGAGAGAGATGCGCTGCAAAGCGTCGCAAAGATGTTAGTTCGCCTATTCACGCGTGAGTACCACTATCTTTATTCCGCTTTGTCTGCTCTACCCGCAGAGCAGAATAATCAGGTTATGCGCCAGCAAGTTATCTGCGATTTTCTCGATGTGGTTAAGCCGGAATCTATCGATTGGCAATATGTTGACGATATAGTCACGCAAGCGACAAACGTAAAAGCACTTCAAGGTTTGGATGATGCTATTCCATTATCTCTGTGTTTAAACTGGCAAAAAGTGGCAGCCGCAGTTGCGCTTACACGTCGCTTCGCTGTGATATCAGGCGGACCTGGTACTGGCAAAACTACGACGGTAACTAAGTTGTTAGCTGCGATGGTACATCAGGCGAATCAAGCCGGTGAATCACCTTCAATTAAGCTGGTGGCGCCAACGGGGAAGGCGGCAGCTCGTTTGACGGAATCCATAGGTAAAGCGGTAGACTCGTTAACTGTGGAGCCAGAAATTAAGCAGCAAATTCCAACGGAGTCGAGCACGCTACATCGCTTACTCGGTGCAATCCCCGGTCGCGTTGAGTTTCGACATAACAACGCTAACCCATTGCATTTAGATGTGTTGGTTCTCGATGAAGCGTCTATGGTGGATCTGCCGATGATGCATCGTCTATTGGATGCGTTACCGGCGCATGCTCGACTTATTCTTCTTGGAGACAAAGACCAGCTAGCCTCAGTGGAAGCCGGAGCAGTGTTGTCGGACATTTGTGACTTTGCTCAGTTTGGTTACAGCAGTCAGCAAAATGATTTGATTCAAGCGTTAACGCAGTTTGATTGCCGATTAGCTGGCAAAGTGGAATCCTCAAAATCCGCCTCAGCATTGGTTGATAGTTTGTGCGTGCTACAAAAAAGTTATCGTTTTGATGCAAGGTCTGGCATCGGTCAACTGGCTAAGCAAGTTAACTTGGCAAATAGCTACGGTTTTGATCAGGTCTGGAACAAAACATTTGATGATATTGAATGGCTAGCCTTAAGTGCGGATAGCTATCAACAGTTAGTTGATAAGCTAGTACGTACTTACAAAGATTACCTGACGCTATTGGTGCGCGCCAATCCGCAAGGAGAAGAACTGCAAAGTGCTGAAACGTTGTCACATTGGCAGCAGCGTTTGTCGAGAGAGGTGCTCTCCAGTTTTGCCCAAAGCCGGTTGTTGTGTGCGGTTCGTGAAGGCGATTTTGGAGTTTCAGGGCTTAATCAGCGAATCGAAAAACGTCTAAAGCAACGCGGGCTAATTTCTCGCGGTGACGAGGCGTGGTATAGCGGCCGTCCTGTGATGGTGACGAGAAATGATCATGGTCTTGGCTTATTTAACGGTGATATAGGCATTTGTATGTGGGACCATTGCGCTGAGACACCAAGGCTGAAAGTATTTTTTGAATTGCCTGATGGTAGTATTAAGTCTGTGCTGCCGAGCCGTATGCCTGAGCATGAAACAGCTTATGCGATGACGATTCATAAGTCTCAAGGCAGTGAGTTTTCTCATACGTTTATGATTTTACCAGCCGACTTCTCGCCCTTGTTGACTAAAGAGCTTATCTATACTGGCATTACCCGAGCGAAAAAACAGTTCACTTTGGTGGCTGATCAACGAGTCGTGAATCGAGGTATTCGCCATAAAACTTTACGACATAGTGGTTTAGCGAAGCGGTTAGCGAACTAAAGCGTGAGAATAGAATGAGGGGATACAGTGAGTGGTTTTCCACCATCCATGGCGGTAGATGCCCAAAGCCTTTAGTTAAAGACTTCTGAATACGTGATTTGGTTGATTCGATACTGTTGTTGGTAAATCTTCATTAGAGATTTTACCTTGTCAGTTACCGGAAACACGCAATGGACATTGTGTCCTTCTAAGAACTGGTTTTCAGCCATATCCCAGAAGCTCTGAATGGAATTGCAAATAACTGTACGCATAGATGTCACTCTTAAAGTTGTCGTGGCACACCTAGCTATCCTTGCATTCCCCAAAAAGCGCTATGTATTTGGGAGTCCCATCACAAAAATGCCTGTGATTTGAGCGAA
This sequence comes from Vibrio sp. McD22-P3, assembly GCF_021568915.1. Classification (NCBI taxonomy): domain Bacteria; kingdom Pseudomonadati; phylum Pseudomonadota; class Gammaproteobacteria; order Vibrionales; family Vibrionaceae; genus Vibrio; species Vibrio sp. McD22-P3. Next base: position 21,698 of record NZ_JAKGTN010000015.1, read on the forward strand.
TTTTAGACAGTAATCTTTGAGAAGTAAAATAATTTGTGAATTTTATTGATAGCAATCGATTTCATAAAATCGACGGCTATCGAGCTATTATTAAACTGCTACAGACAATATCTTTGATTTGCGCTGTAGGTTGTACAAATCTTGTTTTGCCATTGGCAAGGACTCTACACCGATCTCTAAGAATCCTTGTTCTCTAAACCAGTGCAAGCTATGAGTGGTTAGCACAAAAATCTGCTCTATCCCTTTCATCTTTGATTGTTGTTTCATGTGATTGAGTAATAACACGCCACGGTTGCCATCACGATAATCGGGATGAATAGCGACACAGGCCATTTCCGCCATCTTTTCATGTAGATATGGATAAAGTGCCGCACAGCCAATGATCAACCCATCTTTTTCTATGATGGTAAACTGATGGATTTCCTGCTCAAGTTGCTCGCGCGAACGACGAACTAAAATACCTTTTTCTTCAAGCGGGCGAATCAAATCAAAAATACCGCCAATATCATCAATATCTGCCTGTCGAACTTGTTCGGCACTGGCCATGACTATCTGCGTTCCGATACCGTCAAGAGAGAATAGCTCTTGTATCAATGCGCCATCAATTTTATAGCTGATAAGGTGACAACGAGGAACGCCCGCGCGACAAGCCGACTGAGCGCCACGTAAAAAACGTAGCGTACCGCTGCTTTCACCCTCGTTAACGCGTTCTTTATCCTCGAACTGCTCGATAAGTTGATTGACCTCGGCTGGGAATAGTTCTGCAATAGCATTTCCATTTTCATCCAACACGCCTTGCTCGGAACAAAAACCAATTAATTTATCGGCATTTAATTTTATTGCGACTTGGGTCGCCACTTCTTCTGAGAGAAGGTTAAAAGTTTCGCCTGTGACAGAGCCGGCAACTGGGCCAAGAAGTACAATAGAACCTTGATCGAGTACTTGGTTGATTCCTTGGATATCGATACGACGGACTCGCCCACTGTGACAGTAGTCGATGCCATTATCGACTCCAAGAGGTTGCGCGATAACGAAGTTGCCACTGATGACGTTAAGTTGATTGCCTGCCATAGGAGTATTATTAAGGCTCATAGACAGGCGAGCGGTGATGTCGAGTTGCAATCTTCCCGTCGCTTGCATCACGTAATCGAGACATTTTTCCGTCGTGACACGTGTTCCCTTGTGGTAAGGACAATGGCAATCATTTTGCTCCAGTAATTGGTTTATCTGTGGTCTCGCGCCGTGGACGAGAACCAGTTTGACACCGAGGCTGTGCAGTAAGGCAATGTCGCTGACGATATTGGTGAAGTTTTTATCGGAAAACGCTTCGCCACCTAACATAATGACCATGGTCTTGTTACGGTGTGCATTAACATAAGGTGTGGACTGCCTAAATCCTTTAACTAAGGCGGTACTACGAATCTTCACGCGGCTTACTCTTGGTTTATTTATGTTGAAATAATGACTTTTTATTCAGTGTTGCGCAAGGTTTAATTTGCGCAGTTTAGGTGATGAGTTGCATGATTGGATTTGCAGTGACAATATGTCGCTGTCGATAAATGGTAAGGCTTGGTATGAGTAGCGGTAAGCAAAGCGGTGCAGTCGGAATCAAAGCAGTACCGGCAGCTAGACTAAAACCCAATAAGTGGTTGGAACGAACCTTAATCGTGCTGGCGTTAGTCGGTAGCTTAGCAGTATTAGGATTATATCAAGACTTGTATGACCGTTATCAATCTCATGCGAATCCAAAACAGGCCGTGTACGGTGTTTGGTACGAAAGAGATGCAGCTCCTTTTGCTAGAGATTCCTTCGAGCTTACTCCTGATAAAGTAGTTATCGATAACCGAGTAGTTGCGACAGACTTTGAGCTTACTCGTGATGAATTGTCATTCTATGTTGGTCCTACCTTGTATCGTTATCACATTCTTAATGAAGCTAAAACGGAATTGAGGCAATTATCACCGACTCATTACAATCCCATCTTTGTTTTGTCAGGAAAACACAAAAACAACCTACTATAACGTTCGGTTTTATTGCGCTTTTTTAAAGAGTTTGCCATCCTGAATGCACCACAAATAAGGGATGACTAACTTGATCAAACGTATTCTGCCTCTCGCCTCTGTATTGCTCGTATTTGGCTGCGCACAAACTGACCGCGCTCAGCAATATCAAGATGGCGAATTTACCAAACTGCTTAACAAGACCGAAGTTATCGAGTCGAACCAACCTAGAAACTTCAACTCTTTTGCAAGTCAGGCAGATGAAGTGATTAAGAAGTCGCCGTCGATGGCTAAAATCTATCAGCCTTTGTATGAGCAACTAGAGGCGTGGGCGATCCAAAGTGGCGATCCAGCGCAACTGGCAAATTTTGGTGTGCAAGCGGCCCAATTAGGTGGCGGCGATAACAAAGGTAATGTGTTATTTACAGGCTATTTTTCGCCAGTGATGGAACTGCGTCACAAGCCAGATGAAACCTTCCGCTATCCGGTCTATGCCTTACCAGATTGTTCGCAAGACTGCCCAACTCGAGCTGAAATCTACGGTGGTGCGCTTAATGGTCAAGGTTTAGAACTTGGCTATGCAAGCAACTTGATTGATCCATTCATTATGGAAGTGCAGGGTAGTGGCTTTGTTCATTTTGAAGATGATGACACGCTCGAATATTTCGCCTACGCCGGCAAAAACAACAAGGCATACGTGAGTATCGGACGTGTGCTTATTGAACGCGGTGAAGTACCAAAAGAAAAGATGTCGCTTAAAGCCATCAAAGATTGGGTGATGCAGCAAGATGAGCAGACCGTGCAAGAGCTACTAGAGCAAAATACCTCGTATGTGTTCTTCCAGCCTCAAGATGCCGCACCGGTGACGGGTACGGCTGGCATTCCATTATTGCCAATGGCGTCGGTAGCGGGTGATCGCTCAGCATTTCCAATGGGAACACCAATCCTCGCAGAAGTACCGCTGTTGAATGCGGATGGTACGTGGAGCGGTGCCCATGAATTACGTCTATTGATTGTGCTTGATACCGGTGGGGCGGTAAAAGGAAACCACTTCGACCTATATCATGGGATGGGTGATTTTGCAGGTACACAGGCTGGTCACTATAAGCACTTTGGTCGAGTTTGGAAGCTTGGCCTAGAAAACTCGGCGACAGAGAGTCCATGGGCATTGCCACCTGAGAAAAAGTAACATTGAGAAAATAGTACGAGCGTGTTTCGTACATAGTTGACCTTTTTACTAAGAGTGCGTATAAATCGCACTCTTTCTTTTTTCTCCGAGACAAGTTAGGTAACCCATGCGAGAACTTAACCAACCAGCTTCTGATAGCTACAATCAAAGATTTGGCGGCACGCGCAGACTATACGGCAACAGTGAGGTCGAGATCTTACGTGCGGCGCATATTTGTGTGGTAGGAATTGGTGGTGTGGGTTCATGGGCGGTTGAAGCGCTTGCAAGAACTGGCGTGGGTGAGCTGACTCTTATCGATATGGATGACGTTTGTGTGACCAACATTAATCGCCAAATCCATGCGATGTCAGGTACTGTTGGTCAGAGCAAAATTGAAGTTATGGCTGAGCGGGTAAAATTGATTAACCCCGAATGCAAAGTTAATTTGATTGATGACTTTATTACAGCAGACAATGTCTCGGAATACATCAGTAAAGACTTTGACTATGTACTGGATGCCATTGACAGCATTAAACCTAAGGCAGCGCTATTGGCCTACTGTCGTAGCAACAAAATCAAAGTTGTGACCACTGGTGGAGCTGGTGGACAGACCGATCCAACACAAATTATGGTGGCGGATCTGACAAAAACGATTCAAGACCCGTTAGCTAAGAAACTCAAAGACACTTTGCGTCGTCATCACAACTTCAGTAAGAACCCTGCACGTAAGTTTGGCATTGACTGCGTATTTTCTACGGAGCAGCTTAAATACCCTCAAGCTGATGGTTCTGTCTGTGGAGTGAAGTCCACGGCGGAAGGGCCAAAACGTATGGATTGTGCAAGTGGTTTTGGCGCGGCTACGGTAGTGACAGCGACATTTGGCTTTGTTGCGGTGTCTCGTATCGTTGAGAAGCTTATTCAGAAATACGCGCAGAAATAGAGGCAGCTTATGTCATCAGATAACAACAACCCATATGGATTGGAAATCAACGCACAAGATGTTGTTGACGCCATGGCTCAATTGAAAGGTTGGGAAGATCGCTATCGACAGGTTATTCAGTGGGGTAAGAAGTTGCCAGTATTGGATGAATCTCTCAAGCAGGATCAGGTTCTAGTTGCTGGCTGCGAAAGCTCAGTATGGTTAGTACTTACCCAGCAAGAGGGCAAATGGCAGATTCAGGCAGATTCTGATGCGCGAATCGTTCGTGGCTTGATCGCTATCGTTTTGGCAGCTTTCAATGGTAAAACATCGGAGCAAATATTGGCGTTCGACTTGGATGAGTATTTCGCACAGTTAAACCTCATCAATCATCTTAGTCCATCTCGCGGTAATGGCTTGAAAGCCATTGTTGATGTCATTAAGTCTAAAGCGTCAGAGTAATTGATTATAAATAAGGTCGACTCACATTCGTTAGTCGACCTTATTATTGAAGCGATGTTGTTGAAGTTTGAAACGTTATCGTTACAGCATATCCACCGCTTTAGTTAGTGCGATAAGAAATCTCTCTACATCTTCTTTTGTGTTGTAAATAGCAAAAGATGCTCGAACTGTTCCCTTCACACCAAGCGCATCCATTAATGGGTGAGCACAGTGATGACCAGCTCTTAATGCAATGTTCTGTTGATCTAACAGCGTGGCGATATCTTGATGGTGAACGCCATCCATCACAAAAGTGATGACGCTTGCACCAGGTTGGTAACCAATGATGCGAATATCCTCTAAGGCGCTCAAACCCTGAAAAGCTTGATGTTGTAGGTCACTGATGTGACTCTCCAGTAGTTGACGGTCATAGCTTGATAGCCAATCTATGGCACAAGCTAGTGCTAAGGCTCCTGCCACATTCGGAGTCCCAGCTTCAAACTTTCCGGGTAGTTGACTAAATGTGGTGCCTTCAAAAGACACTTTTTCCACCATCTTGCCACCACCATGCCAAGGCGGCATAGCTTCCAGTAGGGCTAGCTTGCCATACAGCACCCCAATACCAGCTGGTGCATACAGTTTATGTCCTGAAAAGACGTAGAAATCAGCATCCAACGCTTGTACATCCGTTTGCTGATGAACAATACCTTGCGCACCGTCGACGATGATAATGGCATCGGTGTTAGCTCGGGTTAGCGTTACAATCTTATCCAACGGTAGAGCAGTTCCGGTAACATTGGTGACTTGCGTAGTGGCGACAATTTTCGTTCTCGGGCTGAGTAGCGCCTCAAACGCATTAAGATCAAAGTGACATTCTGGTGTTATTGGAATCTTAATAACCTTCGCGCCAGTTTGCTCAGCAACGATTTGCCATGGGACAATATTTGCATGATGTTCCATCTCAGAAACCAGAATCTCGTCTCCTGGTTGTAGGGTGCTCCGAGCGTAAGTCTGTGCGATAAGATTGAGTGCTTCGGTTGCCCCTCGTGTCCAGATGATTTCTTTACTGGAAGCCGCATTAATAAAGCGTGCCACGGTTTCTCTCGCTGCTTCAAAGCGCTCGGTTGCAACCGCGGTGAGTGAATGGGAACCGCGATGGACGTTGGCGTTTTGGTTACCATAATACTGAGTGATACAGTCGATTACAGCTTGCGGTTTTTGTGTCGTTGCGGCACTGTCCAGATAAACCAAATCGCCATCAATAGCTGGGAACTGGGCCCGAATGTTGAGTAACTCACTCATCGTATTTACCCATTTTATGATAGTGAAGAGTCGGGTTGGTGATCATAGGCTCAGCCACTTGCCAGGCTTTCTCTTTACCACATAAGGCGATGATAATTTCAATCGCAAATTCGAGGGCGGTCCCAGGGCCTTGGCTCGTGATAAGGTTGTGGTTGATATCAATTGTTACTCGTTTGCTGCGCCAGCGGTTTTCTGGGATATGTGATTGAAAACTTGGGTGGCCAGTCATCAGCGCATTTGGGTAAAGCTGATGATGTTGCAGCACCAATGCCGGAGCTGCGCAGATAGCACCAACCAGTTTACCGTCGTATTGGTGTTGGCGAACCATTTCGACTAATAATGTGCTGTCTCGAAATGTTTCGGCGCCGCCTACACCGCCTGGTAAGGCGATAACATCGAACTCTTCATCGGCGACATCGACCAGCCTGCAATCCGCAGTCAGGGTGACACCGCGTGACGCTTTCATAGTCAGCGCTCCATCAAATGCCGCGCTAGCGACGGTCACGTTGAAACCTGCACGCACCATAATGTCGATGATGGTAATCGCTTCCATCTCTTCGGTGCCTGGCGCTATGGGAACAAGGATTTTCTTAGTCATGTTGATTCCAACTTGATTCGATCTGTTTAATTTGATGATACAGGGCTAGGTTGGTGGGAACAGCAATACCGTATCGCTTTGAAATAGAGACCACATAGCCGGTAATATAATCAACTTCGCTTTGTCTTTTATTATAAATGTCTTGATGCATGGATGAGTAGTTTTGCGCAGTGGCATGGATGACTTTGTAGACGGTATCCAACATCTCTTCTGCTTTAAGAGCCACTCCCACTTTGTTTGCACACTCAGTTGCTTCGCGCACTACCATGGCGATCTGTTGCTGATAATCTTTATGAGCTAGTCCACCATTTTGACAGTTGTTGATAGCTGTTAATGGGTTTATGGCACAGTTAATAACAAGTTTGCTCCATAGTGCCGTTTGAATTTCAGAATTCCAAGCTACAGGTTTGAAAGCATGGTCGAGAACGTCGGCGATAAAGGAACAACGTGAGCCTTTGTCATTCCAGGCCCCAATAAAGGTCTGGCCTAGGCCGGTATGGCGTACTTGTGAGCTTGATAGTTTAAGCGCGCCGTGAGTAGAAGTACCAAGTAACACTGGGTGGTGATTAATGGCGGTTTCTAAGTGCTCAACGGTGCCCATACCATTGTGAAGAAAGAGCAAGATGGTATCGCTATTTAAATGTTTAAGTAGTGGCTTTAAAGCCAATTCCACTTGCCATGCTTTCAATGTAACGATAACAAGATCACTCGCTTTAAGTGAGGTGATATTGCAATTGGGTAAGTGGATAGCACTACCACCATCTAGCTCGATGACTACGGTATCTAGAGGTGAACGCCCCCAAACCGAAGCTCGATGCCCTGCCTGATGAAGCTTATAAGCGTATAAAGAGCCAATGGCGCCGGGGCCCAAAATAGTAATATTCACAATAGCTATGTAATCGTGGAAAGAGAGGATAGAAGAATAGCAAATTTAGCTGTAGTTTTCGAAAGCTAGAGAGTGGGTGATACAAAAAATGGCGCCGCAGCGCCATTTTATCTAACTTCTTTAAATTAGAAGTTGTATTGAATACGGTAAATAAGTGCATCACCGTAGTGTTGAGTTTTGCCTGAAGAGTTATATACGCCAAGCTTGTTTTGGAAGTAACGATATTGGAGCGTAGCTGTTAGATGTTCAGTTGCATGCCAGTTGAATAGTAGCGCACCATTCAAACCAGTTTTTCCGCCAGAGTTTTGAGCATAAGCATCGTTGCGATCAAACTCAATTTCGTTCCAGTTAACGAAGGAGAAGTTTTGGCCAAATGCATCGAAGCCATAACGCGCTGTCCAACCTGCCATATAACCATTGCGGCCGTTGTTACGGAATTCATCTGATGGATCTGAACCAAAGTTTTCCCATGACGTGATGTCGTGCACACCAATCCATGGTTTGAAGAACCAGTTATCACCTTGCAGTGCTGTATAACCAAGACCTAGTACACGATTGGTCTCACTTTGCTGTGGGTTATCGTGGTGATAAACCTGACCGTATAGAGAAACACCAGAATCACCTAGGTATACGTGCGCAGTACCTTTGAATGAGTTCTTTTGCTCAGATGAACTCTTTTCAACACTTTCACGATCGTAGAAACCGTACAACTCACCCCAAGTGAACCCAGCGCCACCTTCTAGACCTAATACGAATTGGTTGCGTTGGTCGCCGACATTATCATTTACAGGGCTAAAACCATGATCCCAGCTCTGATGATCAAGATAAACGCCACCAAAACCGTATAGATATTCTGCTGAAGCTGGTACAGAAGCTACCGCTGCAACAACGCCAAGAGCTAAAAGTGATTTACGCATAGTGTTAACTACTCTTTAAGTTGTACTGAAATTAGCCGCGAATCCATGCGAACTCATCCGATGGGTGGGCATGATAGCGATTTATATCTCAAAGTAAATGTGCAACATCGCAAACGTTTACTAAAGTTTGTGAGTGATATCACAAATACTAACGGTGAATGGGAACTTTTATAAATAGCCTACAATTTAATCAATATTGTCGATCTGTGTGATAACAAAATCTCGATAGTTGTTAACATATGTTGGTTCTGATCGTATTTAGCGAGTTAGCGTACAAAGGGTATATAAAACTAAAAGGAACTATGATGACGCAGATAAAGTTGTTTCCATTGCGCTCCGTGGTGCTACCCGAGGGAAAAATGAGGCTCAGGATCTTTGAACCTCGCTATAAGCGCATGGTAACGGAGTGTCTTAAAAACGAAACAGGGTTTGGAGTCTGTTTGATCAGCGCTTCTGCGGGAGCTATCCCTAGTAACGTTTCATCTGTAGGCACCTACGTCAGCATTGTAGATTTCGAGAGCCTTGAAGATGGAATGCTTGGCGTTACCGTTTCTGGGATACGCAAGTTTCAGATTCACCATGTTGAATCTGAAGAAGACGGTTTGCGTCAAGCTCAGGTCAGTTGGATAGAAAGTTGGCCTCCAACCGATTTAAGTGATGAAGACCAATTTCTTGGTGAGAGGCTCCAACACGTCTACGAAAAGTTTCCTCAAATTGGTGATCTGTACCTTCACCGCTTTTTCGATGATGCGACTTGGGTTAGTCAGAGGTGGCTGGAAGTATTGCCACTCGAATGTCATCATTTTGAACATCTTGTAACACAGCAGGATTGCTCAGCTACTTTGTCATTTTTGGGAGAAGCGTTTCGCAGCGACGACGTTGATAATGCAACTCGACACTAAATATTTGTGCAATCGTAGTGATCATTGTTGTAAATTTGTCGTAAATATTTAGGTAGAAAGACGGATCATCTGGAACTCTAGGGATATAAGGCATGACATTAGACAGTCCCCAAGCCCTTAGTAAGCAAGAATGGGCAGAATGTATGGAACGGGTCAAGCAAAGGGACAAAAGTGCCTTCGCTAACCTGTTTAACTATTTCACTCCTAGGTTGAAGCAATTCACCTTTAAGCACATGGGTAATGAGCAAGTGGCCATAGAAATGGTCCAAGAAACCATGGCGACAGTATGGCAAAAAGCTCACTTATTTGACGGCTCGAAAAGTTCGTTGTCGACTTGGATTTATACGATTGCTCGTAACTTATGCTTCGACATGCTCCGCAAGCAAAAAGGTAAAGAGCTTCACGTCCACGCCGATGATATTTGGCCTACAGATTATTGTCCACCTGACTTTGTAGAACACTATTCTCCGGAAACTGATCGTTTGAAAGAGCAAATAATTAAGTTTTTGGATGAGTTGCCAAAGGCTCAGAGGGAAGTAGTGCAAGCAGTCTATTTGGAAGAGTTACCGCACCAACAAGTGGCTGAGATGTTCAATATTCCGCTGGGAACCGTTAAATCGAGGTTGAGGTTAGCAGTGGAGAAACTTCGACATTCAATGGAGGCAAATTGATATGAGTCACCACCCTAATTCAGAATTATTAAAGCTATATGCGACGGGTGAGATAGATTCTGCGCACGGTGCAGCAATCGCCTCACATATTGAGTCTTGCTCAGAATGTCGCGCTAAAGTGATGAGATTTGAAGCTGAAGCTGGCGAAGCGATGATGTCCTTAAGTTCAAAGGATGAAAAGTCTTCAAAAGATCTGGAGCTGGTTTTTTCTAATATGCTCGACGACATAATGACCCTTGATGCCGACTATTCGAAGCCCAAGGTAAGAAAACCCGGCAAGGTGCAAGTAGATGGCAAAGAATTTATTGTTCCGGCGACGATAGCTCCTCTCGTAGAGAGGATGAGTGAATGGCGTAGCTACGGCGGCAAGGTGTTTACGTCAACAATCGATGTGGACGAGGAATGTAGAGTAAGTCTCCTCTACATAAATCAAGGCGTTCAGGTGCCTCAGCACACCCATAAAGGGTTCGAATCGACTCTTGTGTTACACGGTAGTTTTAAAGACGAAAACGGCGAATATCATGTTGGAGATTTCATTCGTGAAGACGGTGAAACCAAGCATGCGCCTCAGACCGTTGAAGGTCAAGATTGCTTGTGCCTATCGATCCTAACCGAGCCAATGATTTTCACCCAGGGCGTAGCAAGAGTATTTAATATGTTTGGGAAGGGAATGTATCCTTAAGCCTCAAGGTCCTACAGAGACGCATAGAAAAGAGCCTCAATTTATTCTTGAGGCTCTTTTTATTTCAACGATGTATCTATTCAACGATCTTATCGTCTTTATTTTCTTCTTGGTCTCTTTTACGTGCTTTATCCAAGAGATCGGTAAAATAGTGCCTTAATGAATAGAGCATAATAAGACTTGGAATGACCATTAACGACGTAATGACAAAGAAGAGAGCCCAGTCATTTAGCGCATCAACCAATTCCCCACTAAATGAAGCCAGGGTAGTTCTACCGAAGTTACCCAAAGAAGCCAACAAGGCGTATTGTGTAGCCGAGAAAGCCTGACCTGTCAGTACGGTAAGGAACGAAACGAAAGCGACAGTGGAGAAGGCGGTGGTAAAGTTGTCCACTAGAATGGTTGCTAAGAACAGGTGCTCACTCGGACCAACCTTCGCGATCCATGCAAACATCAAGTTACTGGCACTCATCGCGATACCACCAATCATCAACCCTTTTACAATACCAAAACGCACATTGAACATGCTGCCTAATAGTGTAAATAAGATGGTTGCGCCCCAGCCAATGAGTTTGGAATAGTAGCCGATTTGCTCGTTACTAAAACCGATCTCTTTGTAGAACGGAATTGACATTCTACCTAAGAAGGCCTCGCCGATTTTAAACAAGAAAACAAACAACAGTAGGGTAATCGCGACTTGAACACCATTACGGCGGAAGAAGTCGAGAAAAGGCTCAATAACAGTAACTGATAGCCAGCTAATTACTGGGTTGCCAACCACTTTCTCATGGCGCTTCTCGGCTTCAGCTTGCAGTTTATCCCGTGCGGTTTTTGGTTCTCCTACGAGAAGGGTAAATAGCATCAAAATAGCAACGATTCCGGCCATGCCATAATAGACGCCATTCCATCCCATTGAGTCAGCATTGATAAACGCGAGGTAGCCAGGTAACGAGTAGCCTGTCCACCAACCAATCACAGCCATAGCTGATGCTTGTGGTAGCTTATTCGACTCAGATTTTGGGAAGGTGTCGATACGAAATGCATCGATAGCAATATCTTGCGTTGCCGATGAAATAGCGATACACAAAGCGAGCATTGACGTAAACATCAAGTCATTGGCGGGGTTAACACCTGCAATGAATAAGGTAGCAACCAGAATGAAGCTCTGACACAAGAATATCCAACTACGACGTTGACCGAGGGCTGAGTGCAAGACAGGTAACTTTACCCTGTCGACTAATGGAGCCCACAAAAAGTTGATTGCATAGACAGCAAAAACAGAACCAAAATATCCGATGGCAGCACGAGTTAAACCTGCATCTTTAAGCCATCCGGACATATTTGAGCCAATTAGAACCCATGGAAAGCCACTTGAGCACCCCAACATAAAGACCCAAAGCAGTCGTTTGTCCCAATAGCTTTTGACCGTGTCTAACCACGTCATTTTATGTTCCACAAGTACGCTCCTTGCTAGGGGGTGAGCTGATAGGAAAATGAGAGAGGAAATCCTCTCTCATTTTTGCGTATTATTCAGTAATACGTTGTATTTTTGTAATGACGATAGGCTCTAAAGGAACATCTCGCATTCCACGAACACTGCGTGTGGGTTTCTGTGCCATTTTCTGGACGACGTCAAAGCCTTCAATAACTTGGCCAAATACTGCGTAACCTGGATTTGTCACGCTGTAATTCAAGAAATCATTATCAACGAAGTTAATGAAGAACTGACGTGTTGCTGAGTTTGGATCTTGAGTTCTGGCCATTGCAACGGTTGCTGCGTCATTATCCAGTCCGTTTGAGGCTTCATTTTTGATTGGGGCGTTAACAGGTAAGCGGTTAAACTTGCTGTCAAAACCACCACCTTGTGCCATAAATCCCGGAATTACGCGGTGAAATTGACTGTTCACGTAACTGCCATCTTCAACATAGGTTAAGAAGTTTTCTACCGTAATAGGTGCCTTCTCTTGGTTTAGTTCTACGATGAATGAACCCAAATTTGTTTCGACTTCTACTTTTGGTCCCGCAAAAACGCTCGTAGCGATCAGTGCTAGGGAAGCGACAAGTGTTTTAATCATTAGAAACGTTCCTTCATGTAATCTTGTAGCTCAGTATCGTTAGAAATTTCTTTTAAAACAAGGTTTACGGTGTCGTTAAGTACGGTTTCGATCTCTTCGTTAGAAGCACTCATTAACCCAGAGCGCTTTGCGGTACCAGTGTAGGTTTTCACCAATTTACCCTGCTCATTCTCTGCTGTTAGCTCGAGAATGACCGTTGCGTTCATATCATTCTCCATCACAGTGTGCTTGACTGAGACTAATGCTTCTTGGATCTCAACTTTTAGTGTGTTTTTGCTGTTTACGGTAACCTGATAACCCTCTGAAGAGAATTGGTTGACTAGGGCGTTCTCGATACCAATGCGAACATTCTGTCTAGCATGCACTGGGGTGATGTTCGCTCGACCGTTATCCAGTAAAGCTACGTATTGCGCAGTACGGACATCTTGGCTAGAGATGGACATCGCCTTACCTTCAACGATCTTGGCAGCGCTGGTTGCCGCGGTAGGCGCAAAATTAATCTGTTCTTTTTGAGGACTTGCACATGCAGCAAGTAAAACGACTGAAGCAGCCAGAACGAGCTTTCTCATTGATTATTCCTTTTCACACTCTTCAAAATGACGAGTAAAGTTATGAAGTCCGTTTGGACTTCATGATGAATATTATCCGATTCTTGTTAAGCTATATGACTATCAGCAGCAACAATGACTCAAACTTTACTTAGTTGCCTGTAAAATAACAAATTTGGCGTTAGATGCGACAAGTTTTACATTGTGTTTGCCAAAGAGTCGCGCTAGTTTTTTATCGTAGCCTAGATGACGATTGCCGATAACCATTAACTCCCCTGTATCTCGAAGAACTTGCTTAGCATCACAGAACATTTGCCACGCAATGTGATCGGTCACCGCTTGTTGTTGATGGAAAGGTGGATTGCAAACTACCAAATCTTGACTATTTGCCTGGAAACCGTCTAAACAATTATTAGCCACAAACTCACAACCATCGAGAGCGAGGTTGTTTAAAGTTAGGTTGTGATGAGCTGACTTCACGGCCATAAAGCTTTCGTCGATAGCTGTGATATTTGCTTGAGGATTGAGTTGCTTTAGCTTCAGTGTTAATACGCCATTACCGCACCCCAAATCCACGATATCTTGATATTTGGTGTTGCTCTTAAGATGTTCTAGGATAAACCGCGCACCCAAATCAAGACTTTCCCCGGAGTATACATTTGGTAAGTTAGAAAGTACCAATTTATGCTCTGATACTGGCCAAGTTGTATAAGGGTCAATACTCTCTTGATGCACGCTATTCAGATCTGAAAACACCAAACGATGCTTTTTCCAAGCGAGTGAAGTTGTGGTGTGTCCCGCATATTTTTCAAAAATCTTGAGAGTAGAACTATGGATCTCTTTTGCTTTGTTCACGGCAATGAGCGAGCAGTTATCTCTGTACTTTAAGGCGATTTGGTTGAGTTGCCATGTCAAGTAACGATTGTTACGGGGAATCTGCATCAACACGATATCTACCTGTTGCGGCCATTCATCGGTTGAGGCTCGAAGATCGATGGGTTTGCAATGGTTAAGCGCTAAATTATGCTTAATGCCCTGATGAGAGATAAAAGAATCACTGATTGTAGTCACCTTATGCTGTTCTGAAGCCCAGCAACTTAGGGCACCAAAACTGTCGTTAAGAATCAGAATGTTAGAGCCAGTAGGCAGTTTTAGCTCTTCAAAATTTTGAATCAGGTATTCGTCTCCAGCATCCCAAGCTTGAAGTTGTTCATTGTTGAGTTTAGGGAAACGAAATAGTGAATATGAGCGCTCAAATAGGTTTAATTCAGTCTTCATAATGCTGTGATTTGGTGACAATGGTTGTATTTTGACAAAATCTCGGAACTTTCGCCAAGGCGAATATGATTTAAGGGAAGATTCTTGATTAAGTAAAGTATATACTTTACCGTCTAAATAAAAATAAATAGTTACAGCCCAAGGAAGTAAGATGATTCAACAAACCATCGAGCAAAAGCTCCATCAGACTTTCAACCCCACATTCTTAGACGTTCGTAACGAAAGCAATATGCATAATGTCCCTCCAGGGTCAGAGAGTCATTTTAAAGTAATTGTTGTCAGCGATTGCTTTAATGGTGAGCGTCTTATTGCAAGGCACCGAAAAATAAACACGGTCTTAGCAGATGAATTGGCAGGCCCTGTTCATGCCTTAGCAATCCATACTTATACACCAGAAGAGTGGACAAAAGAGAATCAACTAGCCCCAAACAGTCCTAATTGCGCAGGCGGCGGTAAATAGCTCTATACTCTTTCTAGTTTTGGTGCAGGTCATAGCGCTTCAGTAACAATCACACACGTCAACGATAAACCTTAGTTATTTTTGCGTAAGTGTTTGATGGATTTACTACCACTTTGGTGGTAAATCATTAACAGCGTGTCAACATATAATGTTATGTGTTTTTGTTAGTGAAGAATGTTTCAGGATATGAATGGGGCAATTGCTTATTTTCAAAAGGGTTAATAAGACTTTGTGCGATTGGTCAAAGTTATACATATTCGCAACCCTAGAGATAGCAAAAGTTTCGAAATAATGACCCCTTTGCAGGGATTCATCATGGCATCCCCTTTGCAAATGATGCTAAACTACCGCACCAGAAAAATCTCGCAGTGATTCTATGACGAGGTTGTTAAAGTGATGTTGCTGCCTTGGTGCTAATAAAACCAAGGTTAGACACTCAATGTCGTGTCTATATGTTACGCAATTTTAAAGAATCTTTTTCCCGATAAAAGTAGTGCAAGTGCGTATGATTACAATAAAGAAGGGCTTGGATCTTCCTATCGCAGGAACTCCATCCCAGGTGATTAATGATGGTAAGTCCATCACTAAAGTCGCCTTGCTTGGCGAAGAGTACGTGGGTATGCGTCCAACAATGCATGCTCGCGTGGGTGATGAAGTGAAAAAAGGTCAGGTTCTTTTTGAAGATAAAAAGAACCCTGGTGTTAAGTTCACTTCTCCAGCAAGCGGTAAGGTTATTGAAGTTAACCGTGGCGCGAAGCGTGTCCTACAATCTGTTGTGATTGAAGTGGCAGGTGACGAGCAAGTTACTTTCGATAGCTACACAGCTGACCAACTAGCAGGTCTTGATCGCGAAGTGATCAAAACTCAACTGGTTGAATCAGGTATGTGGACTGCGTTGCGTACTCGTCCGTTTAGCAAGGTACCGGCGATCGATTCAACGACTCAAGCGATTTTCGTAACTGCAATGGATACTAATCCACTTGCGGCTGAGCCTGAATTGGTTATCAATGAGCAAAAAGAAGCGTTCGTTGCAGGTCTTGATATTCTGTCTAAATTGACAGAAGGCAAAGTTTACGTCTGCAAAAAAGGAACGAGTCTACCTCGCTCAAATCAATCCAATGTCGAAGAGCATGTTTTCAATGGTCCACACCCAGCTGGTCTTGTTGGCACTCACATGCATTTCCTATATCCAGTTAGCGTGAATAACGTTGCTTGGAGCATTAATTATCAAGATGTGATTGCATTCGGTAAGCTCTTCACCACTGGCGAAATCTATACAGATCGTGTGATTTCACTTGCTGGTCCAGTAGTTAATAACCCTCGTTTAGTTAGAACTCAACTAGGTGCAAGCCTAGATGATGTCACTAACAACGAGCTGATGCCTGGTGAAGTACGAATCATTTCTGGTTCAGTACTGTCTGGTACTCAAGCTTCTGGTCCACACGCTTATCTAGGTCGTTACCATCAACAAGTGTCTGTATTGCGCGAAGGTCGTGATAAAGAACTGTTTGGTTGGGCGACACCAGGTAAGAACAAGTTCTCAATTACTCGTTCATTCCTAGGTCACCTATTCAAAGGTCAGTTGTTCAACATGACAACTACGACTAACGGTAGTGATCGTGCAATGGTTCCAATCGGCAACTACGAGAAAGTAATGCCTCTAGATATGGAGCCAACGTTATTACTTCGTGATCTATGTGCAGGTGATCAGGACAGCGCTCAGCGTCTTGGTGCTCTTGAACTAGATGAAGAAGATTTGGCGCTATGCACCTTTGTTTGTCCAGGTAAGTACGAATATGGTCAACTCCTCCGTGAGTGCCTAGACAATATTGAGAAGGAAGGGTAATCCATGCTTAAGAAATTCATCGAGGATATCGAGCATCATTTCGAACCAGGCGGCAAACATGAAAAGTGGTTTGCACTGTACGAAGCAGCGGCAACGCTATTCTACACGCCAGGTCTGGTCACGAAGCGCAGCTCGCATGTCCGTGATAGCGTTGACCTAAAACGCATCATGATCATGGTTTGGTTCGCAGTATTCCCAGCAATGTTCTGGGGTATGTACAATGCGGGTAACCAAGCAATTATGGCACTTAACCATCTTTACGCTGGCGCTGAGCTTGCGGGCGTTATCGATGGCAACTGGCACTACTGGCTAACTCAAGGTCTTGGCGGAACGCTAGGGACTGATGCGGGTTGGGGCAGTAAGATGCTACTTGGTGCAACTTACTTCCTACCAATCTACGCGACAGTATTCATTGTTGGTGGTTTCTGGGAAGTCTTGTTCTGTATGGTGCGCAAGCACGAAGTTAACGAAGGTTTCTTTGTAACTTCTATTCTGTTCGCACTGATTGTTCCACCAACTCTTCCTCTTTGGCAAGCAGCCCTAGGTATTACCTTCGGTGTTGTTGTAGCAAAAGAGATCTTTGGTGGTACAGGCCGTAACTTCCTTAACCCAGCTCTAGCTGGTCGTGCTTTCCTATTCTTTGCGTACCCAGCACAAATCTCGGGTGACGTGGTATGGGTTGCAGCAGATGGCTTCTCTGGCGCGACGGCTCTAAGCCAATGGGCACAAGGCGGCGAAGGCGCACTTATCAACAACATAACTGGTCAAACGATCACTTGGATGGACGCGTTCATTGGTAACATCCCTGGTTCAATTGGTGAAGTATCGACACTTGCACTTATGATCGGTGCAGCGATGATTGTTTACATGGGCATTGCTTCATGGCGCATTATCGCAGGTGTTATGGTTGGTATGGTTGCTGTGGCGACGCTATTCAACGTTGTTGGCTCAGATACTAATGCAATGTTTGCAATGCCTTGGCATTGGCACCTAGTGCTAGGTGGCTTCGCATTCGGTATGTTCTTTATGGCAACGGATCCAGTATCGGCTTCGTTCACTAATAAAGGTAAGTGGGCTTACGGTATTTTGATTGGCGCTATGTGTGTCATGATCCGTGTTGTGAACCCTGCATACCCAGAAGGTATGATGCTAGCAATTCTATTTGCTAACTTGTTCGCACCGCTATTCGACCACTTTGTGATCGAGAAGAACGTTAAACGGAGAGAAGCACGCTATGGCAAGTAATAACGATAGCATTAAAAAGACGCTGTTTGTTGTTATCGCGTTGAGCTTAGTGTGCTCAATCGTTGTATCGACCGCAGCCGTTTTTCTAAAAGACAAACAAGTTGCTAACGCTAAGCTAGATAAACAGTCAAAGATTGTTGAAGTAGCTGGCATCAAAGCTGAAGGTTCTGTTGCAGACCTTTACCATGAGTACATCGAACCTCGTTTGGTTGATTTCAACACTGGTAAATTTGTTGAAGGTGACGCAGAAACTTACGATCAGCGTCGTGCAGCTAAAGACCCAGCTGAGTCTATTCGTCTAACTGCTGATGAAGACAAAGCTAAGATCCTACGTCGTGCAAACATCGGTACTGTTTACTTAGTTAAGCAAGACGACAAAGTGACAAGCGTAATTCTCCCAGTTCACGGTAATGGTCTATGGTCTATGATGTATGCGTTCGTAGCAGTTCAAACTGATGGTAATACTGTTAACGGTATTACTTACTATGAACAAGGTGAAACCCCAGGATTAGGCGGTGAAGTTGAAAACCCAACTTGGCGCGCTCAGTTTGTTGGCAAGAAGCTTTATGATGATAACTTCAAGCCAGCGATTAAGATCGTGAAAGGTGGTGCTCCTGAAGGTTCTGAGCACGGTGTTGATGGCCTATCTGGTGCAACACTGACAGCTAACGGCGTTCAAGGTACTTTCGACTTCTGGTTGGGCAATATGGGCTTTGGTCCATTCCTAGCAAACGTTCGTGACGGAGGTCTAAACTAATGTCTGATGCTAAAGAAATGAAGAAGAGCTTGCTCGCACCGGTGTTGGATAACAACCCGATTGCGTTACAGGTTCTTGGTGTTTGTTCTGCATTGGCAGTGACCACCAAACTAGAGACAGCATTTGTTATGACGATCGCGGTTATTTTTGTAACTGCTCTGTCTAACTTATTCGTTTCTCTTATTCGTAACCACATGCCAAACAGTGTGCGTATCATCGTACAAATGGCGATTATCGCATCATTGGTAATCGTGGTTGACCAAGTTTTGAAAGCGTATCTTTATGATATTTCAAAACAGCTTTCAGTTTTCGTAAGCTTGATCATTACTAACTGTATCGTAATGGGTCGTGCAGAGGCATTTGCAATGAAATCTGAGCCACTACCGTCATTCATCGATGGTATTGGTAACGGCCTAGGTTACGGTTTCGTATTGTTAACAGTTGCGTTTTTCCGTGAACTTCTTGGTTCTGGTAAGCTGTTTGGTTTGGAAGTTCTACCACTAGTAAGTAACGGTGGTTGGTATCAGCCAAACGGTATGATGCTTCTAGCACCTTCAGCGTTCTTCCTAATCGGCTTTATGATTTGGGCAATTCGTATCTTTAAGCCAGAACAAGTAGAAGCGAAGGAGTAAGGTAGTCATGGAACATTATATTAGCTTACTAGTTAAGTCGATTTTCATTGAAAACTTAGCGCTTTCTTTCTTCTTAGGTATGTGTACATTCCTTGCGGTATCTAAGAAAGTTAAGACATCATTTGGTCTAGGTGTTGCAGTTATCGTTGTTCTTACCGTTGCGGTACCAGTGAACAACCTACTATATAACCTAGTACTAAGAGAAAATGCGCTGGTTGCAGGTGTTGACCTTAGCTTCTTGAACTTTATTACCTTTATCGGTGTAATCGCAGCACTAGTACAAATCCTAGAGATGGTACTGGACCGCTTCTTCCCACCTTTGTATAACGCACTAGGTATCTTCCTACCGCTAATCACGGTTAACTGTGCGATTTTTGGTGGCGTATCATTCATGGTACAGCGTGATTACAATTTTGCTGAATCAGTCGTATACGGCTTCGGTTCTGGTGTGGGTTGGATGCTAGCTATCGTTGCGCTAGCGGGTATCCGTGAGAAGATGAAGTACTCTGATGTACCTCCTGGTCTTCGTGGTCTTGGTATCACGTTCATCACAGTAGGTCTGATGGCACTAGGCTTCATGTCTTTCTCTGGTGTTCAACTGTAAGGTATAAGGAATAGTCAATGGACATTATTCTTGGTGTAGTGATGTTTACGCTGATTGTTCTAGCCCTAGTTTTAGTGATTTTGTTCGCTAAATCTAAGCTAGTACCAACAGGCGACATCACGATCTCTGTAAACGGCGATCCTGAGAAGGCAATCGTAACTCAACCAGGCGGTAAGCTTCTGGGTGCTCTAGCTGGTGCTGGCGTATTCGTATCTTCTGCTTGTGGTGGTGGTGGCTCTTGTGGTCAGTGCCGCGTGAAAGTGAAAACTGGTGGTGGCGATATTCTACCTACTGAGCTTGACCATATTACTAAAGGTGAAGCACGTGAAGGTGAGCGTCTAGCATGTCAGGTTAACATGAAGACGGACATGGACATCGAACTTCCAGAAGAAATCTTCGGTGTTAAGAAGTGGGAATGTAGTGTTATCTCTAACGATAACAAAGCGACCTTCATCAAAGAGCTTAAGCTTCAGATTCCAGATGGCGAATCAGTACCTTTCCGTGCTGGTGGTTACATCCAGATCGAAGCACCTGCTCACCATGTTAAGTACTCTGACTTCGACGTACCTGAAGAGTATCGTGAAGACTGGGACAAGTTTAACCTGTTCCGCTACGAGTCAGTGGTTAATGAGGAATGCATCCGTGCATACTCAATGGCTAACTACCCTGAAGAAGAAGGTATTATTATGCTAAACGTGCGTATCGCTACGCCGCCGCCTAATAATCCTGATGTACCACCGGGTATCATGTCTTCGTTCATCTGGTCACTTAAAGAAGGTGATAAGTGTACGATTTCTGGACCGTTTGGTGAGTTCTTCGCGAAAGAAACAGACAACGAAATGGTATTCATCGGTGGTGGTGCTGGTATGGCTCCAATGCGCTCGCACATCTTTGACCAACTTAAGCGTCTGAAGTCTAAGCGTAAGATGTCTTTCTGGTATGGTGCTCGTTCTGTACGCGAAATGTTCTATGTAGAAGATTTCGACGGTCTACAGGCTGAGAACGATAACTTCCAGTGGCACGTTGCTCTATCTGACCCAATGCCAGAAGATAACTGGGATGGTTACACAGGCTTCATCCACAACGTAATCTATGAGAACTACCTCAAAGATCACGAAGCACCAGAAGATTGTGAATACTACATGTGTGGTCCACCAATGATGAACGCGGCTGTTATCGGCATGCTGAAAGATCTTGGTGTAGAAGATGAAAACATTCTTCTAGATGACTTCGGTGGTTAATCTTCATTGAAGTATCGACATGGCTGGCTCATGTGAGTCAGCCATTTGTATTTTCAGGACAACACAATTCCTGTTTCTAAGTTTTTGAAACTATTTACGTTTGTCTAAGCCTTAATCTTTTGGGGCAAACGTAAATACTTTTGAAAGTAGGTGAGTAAAGGTATGTTTCATCTAGCTAAACATCTTAAGCTAATTTTGGTTGCATTGTTTGCGACAGTAATTTTATCGGGCTGCGGCAACCAGCGTGAACAGGTTCATTTGAGTGGACCAACGATGGGTACAATCTACAATGTTAAGTACATTGTGACTGATACCTCCCCTAAACCGGAAGTCATTCAAGCTGAAATAAATCGATTACTTGAAGAAGTAAACGACCAGATGTCGACGTATCGTCAAGACTCAGAACTGAGTCGCTTCAATCGTTACTATGGTACGGAACCATTTCCGGTTTCCCGACAAACAGCCATCGTAGTTAATGAAGCCATTCGTTTGAATGAACTGACGCAGGGCGCGCTAGACGTGACGGTGGGTCCATTGGTTAATTTGTGGGGCTTTGGACCAGAAGCTCGTCCAGAAGTAGTCCCTAGTGATGAAGAACTTGCTGCTCGTAAAGCGCAAACAGGCATCAAACATTTGTCTGCAACAGATACAACGTTAAGAAAAGATCTTCGTAGCCTTTATGTCGATCTGTCTACTATCGCAAAAGGTTGGGGTGTCGATGTAGTTGCAGATTACCTAGAAAGTATTGGCGTTCAAGATTACATGGTTGAAGTCGGCGGTGAAATGCGTCTAAAAGGCATTAATCGTGAAGGTGTGAAGTGGCGTATTGCCATTGAAAAACCAACCGTAGACGAACGCAATGTACAAGAGATTATTGAACCTGGAGATATGGCAATTGCCACGTCAGGTGATTATCGCAACTACTTTGAGAAGGATGGAGTACGCTACTCTCACATCATTGATCCTTCGACAGGTAAGCCAATTCATAATAAAGTAGTGTCGGTGACGATTTTGGATAAGTCATCCATGACAGCGGATGGACTTGCGACAGGACTGATGGTTTTGGGTGAAGAGAAAGCACTAGAGATAGCTGAGCAAAACAATATCCCAGCCTTTATCATAGTTAAAACAGAAGACGGTTTTGAAGAATTTGCATCAGAAGCGTTTAAACCTTATCTGAACAAGTAATAGGTCAATCACATGAATACATTTTTAATTACGTTTGGTGTTTTCTTAGCGGTTATTGCTGCCATGTCGATTGGCTATATTATCCAGAAGAAAGTGGTAAAAGGTAGCTGCGGTGGATTAGGTGCTGTAGGTATTGATAAAGTTTGTAACTGCCCAGAACCATGTGATGCACGTAAGAAGCGTGAAGCACGTGAGCAAGCGCGTGCTGAGAAGCTAGCAGCATGGGAAAAGGATCGTATTGCGTAAACGTACAATCAGGTTTGCTGCGGTTTTGATAATTGCGTCAACCTTAATACTTGATGAAAGACCAGAGTAATGCTCTGGTCTTTTTGTTTTGATTACCTGGAAACTCGTCGTATAATTGAACTGTATAAATAAACAGTTGTGAGTGGCGGTGTCTGACAAAATACGAAAATTCATCCATGTCGATATGGATTGCTTCTACGCCGCAGTGGAAATGCGTGATAATCCTCACTATCGTGGTAAGGCACTCGCGGTCGGTGGCAGTGAGCGTCAGAGAGGCGTAATAAGCACGTGCAATTATGAAGCCCGAAAGTTTGGGGTTCGTTCAGCCATGCCAACTGCACAAGCGCTCAAGCTTTGCCCCAATTTGTTGTTAGTCCCTGGACGTATGCAGATCTATAAAGAGACCTCAATTAAGATTCGAGAGATATTCTCTCGATATACTTCGTTGATTGAGCCACTGTCTCTGGACGAGGCTTATTTAGACGTTACCGACTCTCCACACTGTCAAAACTCTGCAACTCTTATTGCGGAAGCGATTCGCAAAGACATCTGGGATGAATTGCAACTCACGGCTTCAGCAGGCGTCGCACCATTAAAGTTTCTCGCTAAAATCGCTTCAGACATGAACAAGCCAAATGGTCAGTTTGTGATTCCACCCGATAAAGTACAACAGGTTGTTGATGATCTCGAACTTGGTAAGATACCCGGAGTGGGAAAAGTCAGTCTTGAGAAACTTAATAAAGCAGGTCTTTTTACTTGTTTAGACGTTCGTAATAGTGATTACCGAGAGCTGATCGTACGGTTTGGCCGCCTTGGTGCTTCTCTGTGGAAAAAGAGTCACGGAATTGATGAGCGGGAAGTGGTCGTTGAGCGAGAGCGTAAGTCTATTGGTGTCGAAAGGACGTTTAGTACTAATATTTCCTCCTTTGAACAATGTTGGCAAGTAATAGAAGAGAAGTTGTATCCAGAACTGGATATGCGACTTAATAAATCTCAGCCTAAACGTAATGTTATCAAGCAAGGCATCAAAGTGAAGTTTGCTGACTTTAAACTAACGACCATCGAGCATGTCCACAATAGATTGGATTTAGCATATTTTAAAGACTTGCTGCGAGAGGTGCTAGAGCGTCAACAAGGCCGCGAGATTCGTTTGTTAGGATTAAGCGTTATGTTGGAGCCCTTAGAGCAAGCTCGCCAACTAACGATGTTTGAAGATTAACTGTTACATTGTTAACTAGTAATTGTAGTAAGGAGCTCAATGGACAAGCAAGTGCTGCTAGACGACGTGATCGCTCAACTGGAGCAGAACGTTGTGACGTTAACTTCTGCGATGGAGAAAACGGTTGACGCCGCTACCAATGAAGAAACAGTGCCAGAGCATAAATATGATACCTTGGCTTTAGAAGCGTCATATCTTGCTCACGGGCAAGCCGTGAGGTTGGAGCAAGTAAAAAGCGATATCGCATTACTTCGAAAAATGGTATTGAATCCATTCTCGTCATTAGACAATGTTAGACTTACCGCCGTGGTAGAGATAGAAGATGAAGACGAAGTGGTGTCGCGATTTTTCGTACTTCCATGTGCTGGCGGCCTGACCATTGAAGAGGCGACAATCAAGGTAGTCACACCACACTCGCCTTTAGGTAAGGCCCTAATTGGTAAGTCTATTGATGATGAGGTTGTGGTTAGTATTGGAGAGAAACTGACGCATTATGCTATTATTCACTTATATTAAGCGTATGCTATAGGGTAATTTATGAAGATACACAATAGAGTGTTCAGTCGTAGTCTATTATTAAGCACCTTACTAGCCTCGGGTCATGCTTTGGCTGTGGGTCAGTGTGGTGTCGATATCAAGAATGAAGTTCACCTTGATGGCGAGCAGGTAGAAATTGTAAAGACCCCCGCTTCTAAAGTACTTATTGATGAAGACAATAATTTATTCATCAATGGGAAAGCGATAGAGCTGACTCAGTTGCAAAAAGATGCGCTTAAAAGTTATCGTGAAAACATGAATAAGTACGTGCCTAAAGCAAAGGAGCTTGCGGAAAACGGGCTCGAACTTACCAATGAACTTATCGACGATGTTGCAGAGAGTTTTGACAACTCAGAAGCGTTCCAAAACGTAAAACAAGCCGTTGCCGAGTTTTTTGCCGATGTGGAATCTCGATATGAAAACAATGGCGAGTTTGTTCTCCAATCTGAAGCCTTTAGCTCCTTTATGGACAATTGGGAACAAGATGTCGCTAAAGCGAAAGAAGTCTTTAATAAAGAATTCTTTAGTAGCGCGTTTACTGCTCTTCAAGAGAAAATGAGTGAAGAGGGAGGCTTGAATTTGACTGAATTATCGAAGCAGATGGACGAGCTCAAAACTCGTATGTCAGAAACCATGAAGGTACAGTCTGAATCGTTGAAGCAACAAGCAGAGGATTACTGCGATTCTCTCAATGATGTTGCTGAACAAGAGCAAGATCTTCAAAAGAAAATCCCAGAGTTAAAGGATTATCAAGTCTTTACTATTTAACTTTGTTATTACTGTTAGTTATCTATGAGCTCCGCTAGTGCTTAAAAAGTAATAGCGGAGTTTTTTGTGTTAGAATGTTAGGTTTTAGTGTTGAATTTTTTGGCGATTGTAAATTAAGTTGCTTTTGTTTTACTGTAACGAAAAACTTACTATCAATGCTGAAGCTTATATTAGATTATTTAACTAAGTAATATTGCTCTCGTCGCATTTTTATCATACTGTACCAGCAAACTAGTACGGCATGATATTCGCAGTGGACATTTCTAACTCTTCTTCCGCTCCAAGGGAGCATTTTGGTTCTCGACTTGGCTTTATACTGGCTGCAGCTGGTGCAGCCGTTGGTCTCGGCAACATCTGGGGGTTCCCAACTCAAGCAGCAAGTAATGGCGGTGGGGCATTTTTGTTGGTTTATTTGGTGATGATTTTGGTGGTCGCCTTTCCTATGTTGGTTGTGGAAATGGCGATTGGTCGTCATGGTCAAGCTAACCCAGTGGATAGTATGAAGTCACTAACCACTAATGCTCTAGGTAAACGAGCGGGCGGCCTTGTTGGCTGGATTGGCCTTTCTGTGCCATGCGCAGTACTAGCATTTTATTCCATTGTTGGTGGCTGGCTGATTTGCTTCTTGTTTGGTGCGTTAGCAGATATTGCAGGCTTAACGAGTCTTGCCGATTGGTTCAAGGGTTTTAGTGTCGAACGCAACGTGTTCGGTACCATTGTCTTCTACCTTCTCACTGTTCTTATCGTTCAAGGTGGTGTTAAACAGGGGATCGAGAAATGGTCAACCCGATTAATGCCTTCACTCTTCATTCTATTTGCGTTGTTATTCGTTTATATCATGATGCAACAAGGAGCGATGGAAGGGCTCAAGCATTACCTAATCCCTGATTTCGAAAAAGTTTGGGACAGGAAATTAATTCTTGCTGCCATGGGGCAGGGCTTTTTCTCATTAACGATAGGTGGCTGTTCAATGCTGATTTATGGCTCTTACCTTTCAAAAAAAGAGAACCTGCCGAAGATGGCGATGAACGTCACGTTAGTAGATACAGCGGTGGCATTTATCGCTGGTTTGGTGGTGATGCCAGCGATGTTTGTTGCTATGCAGAAAGGGGTACAAATCTATGCTGAAGACGGTTCATTATTGAGCTCTGACACGCTTGTTTTTACCGTGCTGCCATTGATGTTTGAATCTCTTGGTTTATTGGGTTTAGTGTTTTCTGTTGTTTTCTTCTTGTTGCTTACTATTGCAGCGCTAACGTCTTCTATTTCGATGCTTGAATGTCCGGTAGCGTTAGTGGATGAACGCTTCAAGACTGGTCGTAAGAAAACCAGTTGGGTACTGGGCGCATTAATCGCTCTATTTAGTGTCTATATTGTATTTAATTTTGCAGAGCTATTTGGCCTGGTTGCTATGGTAGCGACACAATATTTACAACCAGTCGCTGCCCTGTTGTTCTGCTTATTTGGTGGTTGGGTCTGGAGCCGAGCTGGTAAGATAAAAGAGCTTGAACAAGGCTGTCCAGACTTTCAGCTTGGCTGGTTTGGCAAGGTATGGCCTTTCTACGTGAAATTTGTCTGCCCGATCTTAGTGATTACGGTTATTTGGGCATCGTTTGGCTAAGACAAACAGTATGAGATAAGTAAAAAGCTCTGCATTTGCAGAGCTTTTTACCAAGAAGAAAACGTCGTGTCTACGTCTTATCTAAATTGACCAGCCTCGGGAAGAAAATCAAACCCAGCACCTGCTAGTTTCTCAATCAATGCCGACTTACTGATATCGAAGAAGTTAGCAAGTTTGTCGAGATCGCCACCAAAATCGTCCCGTAGCTTCATATTAACAATACTCATCAGCATGATGGGGTCCATACTCTCAAAGTTCGCTAGATTCATAATGTGTCTCTACTTATCTTCAAAGTCGGAAATGAGTAAATTGGCGGCGGCAAAAGCTGCCTTTTCACGTGTTTCCAAAGGTAAGGATTCGTCCGCTGCAATGTCGTTTAACGCACGTACTGCACAAGAAATAGCCTGGGGGATATAACCTTGGTCACCACTACCAATTTGGGCGTAGATTTCTCTTACTAAGTCACAACAACCGTAAACTTGCATATCAATGATCTCTGTAAATGATAACTTGTCTCAATATACACAGAGGCAACGTAAAAAACAAAACTGCCATTTGATATGAAACAAAAAAGCCGATGTTATGGTTAAACATCGGCTTGATAATGGCGATTAAAGCAGCGAATTATGCTTTAGCAGGAATGGCTTCTAATAACGCAACCATTTGGTTCCAGAACAGTTCAACGGTATCGATTTTCACTTTCTCATCTGGCGAATGAGGGAACTTGATTGTTGGGCCAAACGAGACCATATCCATGCTAGGGTATGGTTCTTTGAACAGACCGCACTCTAAGCCCGCGTGAATGACCATAATGTTTGGTTTGTGACCATAGATACCTTCATACATGTCACGGAAGATAGCCATGATTTCTGATTCTGGATCAGGCTTCCAACCAGGATATGCGCCTGAGCATTGGATAGTAGCGCCAGCTAGCTCTGCGATAGAGGCTAGCATGCCTTCAACTTGTGAACGCCCAGAATCAATTAAAGAGCGAATCAAACAAAGTACTTCTACTTTATTTGTTTGAGTGCTGATAACGCCAACGTTTAACGAGGTTTCTACCACGCCTTCAATATCATCACTCATGCGAATCACGCCATTTGGACAAGCGTTTAGTGCTGCAATGAAGCGAGTTTGAGATTCTGTCGCAAATACATCAGCTAAGTCAGCTGCATCGTTAAAGGTAACAATATCGGTTTCGATAGCGCCAAGCTCAGATTTCAGCAGTTCAGTATAGAAGCTGTATAATTCGTCCAGCTTTGCTAGATTCGTTTCTGGCAGTGCAAGGGTGACAAAACCTTCACGTGGGATGGCGTTACGTAAGCTACCGCCACGGAACTCAATAAGACGTGCGTCTAACTCTTGAGCATGACCAGCAAGGAAGCGAGCCAGCAGCTTGTTAGCATTGCCGCGACCAGTATGGATATCGCACCCGGAGTGTCCGCCTTTAAGACCTTTTAATGTCAGCTGACGCGCCACATAACCTTCAGGAGCTGCTTCACGATTTACCTCGAAAGTAATTGCTGCGTCGATACCGCCAGCACAGCCCATGTAGACTTCACCTTCTTGCTCTGAATCCGTGTTAAGTAGGATGTCACCTTCCAGCCAACCTGCTTCAAGACCAAACGCGCCAGTCATACCAGCCTCTTCGTCGATAGTCAGCAATACCTCTAGAGGACCGTGTTTGATGTCATTAGAAGCAAGTACAGCTAAACATGTTGCCATACCAATACCGTTATCAGCACCCAATGTTGTGCCTTTTGCGGTTACCCATTCGCCATCGATGTAAGGTCGAATTGGGTCAACAGTAAAGTCATGATCAGTATCTTCGTTCTTTTGCGGTACCATATCGATGTGCGCTTGAAGCACAACACCTTTCTTATGCTCCATTCCTGCGGTAGCAGGCTTCTTAATGAAGACGTTGCCAGCTTTGTCACGTTTTACTTCAAGACCTTGCTCCTTTGCCCAGCCGACAATGTACTCTGCAAGAGCTTCTTCATGCTTAGATGGGTGAGGGATAGAGCAGATTTTATCGAAAAATTGCCAGACAGGCGCTGGTGACAACTTACTGATTTCAGAATGGAATTCAGACACGGAACTCTCCTTTTGACGGGCTTTGCTAGATAGTTGTTCCTCAGATGCCCCTTATTTTGAAGGGAACGTCTGGTTTTCTAGCTTATTTAAGATAAAGCAAAGGATATCATTAGTTGTAAATAGGTAGTAGTCAAACCTGAAGTATCTTGTAGAAACGGTGGTAAAGCTTAGTTACCAGACTTGGATGAGTTTAGGTGCATATTTAATGGTGTTATTTTTGTAATTTAATTACAGTTTTAAGTAATAAATTAGTCATCATTAAAATTATTGTGACTTGGATCGCTTTTATGCTTGTAATAAAAATCCGATATGGTATTCTTTTAAACAGTTGAGAGACTCAACGATACTGCTCACGGAAAGAGCCCGATTTATCGCCTCCAAGGAACCGAGATTCAAAGCAATTAATGCACAATGGTGTTTTGTTAGAAGGTGATGTTTATGAAAGGTTTAGCAAGCGCGATGTTTTGGACAACTCAAAACGTATACACAAAAGACTTCGCGTACAATGTCTACTTTGGTAGATAGTGAACGATTTATACCCCTATATTTAGAATTTTTCGTTGGTTATATACCCCAATTGATGACCAAATTATTCTACCGCCACTCAACTGAGTGGCGTTTTTTTTGTCTTTTATCTCCCCAAACTACCGTCTCAATCTCAAAAAACGTTCAAATAGTGAACGAACGGTAAATAGCCTGACTACACTGAATTCTATTGGCGATTGAGTAACTACATCAAATTGTTAGTTATTGTTACCGAATAGGTTTCATATCAACTTAAAATTATTTGGTTTAGAGTCAAAATTCTAGGTGGAATTTGCGTTTTGATAACCTTATAATTCGCGCCAATCGTTTACGCAACCGTTTACTTTTTACATTTTAGGGATTCGATTATGCTCGAAAGGCTGTTTAAACTCAGTGAACATGGCACCAATGTGCGCACTGAGATCATCGCAGGTTTAACAACCTTCCTGACGATGGCTTACATTATTTTTGTTAACCCAGCAATTCTAGCTGATGCCGGCATGGATCGCGGCGCAGTATTCGTTGCTACCTGTCTTGCGGCTGCTATTGGCTGTTTCATCATGGGCTTCGTAGCTAACTATCCAATCGCACAGGCTCCTGGTATGGGGCTGAATGCGTTCTTTACCTACGCTGTTGTGCTAGGTATGGGTTACACATGGCAAGTAGCTCTAGCAGCAGTATTCTGCTCAGGTGTCTTGTTCATCCTTTTGAGTGTTTTCAAAATTCGTGAGTGGATCATTAACTCCATTCCAATGTCGCTTAGAACCGGTATTTCTGCGGGTATTGGTCTATTCTTGGCACTTATCGCGCTGAAAAACGCGGGTATTGTTGTCGATAACCCAGCAACACTGGTTTCGCTTGGTCATATCACGTCACTGCCAGCAACTCTCGCTGCAGTTGGTTTCTTCCTGACTATTGCACTTGTACACCGCGGTGTAAAAGGTGCAGTAATGATCGCTATCTTG
Organism: Vibrio sp. McD22-P3; assembly: GCF_021568915.1. Taxonomy (NCBI): domain Bacteria; kingdom Pseudomonadati; phylum Pseudomonadota; class Gammaproteobacteria; order Vibrionales; family Vibrionaceae; genus Vibrio; species Vibrio sp. McD22-P3. The sequence continues at coordinate 52,033 of NZ_JAKGTN010000015.1, forward strand.
GCGGTAACCGGTCTTGGTCTTATTTTTGGTGACGTGCAGTGGGGCGGTATCATGTCTGCTCCACCAAGCATTGCGCCTACCTTCATGCAATTAGATTTCTCAGCCGTGTTTGAGATCGGCATGATTTCAGTGGTATTTGCTTTCTTATTCGTCGACTTGTTTGACACTGCCGGTACGCTGGTTGGCGTTGCTCAAAAAGCAGATTTAATCGGCAAAGATGGCAAAATCCCACGCTTGAACAAAGCGCTTCTAGCGGATTCAACAGCGACATCAGTAGGTGCACTACTGGGTACGTCAAACACAACCTCATATGTAGAGAGTACAGCAGGTGTGGCTGCTGGCGGTCGTACAGGTCTGACTGCAGTTGTTGTTGGCATTTTGTTTGTACTTGCTTTATTCTTCTCGCCTTTGGCGGGTATGATCCCAGCTTACGCAACTGCAGGTGCTCTGTTTTACGTAGCAATTCTTATGATGTCTGGTCTAGTTGGTATCGACTGGAGAGACATTACAGAAGCTGCGCCGGTTGTTGTAACTTGCTTGCTGATGCCTTTTACATTCTCTATTGCAGAAGGTATCTCGTTAGGTTTCATTGCTTACGCGGCGATCAAAGCATTGAGTGGTAAAGGACGTGACGTTTCTCTAAGTGTATGGGTAATGTCGGCAATCTTTATCATGAAGTACATTTTGGCTGCATAACGCACGAACACGTTTTAATTAGGTTTTTACTATGGCTAACAAATTCATCATCACATGGGACAATATGCACGCATATTGCCGTCAACTTGCTGAGCGTCAAATGCCAGCAGAACAGTGGAAAGGCATTCTAGGCGTAAGCCGTGGTGGTCTGGTTCCTGCTGCAATTCTGGCTCGTGAGCTAGGTATTCGTTATGTAGATACGGTATGTATCTCTAGCTACGATCACGATCATCAGCGTGACATGACAGTGCTAAAAGCACCTGAGCATGATGGTGAAGGTTATCTAATCGTTGATGACTTAGTAGACAGTGGCGACACTGCTCGTAAGATCCGCGAGATGTACCCTAAAGCTAAATTTGTAACAGTATGTGCGAAACCTGCGGGTGTTGAGCTTGTTGATGAATACATCGTTGACATCGCTCAGGACTGTTGGATTGAGCAGCCATGGGATATGGTGCTGTCTTACGTTGAGCCAATCAACCGTAAACAAAAATAAATACATCAATCTGTATTTGCGAAAAATGACCCTTTATTGGGTCATTTTTTTTATTACTATATAGGACAAAGTTCCATTAGAAGGCTATGACATGTCTGAAGAAACCAGCAAGAATATCTCTGAGACGTTGTTCGAGAAAAACAAACAGGCAAAAGAAACCTCCCGTCTGATTAGATATATGCCGAGTAGCGATAAGCTGCTTGAGGAGCGCAGAGCGGAGAACCCCACCTCTTGGTACCGAAACCTACTACGGTTGCAATGGGTTTGGCAGGGTATTGATCCTATTGAACAGGAAAGTGTGTTAGCGACCATTGCCTCATCAAAACATTCTCGTACGGTTGACGAGTGGCTGGATACAGTAATGGGCTATCACGGTGGTAACTGGAACTATGAGTGGACGAAGCTTGGTATGTTGCATCAAAAGCGTGCTAATGATGTGACTGGTGATGATTCGGCCGAAGAGTTATTTAAAGCCTCACTTTGTTTTAGCATTGCAGGTTACCCTCATCTAAAGAACGACAATCTTGCGTTACAGGCGCAGGTGCTAGCGAATACGGCTTACAATGAGGCAGCAAAACGCACTAGTCACATTATTAAGCAAATTGAGGTTCCTTATAAGAACAAACGTATTATTGCCAATCTGCATCTAGTTAGCACAGATAAACCACAACCTGTTGTTATAGTGAGTGCTGGTCTCGACTCCTTACAAACAGACATGTGGCGTTTGTTCCGCGATTACCTTGCGCCCGCAGGCATCGCGATGTTAACCGTCGATATGCCTTCTATCGGTCACAGCTCTCATTGGCCCCTAACGGAAGACACGTCTTGCTTACACCAAGCTGTGCTAAACGAGCTACCAAATATCCCATGGGTCGATCATTTCAAAGTAGGTCTATTAGGTTTCCGTTTTGGTGGCAACGCGATGGTTAGGTTGTCTTTTCTTGAACCCAATAAGATTAAAGGTTGTGTATCGCTTGGCGCGCCTATTCATGACTTGTTGACGAGTCCAAAGAAAATCCAGAACATGCCTAAGATGTATTTGGATATGCTGGGCTCTCGATTAGGCAAAGATGCTATTGATATCAATAGTTTGTCAGGGCAGCTAATGGCTTGGTCACTCAAGATACAAGGCTTCCTCAGTGCTCGTCGCACGAAAGTGCCGATCTTAGCAATGAGCCTAGAAGGTGATATGGTTTCACCACATTCAGACAACCGCTTGGTAGCCATGTTCAGTGATTACGGCAAGGCAAAACAAATACCTGCGAAAGGTATTGCTAAAGGATATGAGCAATCACTCGAAATGGCGATTAAGTGGTTGGAGGACGAACTTTGGAGGTGACATTTGTGGTAAATTAGTTAAATATGAAATAAGCGTGTAATCAAATATATGATAAAACAATAAATATCTCGGAAAATTTAACGCTATTTCAATTCAATAACTAATTTTACTTATAAATGGAGTTTCCTCATGTCAGAAGCGGCTAAAAACCCTACGCATTATCGTTTGCTCACTGCTCTAAAAGCGATTGGTCCTTATCTTAGAGAGCCTCTATGCAAAGAAGGGTTTTATCACTTTGATTGCCTTTCCGTTTGTGTTGATGATACTAAGTCTCCAGAAGATAGAGAGTTTTGGGGTTGGTGGGTTGATTTGAGCCTAGTTGACGAGCAATTTGAAGCAACGTATCAGATTGGTCGCTATAACCAAGTAGGTGAGTGGGTCCTAGAGTCGGCTCCGGAATCAGCAACTCAAGAGATTACTCGAACACAAGAAGTCTTCCATGAAAAGTTGGTTTCTGCGCTTAAAGAAAAGTTCTCGTTGGATGTAGCAATACATGATGACTCTGTAGAGTTCGTGTAACGTTTACAAAGCCTCAATGTCTCGATTGGGGCTTTTTTTTGCTGCTTTTCCAATCCTCTCACTTTTTACTTGTATAAATGATGTTTGATTGCTAAAACATCACTCCTTATTTAACTTTCGTGTCCAACAAACAGAGATGACAACTGATATTAATCGTCAAGCTACAGACAAAAAAACTGTAGTGGTGAAGTTAGGAACAAGCGTTCTTACAGGTGGTTCCCTAGCGCTAAACAAAGCGCATATGGTCGAGCTCGTTAGACAATGTGCTGAGCTGAAAAGGCTTGGTCATTCTGTGGTTATGGTATCTTCTGGTGCTATTGCCGCAGGCAGAGAGCACCTAGGATACCCCGCACTTCCCAATTCAATGGCGAGCAAGCAGCTATTAGCGGCTGTGGGACAAAGTCAGTTGATTCAAGTTTGGGAGTCGCTATTTGCGATTTACGGACTTAAAATCGGTCAAATGCTGCTAACACGCGCAGATCTTGAGGATCGTGAGCGATTCTTGAATGCACGTGACACCATCAATGCGCTAGTGGAAAACGACATTATTCCGGTTGTAAATGAGAATGATGCGGTTGCGACTAGCGAGATTAAAGTAGGTGATAACGATAACCTGTCAGCATTGGTGGGTATCTTGTGTGGTGCAGACAAACTGCTGCTGTTAACCGATCAGCGTGGCCTGTTTACCGCCGATCCTCGCAAGGATCCTAATGCGGAACTTATTCGCGAAGTCACTACGATTGATGAAACGCTTCGTAAGATTGCTGGCGGCAGTGGAACGACATTGGGTACAGGCGGTATGGCAACCAAACTTCAGGCAGCGGATATTGCACGTCGTGCTGGTATTGAAGTTATTATCGCTGCTGGCAGTGCTGAGAACGTGGTGTTTGATTCGTTATCAGATGAGCCCCAAGGTACACGCTTCTTACCACTTCCAGAAGCACTAGAGAATCGTAAACGTTGGATTCTTGCTGGCCCGGCAGCAACGGGTAACATTGTCATCGATGCGGGGGCAGTCAATGCTGTGATTGGTAAAGGCAGCAGTTTACTCGCAAAAGGTGTTGTTAAAGTTTCAGGCCGCTTCGCTCGAGGTGAAGTGGTGCGTGTGACAACCAAAGACGGAGCACTGGTTGCAAAAGGAATTTGTGGCTACTCCGATACTGACCTAGCGAAAATTGCAGGTAAACACAGTAAAGAAATCGGTGAGACTTTAGGCTATGACTATGGTGCTGAAGTCATTCACCGCGACGATATGGTTGTCATTCAAGATTAAGAATAAAGGGATAAGTAATGGATATGATTAAACTCGGTCAGAATGCCAAGCAAGCAAGCTTCTCTCTGGCTACTGCATCGACTGCTCAAAAAAACAATGCGCTACAGATCATTGCTGATGAGCTAGAAGCTAATGCTGACGTAATCCTAGCGGCAAACGCTAAAGACATTGAGCTTGGCCGTCAAGCTGGGCTTACTGAAGCACTTTTGGATCGTTTGCTATTAAACGAGCAGCGCTTGAAAGGCATTGCTGATGACGTGCGCAATGTGATCACCTTGTCAGATCCTGTTGGCAGTGAAATTGACAGCAAAATCCTTGAGAACGGCATGAGTCTGTCTCGTCGTCGCGTGCCACTTGGTGTAGTAGGTGTTATCTATGAAGCGCGTCCAAACGTAACCATCGATATTGCGGCGCTCTGCCTAAAAACCGGTAACGCAAGCATTCTGCGTGGCGGTAAAGAGACGTTTTACTCCAATATGGAACTGGTGAAAGTCATTCAATTGGCGTTAGATAAAGCGGGCTTGCCAGCTGCTTCGGTTCAGTATATTGAAAAGCCAGATCGTGAGCTTGTATCACAACTGCTTAAGTTGGATGATTATGTCGATATGATCATTCCTCGTGGTGGTGCCGGTTTACACAAAATGTGTAAAGAGAACAGTAATATACCAGTAATCATTGGCGGCTTTGGTATCAGTCATATTTTCGTTGACGACTCTGCTGATCTAGTACGTTCGTTAGATGTGGTAGAAAACTCTAAAGTTCAGCGTCCATCCGCGTGTAATGCATTGGACACCCTACTAGTGCATGAGAAGGTAGCGGCAGAGTTCTTACCGATGCTTGCCGAGCGTCTCAAAGGTAAAGTGAGCCTAGTCGCTGAGCCAAAGGCGGAGGCTATTCTAGCTGGCACGGAAGACTTAAGAAGTGCAGGCGAGGGCGATTTTGATACTGAGTGGTTGAGTTTTACACTAGGTGTGAAAGTGGTCGCGGATGTGGAAGAAGCGATTCACCATATGCGAGTACATAATGCTAGTCACTCCGACGCTATTATGACTAACAGCTTGGTGAACTCAGAAAAGTTCATCAACTCAGCAGGTTCGGCAGCGGTTTATGTTAACGCATCTACGCGTTTTACCGATGGAGCGCAGTTTGGCTTAGGTGCTGAAGTTGCCGTGTCTACTCAGAAGCTTCACGCTCGCGGTCCAATGGGCTTAGAAGAACTAACCAGCTACAAGTGGGTTGGAAAGGCTGATTACTTGCCACGTGCGTAATTAACCACAAGCATGATGAATTGAAAAAGTCAGAGCTATAAGCTCTGACTTTTTTGTTTGTGTGCTTCTGTTCGCACCGACGACTTACTTGAAGTGCGCTATCGCTTCGCTTTTGCCAAAAAGCGATCTAAGTTATTGGCAAATTCGCGTCGTTCAGTTTGTCCTAACGGTGCGGGCCCGCCAGTTTGAACGCCACTCGAGCGCATGGTATCCATAAAGTCACGAATGTTGAGTCGTGCTTTAATTGTATCTTTAGTGTACATCTCGCCACGTGGACTCAGCGCTAGGGCATTCTTGGTGATGACTTCATCTGCAAGCGGGATATCTGATGTGATGACTAAATCGCCCTCGCTAACACGCCTTACAATTTCATTGTCAGCGATATCAAACCCTGAAGGCACAGTGAGTGAGTGAATGTTCTCTCGTTTTGGTACAGGCACCGCGTGATTTGCCACGAATGTGCAGGTTAATCCGGTTCGCTCTGCTGCTCGACAAATGGTTTCGCGAATTACCTTTGGACACGCATCGGCATCCACCCAAATCTTAACCATTGTTCTGCTCCAGCTTGGTCAGTCTTTCCGTCAGTAGCGCGACTTGTTGTTCTAATTCCTTCACTCTGAGTTCCAATGGCTGAATCTCAGGCTCAGCAGCCACTTCAACTTTAGGAACGTGTTGGCTACTCTTCCAGGACTTAATTACAGTGATTAGTGCAGGCATAGGCACTTTGGTCTTCAAACGCGCCTTTACCAAAGCGACTGTTGGTTCCTTGCCCTCAGCATGCAATGAGTTTAAAGCCGCTTCAATTTCTGCGGAGACATCTTTCGTTAGCATGTTTTTTTCCATTCAATAAGGGATAACTAAATAGTACCTGTGATTTTGGTCGGGGTACAGAAAAGCAAAAGTCGATTCTCGTCACACTTTGGCATTGATGGCTTCATTAGTAAGCGCGCTAAAACGGAAGAGGCTTGTGCGAGATCTCTCACAGCAGTTGTGAGAGAAAGAGATAAAAGCGCGAGAAATCTGGAAGAAAATAAAATTAAGTATTTGTATTTATTGATTTTTAACTGTTATTAAACATTTTGGTGCGGAAAAAATTGAATTTTCTGCATTGCTCAAAAACGGCAATCGCGTAAATTAGAACTTGTCGGAAGGATGCTGACACGGAACAGGAAAGACATTGGAAGGTCATCTTCAGGAAGAAGATTTGGTTACCAAGGGAACCGTAACCAGCAAGGAAGTTAGGATAGCGCGGGATGCGAACAATCATCAGGAAGATGATTTAAAAGGAAAAGGATACACTCAGGAAGAGTGAAGGAACCCCATCAGGAAGATGGTCAAGGACACCGCTCAAGGAACAAGTGAAGCGAGCTGACTGGGATGGTTAGCGTCATTGGATGAGATGGACACCGCTAGGACGGCGACGAATGGATATAGCTGAAGGATTCAGCCACTATTACGGATGATGCATGGAGCATTTTTAGTAGCCGGACTGCTGCGAGTAAGACTATAGCCCCAATACGCAAGTGTTGGGGCTTTTCTTATATCTGAGATCAATAAATCTCATGGAATCACTTGTTATAGTCTGCACGCGAAATCAAAGGAATGTAATAACGTTATGACGATCGCTACGCTACGGACAGTATTAATCCCCTATACCGACCATCTCGAGTCGGATTTTCTCATGCTTAACGTCTGTGCTAAGAATAGAAAGCACATGAATGGGCCTCACACGCTGGCAAAAGCACGCACTATTTTTCAATCGATCTTAAGCGACCCTGATATTTATGCCATGGCAGTCTTGGACATTCGAACCCGGGACTATCTAGGTCATATATTTGTCGACAGGCATGCGAGTAGTGAAGGGGAACTGGGCTATATCTTTGATAAACAGTATTGGAATAAAGGTATTGCCACGGAAGTGTTGCGCGCGTTTATTCCTGACGTGGTTGCCACCTTGGGATTGAGTAAATTGACGGCGAATGTCGATACTGATCATGAACCTTCCATCAGACTACTTAAGAAGCTCGACTTTGAGCAAATAGGCCATGCGAAAGATGAACATGGCCCGTATTTGATCTTTCAATCTACATTCGGTGCGGTGGCAGATGAAAATTCAGAACATGAAAGCCTTTCATCAACAGCTTTCCTTGATAGTAATCATCGCCTAGGGCTGAAAACTCAAATTCATAAATAGTATGCCAACCCCATCTACCGTTGGCATCTCTTAGCTTGTGTGCGCCGAACGACACGCTAAGCATCTGCAGATCCAATTCCTTGCAACGCCTACTTACCGCAGCTTTAGCAATTTCACCTTGTCGTCTTTGTTGCCAAAACAAAAAGCAAAATAAGCTCAATGCTAAGATCATCAGTAAATTGTCGATCACCGTTAGGTCTCCTTAGTGCATCCGGCCCTGAGTGGCGCTTTGCTGAAGCGCAACTAAAGCCTGTGCTAGTTCAGGGGACGGACTAGAGTGCAACAGTGGCAGCAGAACCAAACGTAAACTTGGCATCATAACCAGATCGGCGAACAGCTGGTTGAACAGAGTCTGGTTTCCTGTTTGTGCCAGCCTAATCAGAAATTGCTCTGCCAGCGCTGGTGTCGTTAACGGTAACCAAGAGCGACCCGCGATTGCGATGAGAATTTCTTGATGACTGAGTGTCGCACTGGCCAAAATGGTAGTAATCAGCGACTCAAGTTGTTCCGGTTTTCCTCCAGATAAGGCACGGACATATGCGGATAGTAGGAACAGATCGGCGTACTCTGTCTCCGCCTCCTTTTGGGCCAATTCAAATAAGGTATCAGAAAGTTTTGCTGGAAGGGCAATATGCTCCAAGGCTCCAAGCAGAGCATATCTCGGCTCGTTAGCAATATGTCGTAAACTGGTTCTTACTAGTCGATTGTTATCGTCAGTACTGAGACGAGCCGCAATGTCAGTAATACCTTGTAGACCGACTGTTTGCCAATTATCCCATCCCAGTTTACCGGCAAAATATTCTTGCGCATGCGTGTAGTATTGACTGGTTGGTAGTGCTAACTCAGCACGAAGTACGCTATGAAACACGGCAAGCTTGTCGTCTTTTGGTTTGAACGTAAATGGGTTATTCGCGAGCTTTTGTTGTTGCTCTTCACTCATTTCCTTACTCAGCCGAGTCCCCATCGCTTCCATCACAAACTTAAGAAACTGACCCACATCAGCCTGACTAAGTAGACCGCGCTCATCGAGGTTAAACTTCAGAAACCATATCCAAGGTTGTTTCTCCGCGTTCCAGTAGGCAATCGCAAACTGTGCCTGTCTTTGAATCGGATAAGGGTACGGTTGGCTTGCTTGCTCAACGTTGGCAAATTGATCATTGTCGATGCGCTGAACTCGTCGAGAAATATCATAAATGTGATATTCGCAGCCACTGTTTACCAGAAGGTCCGACAAAGTATGAATGGTATCCATGGAGTAATTCCTAGTACGGTTTGGGTATAGAACAATAGATGGTATTCTATCGCGAATTTTCAAGTCATTGGTTGCCAATTTCATCGAATGATGAGACCGCAATCTAACGAACGGCCTTTTTACCATGAAGCTATTGCTCGTAGAGCTAAAAGAGTTGCTTAAAAAACATGCACTGTGGCAAATCCAAGAGCCAACAGCCAGTGCGATGAGCAGCCAACAACCTTTCTCTGTCGATACTTTGGAACCCCATGAGTGGCTACAGTGGGTTTTTATTCAGCGTATTGAATCTATGATAGAGATGGGACAGCCATTACCGAAGGGCTTTGAGATCGCTCCTTACTTTGAAGAGGTATGGAAGCTGCGCCCTGAGTATCAAGAAATAATCCTTGTATTGAAAAAACTGGATGATAACGCCAAATGACCGAAACCATGACTCTACCTGCCGTGGAACCACTAGAGATCGTTTATCAAGACCAATATTTAGTCGCGGTAAATAAACCTGCGGGTATGCTTGTGCATCGTTCGTGGCTTGATAAAAACGAAACACGTTTTGTCATGCAAACATTACGAGACCAAATTGGCCAACATGTATTCCCATTGCATCGCTTAGATCGACCAACGTCTGGCGTGTTGTTATTTGCTCTGTCTAGTGAAATCGCTTCACAGGTTATGCCGATGTTTGCTGAGCACAACATTGAGAAAACCTATCATGCCATCGTTCGAGGCTGGATCACTGAGGGTGATGTTCTCGATTACCCTCTTAAAGTGGAGCTTGACAAAATCGCCGATAAATTTGCTTCTCAAGACAAGGAAGCGCAGCCTGCAGTAACCGCTTATCAGCCATTGGCATCGGTTGAAGTGCCTTATTCAACAGGGCGATTCCCAACCAGTCGCTATTGCCTGGTCGAGATGAAACCTAAGACTGGTCGTAAACATCAACTCCGCCGACACATGCACCATCTGAGTCACCCGATTATTGGTGATACTAGTCATGGTGATGGCAAGCACAATCGTTTGTTTCGCGAACACTACGATTCGCACCGCCTATTGCTACACGCTTCTGAACTGAAGTTTGTTCATCCTATTACAGAGCAGGAAATAACCATTTCTGCAAACTTTGATGCGGTCTGGCAAAGTCTTATTGATGCTTTTGATTGGCAAGAGTGTGAAGCCATTCAGCAATACCATAGATAACGGGCTTAACTGGTCAAATAGTGGATTTCTTAATAGGTGAATTTTCGCTAAACTGGGAAATCAACCACAGGAGGTGTTATGCATTGTCCCTTTTGCACTGAAAATGATACAAAAGTTATCGACTCTAGGTTGGTAGCGGATGGCCACCAAGTGCGTCGTCGTCGTCAATGTTTGGCATGTAGTGAACGTTTCACCACCTTTGAAACGGCCGAACTGGTGATGCCTAAAGTCATCAAGTCTAACGGCAATCGTGAACCGTTTAATAAAGATAAAATGGTTGGCGGTATTCAGCGTGCTTTAGAAAAGCGTCCGGTAAGTGCAGACGCTATTGAACTTGCTATCAGTCATATTGAGTCACAACTTCGTGCGACTGGAGAGCGTGAAGTACCAAGTGAGATGATTGGTAACCTTGTTATGACTCAGTTAAAAGAGTTGGATAAGGTCGCTTATATTCGCTTTGCCTCCGTTTATCGAAGCTTTGAAGATATTCGAGAGTTTGGAGAAGAAATCGCTCGTCTCGAAGACTGATCGACCCAGATGCATTTAGCCATAGATATGGAAAGTTATGAGCCAATTTAGCGCTATTGATTATCAAATGATGAGCCGTGCCATAGAGCTCGCGAAAAGAGGGCGCTTTACCACTGCGCCTAACCCAAATGTAGGTTGCGTCATTACCTTAAACAACGAGGTAGTGGGAGAAGGCTATCATAAGAAAGCCGGTGAGCCACATGCGGAAGTTCATGCCTTAAGAATGGCAGCAGAGCGAGCTAAGGGCGCGACCGCTTATGTCACATTGGAGCCATGTTCACACTATGGACGAACACCTCCATGTGCTGAAGGGCTGATAAAAGCAGGAGTGTCTAAAGTTATTTGTGCCATGTCTGATCCCAATCCGCAAGTGGCTGGCCGAGGCTTTAGTATGCTTCGTGAAGCTGGTATTGAGGTGTCCGTTGGTCTTTTGGAACAAGATGCGCGAGCGCTTAACCCTGGTTTCCTGAAGAAAATGGAAACAGGGATGCCTTTTGTTCAACTGAAAATGGCAGCCAGCCTTGATGGGCAAACGGCATTAGCTAATGGCAAAAGCCAGTGGATTACTGGCCCCGAAGCACGTCGAGACGTTCAAGCATATCGTGCCCAGTCAGGAGCTATTCTATCGACCAGTCAAACAGTCGTAGAAGATAACGCCTCTTTGAATGTGCGTTGGGATGAGCTTCCAAGTCATGTCACTGATGTAATTAAGCCTGATGAATTACGCCAACCTACTCGCGTGATTTTGGATAGACAAAATGCACTATCGAGAGAGCTGAAATTGTTCCAATCTGAGGGTGATATGATTCGAGTGGCTCAGGCTGGTGGCGATCTTAACGTGACAATGAACTCAGCTAATCAACTGGATTTAGCTGAAACACTGCAAGGCTTGGCTAAAGACCAACAAATTAATCATGTATGGATAGAAGCTGGGGCAACGCTAGCGGGCTCGATGATTCAACAACAGCTCGTTGATGAGCTTATTGTGTATTTAGCACCTAAGCTTATGGGGGCCGATGGGCGAGGGCTTATTGGGGCACTTGGATTGACTGAGATGCAAGACGTCATCGAGCTCGATATAAAAGATATTCGTATGGTGGGAAGCGACATTCGCATTGTCGCCACACCACAACTAAAGCAGAAGTAGAACAATGTTTACAGGAATTATTGAAGCGGTTGGCACACTGAAGGGTATCACTCCAAAAGGAGAAGATATCAGTATTCATGTTGAAGTGGGCAAACTGGACATGAGTGACGTAAAACTAGGAGACAGCATCGCGACAAATGGCGTCTGTCTTACGGTCACCAGCTTCACAGACAACAGTTACCATGCGGACTTATCCGTTGAGACGCTAAAGAAAACAGGCTTTGCTCACTACAGCGTTGGCGACAAAGTAAACCTAGAAAAAGCGATGCTACCAACGACACGATTTGGCGGGCACATCGTGTCTGGGCATGTGGATGGTGTTGGAGAAATTGTGGACCGACAACAAGTTGGTCGCGCCATAGAGTTTTGGGTGCAGATGCCGTCTGAGCTAGGCAAGTATGTAGCGGAAAAAGGTTCTATTACCGTAGATGGGATCAGTCTGACGGTAAACGACGTTCGCAAAGATGCCTTTAAACTAACGATTGTGCCCCATACATCTGAAGAAACGACCATCGACAACTTTCATGTTGGCCGAAAAATTAATTTAGAAGTGGATGTCCTAGCTCGTTATATGGAACGATTGCTGCAATCGAAAGCCAGTGACGAATCTGAGTCTCGAATTACCATGGACTTCCTACAACGAAACGGCTTCGCTTAAAATCTGACGCAAAGCTTGATGCCCAACGAACCAATACAGGAATGTGAAATGCCAATTAGTACGCCGCAAGAAATCATTGAAGACATTCGCCTTGGGAAAATGGTTATCCTAATGGACGATGAAGACCGTGAGAATGAAGGTGACCTTATTATGGCCGCTGAACATATCACACCAGAAGCCATTAACTTTATGGCGACTCATGGACGTGGATTGATCTGCTTAACCATGACAAAGAGCCGTTGTGAAGCACTAGGCTTACCACCTATGGTTCAAGACAACAACGCGCAGTACACTACTAACTTTACTGTGTCTATTGAAGCCGCGGAAGGCGTAACCACTGGTATCTCTGCGGCAGATCGCGCACGTACAGTTCAGGCCGCAGTTGCAAAAGACGCAAAGGCTGCAGACTTAGTGCAACCAGGACACATTTTCCCATTGGCAGCTCAAGACGGTGGTGTGTTAACTCGCGCTGGTCATACTGAAGCTGGCTGCGATCTGGCAAAGCTCGCGGGTTTTGAACCTGCTTCTGTGATTGTCGAGATTCTTAATGACGATGGCACTATGTCGCGCCGTCCTGACTTAGAAATATTCGCCGAAAAACACAACATTAAGTTGGGAACGATTGCTGACCTCATCGAGTATCGTAACAATAACGAGACCACTATTGAACGCGTTGCTGCGTGTCATTTGCCGACTGAATTTGGTGACTTTGAGCTAGTGACCTACCGCGACACTATCGACAATCAAATCCACTACGCGATGTGTGCTGGTGATTTGACGGCTAGCACTCCATTAGTTCGCGTGCATTTGCAAGACACCTTCACTGATATCTTACGCTCAAATCGAAACTCCGATCGCAGCTGGACTTTGGACAAAGCAATGAAGCGCATTGGAAAAGAAGGTGGTGTACTGGTGATTCTTGGTAATGAAGAAAGCACTGAGGCTATTGTTCACAAGATCAAGGTCTTCGAGCAACAAGACAATGGCTCAGCACCGACCATGGCTAAAAAACAAGGCACATCACGCCGAGTAGGCGTAGGGTCGCAGATTCTTGCGGATCTTGGTGTACATGAAATGAAGCTTCTGTCTTCGGCGGATAAAAAGTATCACGCACTGGGTGGCTTTGGTCTGAGTGTCACCGAATACATTACTGAGTAATTTATCCAAGCCTTTGCTTATGAAACGCAAAGGCTTTTTCTTTTTCGTCGCGCCGCAACAGATTTCAAGTATTGTGAAAGCAGTGTTTGACTAAAGTTAGCGGTGGATATTAATAATTGAGTTGTGCTAGAATCCGGCGATTCTCGCGCGATGAACATAGTTTATAAGGAAAGCATATGAAAGTTATCGAGGGTGGCTTCCCAGCACCGAACGCAAAGATTGCTATTGTAATTTCTCGTTTCAATAGTTTTATCAATGAAAGCCTATTATCTGGTGCTATCGATACTTTAAAACGTCACGGCCAAGTAAGTGAAGACAACATCACTGTTGTTCGCTGCCCTGGTGCGGTAGAGCTACCATTGGTTGCTCAGCGAGTTGCTAAAACAGGTAAGTTTGATGCAATCGTGTCTTTGGGTACAGTAATTCGTGGCGGTACACCACATTTCGACTATGTTTGTAGTGAGTGTAATAAAGGTCTTGCGCAAGTGTCTCTGGAATATAGCCTACCAGTAGCATTTGGTGTATTGACTGTTGATACTATCGATCAAGCAATTGAGCGTGCCGGAACCAAGGCTGGTAATAAAGGTGCAGAGGCTGCACTAAGCGCGCTTGAAATGATCAACGTTCTTTCTGAAATCGATTCCTAATGGGGGCCAGTGTGAAACCAGCCGCACGTCGTAATGCACGTCAATTTGCTCTGCAAGCAATTTATTCTTGGCAAATTACTAAAGAAAATGTTGCCACTGTTGAAGAACAGTTCTTATCAGGTGGTAAGTATGATGAAGAAGAACATCATGCTGCTGAGCCTGCGTTGACTGCGCCAGAGACTGACGTTGTATATTTCCGTGATTTGCTCACGGGTGTCGCGTTGAATCACACGGAACTAGACAGCAAGTTACGTCCGTTCGTTTCTCGTCCAATGCAAGATCTAGACATGATGGAGCTTGCGCTTCTTCGTCTAGCTATGTACGAAATGACGAGCCGCGAAGACGTACCTTACAAAGTGGTTATCAACGAAGCTATTGAGCTTGCGAAAGTATTCGCAGCAGAAGACAGCCACAAGTTCGTTAATGGTGTTCTAGATAAAGCAGCACCTCACGTTCGCAAAAAGTAACGATTAACGTTTGTCTATTCGTAAAAAGGTCAGCAAATTGCTGGCCTTTTTTATATACTCTTCTCACCTTTCCAGCACAAAGCCTACAAGATGTCCGGTGAATTTAGTTTAATCGACAAGTACTTCGCGCATAAACAGCAGCAACGCAAAGACGTGGTCTTAGCACAAGGTGATGATTGTGCCATTGTTGCCCCTCCAGCTGACAGCCACATCGCCATTAGCACTGATACCTTAGTATCCGGTACCCACTTTCTCGCTGACGCCGATCCGGCTTGGATTGCACATAAGGCACTTGCCTCGAATATCAGTGATTTAGCTGCAATGGGTGCATCACCTGCTTGGGTCTCCATGGGGATCTCTTTACCAGAAGTGAACGAACGCTGGCTTGAACGTTTTTGCAATGCGTTTTTCTCGTTAGCAGACTATTACGGTATCCAGCTCATTGGCGGCGACACCACAAAAGGACCGCTGGCGATTACTCTTACTGTGCAAGGCACACTGCCACAAGGCAAAGCCTTGACTCGAAGTGGGGCAAATTCTGGAGACTGGATTTATGTGACAGGTCACCTCGGTGATGCCAAAGCTGGTCTTGATGTGATTCTGGAAAAAAACATCAGCGCGAATACCGAACTCAACCGCGTGCTAGAAAAGCGCCACTTTGAGGCTACGCCGAGAGTGCTTGCAGGCATTACCCTTCGCGATATCGCTTCTGCTGCGATTGATATCTCTGATGGCCTTATTTCTGACTTAGGGCATATTTTAAAGCGCTCAGACGTTGGCGCTCGTATTGATGTCGACTTGCTGCCTGTTTCGTCTGAACTCAAGCAATTCGTGGAGTCTGATGACATCGCAAAGCAGTATGCATTAACTAGCGGAGAAGAGTATGAACTCTGCTTTACGGTGCCGGAAGCCAACAGAGGGCAACTTGAGATCGCGCTATCAAATACGCCATTTACCTGTATTGGACAAATAACGGGCACAGGCTATCTTGATCTACATTCTAACGACCAACCACTTGACTGGCAGTTGGGTGGATTCGACCACTTTAAGGTGAGCCAATGAGTAACCCCCTTGACTTAATATCTTTGAAAAACCCTTGGCATTTGCTTGCGACTGGCTTTGGCAGTGGTCTATCGCCTGTTGTACCCGGTACTATGGGTACACTGGCAGCGATTCCGTTATATCTACTGTTAGCACAATTGCCTTTGAGCATGTATCTTATCGCGGTTTTACTGTCTTGTATTATCGGTATCAAAATCTGCCAAGTGACCTCAGATGATATGGGTGTGCACGATCATGGCTCTATCGTATGGGATGAGTTCGCCGGATTTTGGATCACCATGGCGATAGTCCCAGCACTCAAACTACCGATTGACGATTGGAAGTGGTTACTGACAGGCTTTGTGCTATTCCGTTTCTTCGATATGGTAAAACCTTGGCCAATCGGTTGGCTCGATAAGCGCGTTCATGGTGGGTTAGGTATCATGATTGACGACATTGTTGCGGGTGTGATGGCGGGTATTTCACTTTACCTGGTCGGACGACTAGCAGGTTGGATTTAATAACGCTTTGTAATTAAACAATAAAATAAACGTGCCTTTAGAAAGGCACGTTTGAATGACAAAGCTTTACTATACGTTTAGCCAAAAGTTGCTATGATTGCGGCCTCTTTAAGTTTTGTAACAATTGGTATGTTCAGCAATCTACGTCTCTTCATCAATTCTTTTCTAGTAATGGCAAATACGGCTGTGACTGCATTCGTAGTTTGCACATTCTCGATCATCAAATTACTACTGCCACTGAAATTCGTTCAGACATTGATGACCAGCCTATCTAATAAACAGATGTGGCTTTGGGCGACGATTAACTTATGGCTGCTAAACTTGAATAACAACATTGAATGGGACGTTGAAGGCGGTGACGATCTGACGCCAGACCAATGGTATATGTTGTTGTCTAACCATTTAAGCTGGGCTGACATTGTTATCATCACATCCGTGATGAAAAACAGAATGCCAATGTGCAAATTCTTACTAAAACAAAGCTTACTGTATGTGCCTTTCGTTGGTCTTGCTTGTTGGGGCTTGGATATGCCATTTATGAAGCGACACTCGCAGGCCTATCTAGTTAAGCACCCCGAGCGACGCAATGATGACTTTAATGCGATTCGCAAGGCTTGTAAAAAGTTTGAGCACGTGCCAACAACGATGATCAGTTTTGTTGAAGGGACGCGATATAGCGAAGAAAAGTTGGCGACGGTTAAAACACCTTATCGACACCTATTGAAGCCAAAAACAGGTGGTGTAGCGTTTACACTTAACGCCATGAACCATTTGTTGGATGGGGTCGTTGATATCACACTGGCGTATCCAGAAAATCGAGAAGACCCATTTAATGATTTGTTGAAGGGTAAGTTGACGAAAGTTGTGGTCAAAATCGATGTATATCAGATGGACGAAAACCTCAACGGCGATTACTTCAACGACAAAGTCTTCAAACGTCGCTTCCACAACTGGCTCAACGATGTATGGAAGCGCAAAGATGAAAAATTGGAAGCTATCTATTCGCAGAGCTAATAATAAGTGACAAGAATACAAAAAAGGGTCTACCAGTTGGTAGACCCTTTTTAATATCAAAACATTAGGTTATCAATACAGACTACCCAACCGGTAATCTTGGAATGACTCGACAGCACCTTTCTGCTTCATTGATTAACACAGAAACAGCATGTGTATGGTAATTCTCTCCGCTCTTCCAAACGGTTTCTCCGAATATCTGACACAACTCAAAATCAGAAATAGTTCCCTTCATTTCTTGGTAGGCGACGGCAGAGATGATTTTCTGTTCCAATGATTCTGGACAGGATTCAACACGCCAACGACTCACTTGAATATTCGGCAAAGCACACTCCTTGTGGTCATATTTTCGTCATCCAAGCCACAGTAACACTATGAATTTACAGGATCAAGTTGATCTTGCTCACAGTTTTTTTGGGCTATTAATGTGCTAGTCGTAACCTATTGTAAATGCGCGAACTTATTTTTATTTGGTTAATACTTAATCATTAAAATAGTTTTTGCGAGTGATATAACGTTTGAGTTAAATGGTTTTCTGTACGGTTTCTATGTCGGACTCTGATTTGAAAGATCTTACTAGAGCGATCAGCTCTGGTAACAGCCACAGTGAAGAGACATACAGAGCATACTCGGCAAGAAGCCCAACAAGCGCCATGCCAACAGCAGTTTCTGTTCCTAAATAATTAGGTAGTACGTAGCTAAGAAGTAGGTAGGTAAAGATGGTATAGCTGACCGTAAGCCATAAAGGGTCACGACTGTTTTCAGAGAGCTTATTAGCTTTGGATTGGTGTTTAGAGCGTGATTGATTTTCCTTAATCATGGACAGTACTTCCTAATTATCCGTTACGTCTAAGATATTCAAACACTCTAGTCGCTGTTCACAAGAATACTCGACGGCTAATTAGAGCAATCTCATAATTCTATAAATTAATATTGTTAAGAATGAACCTCGCTCACAATTACTCGCTTAACACCATGGATCCAAGTATCTAGCTTTTTTCGCGATGACCTCTCATTTTAGAGTATTGATTCTAATTGTGATGGTTTGCCGACTACACTTTGAGATAACTATTAGAGTTCGCATATCGGATGCGATAGACGATTAGACAGAGGATACAAGGATGGATTATCAACGCATTAAAGTAACTAGGGACGAGCACGTCGTGACTGTACGCTTAAACAGGGCGGATAAGCTTAATGGCGTCGACATGATTATGTTTAATGAGTTGATTCATGTGAGCAAAGCGCTTCGTAACGACCGAACGCTGAGGGCAGTTATCCTGACGGGAAGTGAAGGCAACTTTAGCTCAGGACTCGATTTCAAATCTATGATGAAAAACAAGAGCTTTGCTGCAAGACTCTTGTTTAAGTGGCTTCCTGGCCAATCAAATCGTGCACAGCAAGTAAGCAGTAATTGGCGAAAGCTATCCGTTCCTGTTATTGCTGTAATCGAAGGATATTGCTGGGGAGCGGGTATGCAAATCGCGCTAGGGGCCGATTTTAGATTCTGTGCGCCTAATGCCAACCTTTCAATCATGGAGTCGCGGATGGGATTAACCTCAGATATGGCGGGATCCATTGCTCTTAGAGAAATCATGCCGAAGGACCAAGCGATGCGAATCTCGATATGCGCTACAGAACTTGACGCTAAGGCTGCATTATCTATGGGATTAGTGACCGAAGTCAGCGATGATCCTATGAAAGAGGCATTGACACTTTGTACTCAAATCGCCCAAAAATCCCCAGATGTGACCGCCGCTATGAAGCATATGTACACTCGCTATTGGACCGCACCTGCATGGAAACTTTTGGCGTATGAAACTTATAGCCAGATACGCATTATGCTGGGGAGAAATTTTGTTCGCGTACAACAGGCTTTGAAAAAGAAAACATCACCACAATTCGAGCCAAGACAGCGTCACTGGTAAGTTCAACTATTTACGCTCACCACTTTTTATGATCAATGTAACGTGGCTGTGTTCTAGCCAGCCACGCCCATTGAGTTCATCTCTGCTTAATATTCAAAGTTAATTTACTCATATCAAATACCTCTCCTTGTGTTTTTAAAACGCAGTTTCAAAATAAGATCTAGTTCAAGATTTAACCGTTAATTTTCCAATTTTAAGGATCAGTGATCACGTCTACAGCTGTTCATATGTGAATGGTATTGATCACATAAGAACGACTGTTACTATTAAAAGCATAAATTACGGTTAAGGAAAGTTATGTTAACGAAGTATTCAGCGAACCCTAGAGACGTGAAAAAGTACTCCACTGCACAACTGCGTGATGAGTTCTTGATCGACGAGCTATTCATACCATCTCGGGTATCGGTAGCGTATAGCCATATTGACCGAGCGGTTGCTTTAGGAATTTGTCCTCAAGATAAACCATTGATTTTAGAGGAGTGGATAGATAGTAAGTCGTTCGGGACCGAGTTTTTTCTTGAGCGAAGAGAGCTTGGGTTAGCTTGCTTAGAAGGAGCTGTAAAAGTAACCGTAGATGCAAAAACGTTCCATTTAAATGCTATGGATGTGCTTTATGTCGGCCTAGGCTCAAAGACAATTGAGATAGAGAAAGTAGAAGGTAACGCGACAGTCTACGGATTAAGTGCACCAGCGCACAAATCGCTACCCACAAGGGTAATTCCTCAGAGTGAGGCTCGCGTGGTAGAACTTGGTTCAATAGAGACGGCAAACCAACGCGTCATTAACCAATACCTGCATCCGGATGTGATAGAAACCTGTCAGCTATGTTTAGGAATCACTCATTTAGCACCGGGTAGCGTTTGGAACACGATGCCTGCACATACTCACGAGCGTCGAATGGAAGCGTATGTGTATTTCAATATCAAGCCAGAACAAGCCGTGTTTCATATGATGGGCGAACCTACCGAAACTCGTCACATTCTAGTTAGAGATAAACAACTCGTACTGTCACCAAGTTGGTCGATTCATTCGGGGTGTGGTACGCAAAACTATAGCTTTGTTTGGGGAATGTTAGGTGAAAATCAAACATTCGACGATATGGACTTTATTCCAATGGATACATTGGCTTAGTTGATACTAATAGGAAATTAACATGAACAAAACTCTGAAAAATGTACTTCTTACTACCGTAGCGGGCGCAGCAGTCACAGTATCATCAATGACATTTGCAGCAACGGAAATCAAAGCGGCATTTAACCAATCTGACAAGCACCCTCAATATTTGGCTTTGGAAGAGTTTGGTAAACAGTTAGAAGCGGAAACGGATGGTCGTTACAAAGTTACTATTTATCCCAATGCACTGCTCGGCGATCAACGTGCGTCGTTGGAGCTGGTTCAAGCTGGCGCAGTGCAAATGGCAGTAGTAGCAACCCCGTTGGTAGAAAACTATGACAATACCTTCACTGCAATCGGCATGCCTTTCGCTTATACCGGTATTGAGCATCAAGAAAAAGTGTTTACTTCCGGAGCTCTAGACAAGCTATTTGCCTCTACCAAAAAGTTTGGTTTTGAAGTATTGACGGCCTATACCGCTGGTTCTCGTAACGTTTATACCAAGGGGCATAACGTTAAGTCAGTCGAGGATATGAAAGGTCAGAAAATCCGCGTGATGCAGTCGAATACTATGGTAGAGATGCTAGGGTGCATGGGCGGTACTGGTGTGCCGATGAGTCAAGGTGAAGTGTATACTGCGGTTCAACAAGGTGTCCTTGACGGTGGTGAGAATAATGAAATTACTTATGCCGATATGAAGCACTATGAAGTGGCTCCTTACTTTAGCAAAACTTCTCACTTGATGGTGCCTGACCTAGTCGTTATCAGCGACGACTTCATCAATTCAATGTCGAAGGAAGACCAAGCGACGATTCGTCGTTTAGCTAAAGAGTCGACTGTTGACGAGTTTGCTAAATGGAATGCTCAAATTGGTAAGGCTCGTGCGTTAGCGGAGGAGAATGGTGCGACCTTTATTGATGTCGACGTGAGACAATTCCAGGAAAGCTGCAAACCTCTACAGCAAAAATTGATTAAAACTGACGCACAGAAAGAATTAACTAAGGCGATCAGTGAACTGAGCTAATTAAGAAGGAGTTAGGCGCCAAGCCTAACTCCTTTTTTGCAAGGAAAAGTCTAGTGGAAAAGTTGTTAGTCTGGACAGATAAGTTCAAGAAAATCATCGACTGGGTAGTGGAACGAGCTTGTATCGCTATTATGGCATTCTTGACAGTTCTTGTTACTTATCAGGTCGTTACTCGTTATGTCTTCAATAGTCCAAGTGCGGTGAGTGAAGTGCTGTCACGATACATGTTTGTCTGGTTGGTGTTGATTGGTGGGGCTTATGTGTTTGGCTTGAGAGAACATATGGCTATTACCTATGTACGAGATAAGTTCTCGCCGAAAATAGGCATACTGGTTGATATTTTCACTGAATGGACAATCGCTATATTTGCTTTCGTGGTTATGTGGCAAGGCGGATTCAAAGCGTCCGTTCGTCAAATGTGGCAGTTAGATTCGGCCTTAGAAGTGCCAATGGGTGTTATTTACTCGGCATTACCTATTGCCGGAGTGCTTATTCTTGTTTATTTCGTTATCAACCAACTGAAACTAATACATCAGTTTCAGCAACTTAGTGTAAAAGGATAGACATATGGATGCTGCTACCCTCGCTGCCCTTATTATGTTCGGCGGCGCTATCATTCTACTCGTTTTAGGTGCGCCGATAGGTATTAGTATTGGATTGCCTTCATTTGTTGCCATGGTCAGTATTCTGCCTTTAGCAGGCGCTACGACGACAGCCGCCCAACGAATGTTCACGGGTTTGGATAGTTTTGCATTGCTAGCGATACCGTTTTTCATTTTAGCGGGCAATATTATGAATAACGGTGGCATAGCCATACGACTCATTAATTGCTCGCGCATAGTAACGGGTTATTTTCCTGGAGCATTAGCCCAAACTAATGTGGTCTCCAATATGTTGTTTGGTTCAATCAGTGGCTCTGGCGTTGCTTCGGCAGCGGCGATTGGTGGAATTATGAACCCTATTCAAGAGAAGGAAGGGTACGACTCGCCATTTAGAACAGCGGTAAATATTGCATCTGCTCCAACTGGAATGTTGATTCCACCAAGTAACACGTTAATTGTTTATGCGACAGTCGCTGGTTCGGTATCTATTTCAGCACTCTTTATGGGCGGTTATTTGCCCGGCTTACTCTGGGGTGGTGGCGTTATGCTAGTGGCAGGGTTTATGGCCTATCGCCGTGGATATATGTCGAAACATGTGATGAGCCTTTCTGAGCGCGCCAAACTATTTATTGATGCAATACCTAGTTTGTCATTAGTGGTGGTAGTGATAGGAGGTATTCTCGCAGGCATCTTTACACCGACAGAAGCTTCAGCTATTGCGGTCGTTTACTCTTTGGCGCTTGGGTTTATATACAAAGCTCTGAAAGTTGAACAGCTCCCAAGTATTTTGTTGTCGACTGCCAAGTTAACTGCGATTGTCATCTTTATGATAGCCGCTTCGTCAATCATGTCGTGGGTAATGGCGTTTACGCAAATTCCTGGAGCTATAGCCGATGCTTTGTTGTCGTTAACCGATAACCCGATTGTGATTCTTCTAATCATCAATGTGATTTTATTGTTTGTAGGGACCTTTATGGATCCCACGCCAGCGGTATTAATTTTCACACCCATCTTTCTACCGATTTGTATGAATTTGGGTATGGATCCAGTCCAGTTTGGTATTTTGTTGGTGTTTAACTTGTCACTTGGCACCATAACACCACCAGTTGGACCAATACTATTTACTGGTTGTAAGGTTAGCGATATCAAAATTGACCATGTGATCAAAACGCTGCTACCATTCTTTGCGGTGATATTTTTAGTACTAATGGCAGTGACTTATATCCCGGCAATCTCGATGACGATCCCACAAATGATGGGCTTAGTGAAATAAGGAGCAGGTACTTGGAAAAAGTTGTTCGGCAGGAGTATAACGCCCCAGCCTTAGAGAAAGGGTTGGATATACTGGAGTTGCTAGCAAGTTCAGCTGAACCCATGTCAAAGAAACAGATCGCAGAGATGGTCGGTCGTAGTGTGGGAGAGATTTTCCGAGTACTCTCCGTGTTGGCTCGTCGTGGTTATGTGACCTTTAATGAAGATAGCGGTAAATATATGTTTTCTATGCAGATGTTTACCGTTGCGAATCAGTATCCACCTCAGTCTCAACTGTTAAATATCGCCAAGCCATTAATGAAAATGGTGAGTGAAAAAGTCAATCAATCATGCCATGTTTCATGGTATGACAATCAGCATCTGGTGGTGATCGGAAGGGAAGAGAGTCCATATAAGATGGGCTTTAGCCTTAAGATTGGCGCTAAGTTAGACGTATGTTCATCCGGCTCTGGAATCGTACTGTTGAGCTTTAGTGATGAGCTCAAAAGAGAGAAAATACTCAAGCAGAGTGGTGCAACTGATTACGAAATAGAACAAGCGAACGCTTTACTCAATCTGACCAAGAATCAAGGTTACTTTATTGGTCCCAGTCCACAAATTTCGGGTATTACTAATATCAGTGTGCCGATCTTTACGGGCAGTGAGATGTTGGCTGTGTTAACTGTTCCATATGTCACTTTAGACTCTGATGCAGTTCATCATGCTGTAGATAGTATTGAAACGACAAAGAACGAGTTAGTCGCTATTTGCCAATCAATCAGTCATCAGTTAACGCCTCAAGTGTAATACTTTCAAAGGCGTGTGGTTATTTCATAGATAGCGACATGCCTTTACTCTTCTTAGGTCTAATTGTTCAATAATGCCTCTGAATTCATCAAGACCACGCTAGATTATTCATCTGTGACAAGCTAAGATTTCTTCTTTCTATTCAGCACATTTATCACAGAGTTTTTTAACTCTAACGCGCTAATTTATCGAACAAATTTACGAGACTAACAACGTATAGCACCATGTGGAGCCACGAGTGAGCGAATTCCAAGATCTATCCATACAAATCGAACAAATCTCTCAAGCTGAGGAGCATGAGCAACCAAGTGTGCTTAATGAACTTATAGAGCAGGGGATGGAGTCGTCGTCGGTGGGGTTGATATTGGAAGCCTTTCCTATAGAGCAAAGGGTTCGTTTGTGGCGTGAGTTGCCGCTGGAAATGCATATCGAAGTGCTCACAGAGACTCGTGCGGAAGTACGTGTTTCTATTCTGGATGCGTTATCGGAAACTGAGCTTAAGCTTACGCTGGCGAAGTTGGATAACCTTTCGCTTATCGAGTGGGCGGACTCACTGCCTGATGACATCATTGCCGAAGCTATCTCTTTACTTGAAAAGGATGAGCTAGAGCTTTATGACCAAGCCAATGAATATGAAGAAGATCAGATTGGCCGCTGGGCAGATAGGAAAGTCATTACGATTCCTTTTAGTATCTCAGTAGACAGAGCCAAGCTGTTGATTGATAAATACAATTATGAGCAGCCAGAGCATATCTATCTAATTGATAAGCAAAAACGTTTTCGTGGGATGGTGGATTATAGCGATGTCTTAAAAAGTGATCCTAAAACGCGAATCAAACAATTGGTTTTGGAGCACGTCACCACGCTTAGTGCAAAGCTAACATTGGCCGAATCGGTGGAAGCAATGGAGCGTTCCTCCTTCAGTGCATTGCCTATTCTGGATGAACGTAAATTGTTGGTAGGGGAGATTGACTGGAAGTTTGCTCTTAGCACGCAACGAGAAATCTACGAGACGCGTTTAATGGCTGGTACGGGTATGGATGAAGGCGATGACCTGTTCGCACCAGTATTGAAAAGTTCGCAAAAGCGTGGGGTTTGGTTGGGGATTAACTTGCTTACCGCTATTTTAGCTTCAGTGACAATTGGCTTGTTTGAAAACGTCATTTCGCAGGTTGTTGCCCTTGCGATCCTTATGCCTATTGTCGGTTCTATGGGTGGGATCGCAGGAAGCCAGACACTAACTTTGATCGTGCGTTCTATGGCTCTCAACCAGATTACCTCCGGTAACCGATTTGCCCTTATCAAGAATGAGTTGGGCATTGGTGCAATTAACGGGCTACTGTGGGCGATCATCATAGGTGCGATGGCTGGATTGTGGTTCCAGTCTTCGATCCTTGGTGCGACCATAGCGTTGGCTATCGTCGTCAATATCATCACAGCAGCGCTGTTTGGTGTCTTGATTCCTCTAGTTCTGGATAAGCTCAAGCTTGATCCTGCTTTAGCGGGTTCAGTCATATTAACGACGGTTACCGATGTGGTCGGCTTCTTTGCGTTCCTTGGTACCGCAAGCCTAGTCATGTTGTAAGTCTTCATTAAGAGGGTTGTAAGAATTGGACTGCAACCCTCTTTTTCTATGATGTTAAAACGAAAAACCTTCCCTTTTTCCCAGAATTTAATTGAGCTTTTATGTTTTGTAATTAGTTGAATGTAAATGTAAATTCATCCTGTTTGACATTGTTTTGGCTATTTGGGTTCTTCTCTTTCTAATTTCTTTGTTTTTATCAATAAATCTCTAGTTTTTAAGTGCTTGCGATGCTCTAAAGTCTGGCTATAATCGCGCGCCATTTTATTAATGGTGTGAATGGGATGAGCCGCTCGCCTGGCGCCTCTCCTGTAATAATCCACTTTAATCAACTTGCTCATCATTTATCTATCGGATGATGCGAGAGGATCGCGAAACAAATGAAACTAATTAAAACCACGATTGCTGCTGCACTAATGTCTACTATGCTAACTGGCTGTATTGGCCAAATGGCAACAACGAGTATGGTGATGTATGAAGTTAACCTAAAAGGTGTGGACAACCGTTATGCTCGTGCTGGCCTATACACTTTGATGTCACCAGTTTATGCCATTACAGCGGCAGCGGATCTATTCGTGATTAACTCTATTGAGTTCTGGACTGGTACCAACCCACTAACTAAGAAAAAGGCGGTAGCGGACACTCCCGCTGAAGCGTACATCAAAGTAAACCACAAGGTAGGAAAGAAGCTCTCTACTGCACCTGTTAAGTTATCTAAGCTAGATGACAATACAACACAGATGGACTTCATTGATGATTCTGGCAAGGCACGCACACTTGTAGGAGTGAGCGGTAAAGATTCTGTTGATTTCTACCTAGATGGTGAGTTCATTACTACGGCATCCCACGCAGAACTAGAACAGTACGCAACGGCGTCTTAACTGTTATCAGAGCCTGCTCATTGATTCGAGCAGGCTCGTTTTTGCCAGCCGCTTACCAACTTAACACTTCAACTATCAACACTTTTATTGATGCAGAAACTGGAGTTCCACACGCTTTCCTCCTATCATCCGCACATATTTCAGCGCTCGTGTAAACCTATCATGTCTTTTTCTGAGTTAACGTTAAGCTCGGCATTAATTGATGCCATTCCTAGTGAATTCTCTCATGCTACTCATATTCAAACCCTCGCTATTCCTGCAATTACCGCACAGCACGATGTCTTGGCTCTTGCACAAACTGGCAGCGGTAAGACCTTAGCCTTTGGTCTTGGGCTGATAGAGCAGTTGCTTAACAACGAGATAAAGCAAGCCTTGATACTAGTGCCTACGCGTGAATTGGCGAAACAGGTAACAGAGACCATCGATCCTATCGTCGCTCTATTAGGTTATTCAGTCGCTGTGGTTTGCGGCGGCGAGGATGTAGAGCCGCAGGTGGGTCAGCTTAATGCTGCTCCAGAGATTGTAGTGGCAACACCTGGACGTTTGCTCGATATCATGAATAAACAGCTGGTGGACACTCAACGTATTGAAACTGTTGTGCTTGATGAAGTTGACCGTTTACTCGACATGGGTTTTTGGCCAGACATTCAGAGTATACTCAATGGATTGAGCAACAGAAAACAAACCTTAATGTTCTCAGCAACGCTACCAGAACAGTTGGAAGCAAAAGTCACGACTTTGCTTAACAATCCAATCAGAGTTGTAGCCAATAAAACCAATAGTGTGGTGGAGCAGATTGCAGAGACATTGTATTTGGTAAATAAAGGCAGTAAAGCCAATGTGCTGATTAAGCAAATTACTGAGCATCAATGGCCTCAGGTGTTGGTGTTTATTGGTGCACGAGACAATGCCGATGCGCTTTGTAAGAAGTTGAATAAAGCAGGTATTACTAGTGGCGCCTTACATGGCAATAAAGAGCAAACGGAGCGTGAACGTACCCTACAGGCTTTCAAACAAGGTGAGATTCAAGTACTGATTGCTACCGATATTTTAGCTCGAGGCATCCATGTAGATGATCTTCCCGTCGTGATTAATTATGAGTTGCCAAGTGACCCATCTGTATACGTGCATCGAGTTGGGCGCACCGCCAGAGCAGGAAAAACGGGACAGGCATTGTCGCTAGTTTGCCATGGTGAAACCGAATATCTTGAGGCGATTCGTCAACTCACATCACGAAGTTTAGTGTTGGAAGAGCTGGCTGACTTTCCGGTGACGGATAAACCCTCGACAGGAGAAAGCAAGCGCCCTAAACGAGACAAGCAAGCCAATCGACGCACCAATAAAAAGACCCGTGCGAGTCAATTCAAGAGCAAGAAACGTTAGCATCGAGTTCGCAATAGAGAGCGTTAAGGAAAGCAGTCATGGCAACCATGAAAGACGTAGCAGAGTTAGCAGGGGTTTCGACAGCGACAGTATCGAGGGTAATTAACCGCTCTCACTACGTAGAACCAGTAACGTTGGAGCGGGTGGAGAAAGCGATTAAAACGCTTAACTATCGTCGTGACCCTCGAGCCGCTGCGTTAGCGAAACGAAGCAATAACACACTAGGTCTACTCACAGGTAACTTGGCTGATCCCTTCTTTGCACTAATCGCCAAAAATGTCGAAGAGGTGGTACGTCTTAATGGCCATCAACTGGTAGTGGTGAGTGGCGGTCACAATACGGAACGTGAAAAAGAAGGCTTGGACTTTCTTATTAGCCAAGGCTGCGAAGCTATGGTTGTGCATGCCAAAATGCTTGATGATGCCACTTTGCTCCGCTACGCTGCCCAAGCTCCCGCTATGGTTCTACTCAATCGCACTATTCCACAGATCTCGAATCGCTCGGTATGGGTGGATAATCGAGCTGGAGCAAAGGTCTCGGTGGAGCATTTGATTGCTTTAGGTCATCGCAAGATAGCCTACGTCACCAGCGATCTGCCGATAGAAGATAGAACCGATCGCCTTCAAGGCTATAAAGACGCCATGTCATCCGCCAACATTGAAGTACCGCCTAGCTGGATTATTAACGAGAATTTCAGTGAGTCTGGTGGTGAAGCGGCAGGAAAGGCGTTGATGGCGCGGTGCCCAGAAGTTACTGCTGTGGTGACGTTTAATGATGTCATGGCGGCGGGGTTGATGGCAAGTCTCTACGAACAAGGCGTGGTAGTACCTGACGATATGTCTATTGTGGGTTTTGATGATGTGTTGTTGGCACGCTATCTCTATCCTCGTTTAACCACAATGCACAACCCTATCGACGAGATGTCGGTGCATGCCGCGAAGCTAGCACTGAACCTCAAAAAATCAGCCTATACTCCTCCCCATAACCATCGTTTTGAAGCCAATTTAGTCGAAAGACAGACCGTCAAGTCGTTAAAAAGGTAATTATCAATGAAAAAACGTGAGAATGTTCACATCAGATAATCTCATGTAAGCGCTTACATGAAACAGTCATCTAGCTCTCAATTTTGGAATGAGGCTAAGGATATTATCTCTGCGAACAAACCCTACACAGTTTTTGAGGATATACATTATGACAAATTCAAAGCCTCTGCCCTCATTTGGTTTAGCGCTCGCCCCTATCGCGGTGATGTTTTTGCTTTTGGCAATCGGCTACGGAGCGCTAGGACTACGAATTGAAGTCTTGCTGCTGATTTCTGCGGCATTTACTGGTTTCATCGCTTGGAAGATGGGCTACAACTGGGATGACATTATTGGCGCTATTGTTGAGAAGCTTGCCAAGGCGATGCCAGTCATCCTAATTCTTGTTTCTGTTGGCGGCCTTATCGCCAGTTGGATGGTGAGCGGCACGATCCCTTATATGGTGTATTGGGGACTTAAAGTGATCAGTCCCGAATACATCCTTATCGCTGCCTTTTTCGTGACTAGCGTAGTATCGGTATGTACAGGTACATCCTGGGGTTCAGCAGGTACTGTTGGTGTTGCACTAATGGGTGTTGCGGCTGGCCTAGATGTGTCGCTTGCAGCCGCTGCGGGTGCAGTAGTTTCTGGCGCTTATTTCGGCGATAAAATCTCTCCACTGTCTGATTCAACCAACTTTGCTCCAGTGGTATCAGGCACAACCTTGTACGAACACATCCAACATATGCTCTACACTACCTTGCCAGGCTTTGTGATTGCCGCAACCGTGTTTTTCTTTGCTGGTCAAAGTGCCGATGTGGCAGGAGTGAGCGAACCAGAGAAAGTTGTTGAGATCTTAGCGGGCCTTGAAAGCCTTTATAACCTCAACATTGTTCTTATTATTCCACCAGTGATGATTCTTTGGGGTGCTCTTACTAAAAAGCCAGTATTACCGCTCATGCTTGCAGCGTCGGCGATTGCTATAGCTCTTGGCATGCTGCTTCAAGGCTTCTCGCTACAACAAGGTTTCCAAGCGTATGTTGATGGCTTTAATCTATCAATGTTTGAAGCGAATGGCCACGAAGTATCAGGCATCATTCCGGATGTAGCGAAGCTGCTTAACCGTGGTGGTCTGTTCTCAATGATGAGCACTATCTTGTTGGTATTCTGTGCCTTCTCTTTCGCAGGTATTTTAAGCTTAACTGGCGCATTGAACGTGGTGCTTGGTCGCTTCCTGCATCTGATTCACTCAACGGGTCAATTGATTACTTCAACGGTTATCGCGACGATTACGGTTGTGTTCACGACATCAGACGGCAAATTAGCGCTATTGATTCCGGGAGAACTGTTCCAAAACGCCTACCGAAAAATGGGTCTAGATACCAAGAACCTCTCTCGTACTATCGAAGATGCAGGCACAATTATTGAACCGCTAGTGCCTTGGACCGCTGCAGGTATTTACATGGCGGGCACGCTAGGCGTGGCAACGCTTGATTATCTACCTTGGGCGATTCAGTGCTATACCGGCGTTATCTTCGCGCTTATTTACGGTTTTACTGGTTTTGGTATTGCGAAAGCGAAGCCAGAATCAACAGATAATACAGAATTACAAACTGTTGCTACCCCAACAAAATAAGGTAACTGCTGAATGAATTGCTTCGACCAAACGTTAGAACGTCGTAACACTGGCTCGCTTAAATGGGATTTTATGGGTCAGAAGCTAGGAT
This sequence comes from Vibrio sp. McD22-P3, assembly GCF_021568915.1. NCBI lineage: Bacteria > Pseudomonadati > Pseudomonadota > Gammaproteobacteria > Vibrionales > Vibrionaceae > Vibrio > Vibrio sp. McD22-P3. The sequence goes on from NZ_JAKGTN010000015.1 coordinate 82,762, forward strand.
TGCATCAATCGGATTTACTCCCTATGTGGGTCTCAGACTATGATTTCAAAGCGCCACAAGTGGTATTAGATGCGCTAACGCAGCGCACTGAGCATGGTGTCTTTGGCTATGCAGAGCGAGATGCTGACTATTATCAAGCCATCATTGACTGGTTTGTTACTCAGCATGACACCCATATCGATAAGGAGTGGGTCACAACGGTCCATGGTGTGTTGCCTGGGTTATCGATCGCACTGCAAATGCTTACCAATATTGGTGACCAGATTGTCATGCAGTCTCCGGGCTACGGGTCCTTTCGCAAAATCATTGAGTTCAACGACCGAGTAGTGAAGGAAAATCCATTAACGCTTGAGAATGGCGAGTACAGTATTGACTTTGAACACCTCGAGCAGTGCTTTGCTCAAGGTGCAAAGGCGATGATCTTTTGTAATCCTCACAACCCAACGGGACGTGTGTGGTCACAGCAAGATGTGCTAAAGCTTGCAGAGCTTTGCGAGCGCTATCAAGTGTGGTTGTTAAGTGATGAAATTTGGTGCGATCTTACGCTTTCCGGCCAACAACACTATTCGGCGCTGAAACTGCCGCAAAGCCTAAATCAACGTTTGATAGTGGCAACGGCAGCGAGCAAGACCTTTGGCCTTTCGTCACTGCGTATCTCTAATTTCATTATTCCTAATGAGGAACTGAGAGCGTGCTTTGTTAGGCGATTAGATGCTCATGGCATGGATGTGTTTAATAGCTTGTCTATGGTCGCCGCGACCGTTGCCTATCAGCATTGTGCTGAATGGTTGGAGCAATTAAAGCAGTATCTAGAACGAAATATCGAGCGACTTCAACGCTTTGTAGAGTTGGAGCTTTCAGGTACAGGGGTGAAGTTTTTACCTCCTCAAGCGGGCTATTTAGCGTGGTTGGATTGCCGAGCACTTGGCCTTACTGACAGCGATCTGGAGCAGCGCTTTATCGACTCTGGCGTGGTGCCAAGTATGGGTACGGCCTTTGGTAAAGAAGGTTCGGGCTTTGTTCGCCTTAACCTTGGTTGTCCAGAGACTACGTTGCAACGTGCACTTACTTGCATTAAACACGCCTTAGTATAACCCTACATCTGTGATGTGATTCACGTATTCTTTGATAACTAGCGAGTACTAGGAATTTTTCCTAGTACTCCTAAGACCGCCTCTCAAGCCATTATCTCGGCCAATTCTTACACTCTTGCTCATAGATTTTCAGCGTTATTAGCGCTGATCCTCAAACGAATTTACTTTTTGCACCATACCAAGACCGGCGATGGGTCGCTCTTTGGGTAGTGCTGCCCCTTATGTTGAGAGTCTAAGGATTCATCATGTTGAAATTTCTAGAGCAAGTGCGTAAGCCGACGTTGGATCTTCCCGTCGAACAAAGACGCAAAATGTGGTTTAAACCATTCTTACAGTCCTATTTAGTGGTTTTTATCGGTTACATGACCATGTACCTGATTCGTAAGAACTTCAATATCGCGCAAAACGATATGATTTCGAACTATGGGCTTTCCATGACTGAACTTGGTTTGATTGGTCTTGGTTTCTCCATCACTTACGGTATTGGTAAAACCGTGGTGTCCTACTATGCCGATGGCAAGAACACCAAACAGTTCCTTCCGTTTATGCTGATCCTTTCAGGTCTTGCGATGCTTGGCTTCAGTTTCAGTATGGGTGGCGGCAGCGTTAGTCTATTCCTGATGATTGCATTTTATGCACTAAGTGGTTTCTTCCAAAGTACCGGTGGACCTTCAAGTTATTCAACCATTACTAAGTGGACGCCACGTAACAAGCGTGGTTCATACCTTGGCCTTTGGAACATGTCGCACAACGTAGGTGGTGCAGGTGCGGCGGGTGTTGCGCTATTCGGTGCTAACTACCTGTTTGATGGTCACGTGATTGGTATGTTTGTGTTCCCATCTATGATTGCTTTGGTGGTTGGTTTCTTTGGTCTTCGTTACGGTAGTGACTCTCCCGAAGCTTACGGTCTAGGTAAAGTAGAAGAATTGTTCGATGAAGCGGTGAGTGAAGAAGACGAAGCGGCTGAAGAAAACCAAATGACCAAGCGTGAAATCTTTGTTGAGTATGTACTTAAAAACAAAGTGATTTGGTTACTGTGTTTTGCCAATATCTTCTTGTATATCGTGCGTATCGGTATCGACCAATGGTCAACGGTTTATGCCTATCAAGAACTTGGTCTATCCAAAGAAGCGGCAATCTCAGGTTTCACTTTATTTGAAGTCGGTGCATTAGTGGGTACCTTACTTTGGGGTTATCTGTCTGATTTGGCGAATGGTCGCCGTGCTCTGGTAGCTTGTGTGTCATTGGCGCTAATCATCGTAAGCTTGGAGTTCTACCAGCATGCGACAAGCGAGTTCATGTATCTTGCTTCTCTATTTGTTCTAGGTTTCTTGGTCTTTGGTCCTCAACTACTTATCGGTGTAGCGGCAGTAGGTTTCGTACCTAAGAAAGCCATCAGTGTTGCCGACGGTGTGAAAGGGACGTTTGCTTACCTCATTGGTGACAGCTTTGCGAAGTTAGGTTTAGGTATGATTGCCGATGGAACGCCTATCTTTGGTCTGACAGGATGGAAAGGTACCTTTGCGGCGCTGGATACATCTGCGGCGATTTGTATCGGTCTATTGGTCTTCGTAGCTATCGCAGAAGAGAAGAAAATTCGTAAAGCTAAGAAGCAGTTACAACAAGCTACCGCTTAATATACCCCTGAAAAGCGCTGTCTACGATTTCGCATTTGGTTTGCCTGAGCCATTGGAATCATAGATAGCGCTTTTTTTAGAACCAAACGCTATTTGCTTAATCGATGCGTCGGCGTTAAGTTACCCCATTTTTCGCCTTTCTCTAGCTGGTACTTCATCATGATCAATGTTGTTTTAGTGGATGACCACATCATCGTACGTTCTGGGTTTGCTCAATTACTCAATCTAGAGGAAGACATTAATGTAGTCGGTGAGTTTAGCTCGGTTGAAGAAGCTAAAAGAGGGCTGCCGGGCAGTGGTGTGCAGGTATGTATTCTGGATATCTCGATGCCGGACGAAAGTGGTCTCGCGTTACTAGAGTCGATGCCCAAGGGCATTGCCTGTGTGATGCTCAGTGTGCATGACTCTCCTGCTATGGTGGAAAAGGCATTGGAATTAGGTGCACTTGGTTATTTGACCAAACGTTGCAGTCCTGATGAACTGATTCAAGCGGTGCGAACCAGTGCCAACGGTGGTTGCTATCTTACCCCGGATATTGCCATGAAACTGGCTTCTCCAAGACCGTTCCAACAAGCCTTATCTCGACTCACTAAACGTGAATATGAAGTGTCAGAGCTCTTGGCAACGGGACTCGATGTGAAGGCGGTAGCGGCCGAACTTGGATTAAGTCATAAAACCGTTCATGTTCATCGTGCTAATGCACTGGATAAACTTGCTGTCAAAAACAATGTGGAACTTGCCAAGTTGTTTAGGGCAGAAGCGACGTTGTAATGCGAACTTACCTCGTTGCCAGCGCCAGTGCATGGCTGATAACCCTGTGCAGTTGGTTTTGCTTATGGGTGATTTCCTATTACTTCGTTAACGACGCTGAGTTGGCAATTCTGTTTTTCCCGTTCGCTCTTAGGCTTGGGATTACCCTGCATGCCGCTAAAAAATACTGGGGTGCCGTTTATGCTGCTGAGTGGTGCTTAACCATCTCTCTGGCTATTTTGCTTGCGCAGCCTCAGTGGTCGGCCATTTTGGTTGCTAGTGCGCTAAGTATTCCTGTTGCCTTGGTTGCTGAGCGTTATTATCAAGGTGCTCAGTGGCGACGATTACTTATTCAAGCTGCAGCGATTGTTGCCTGCGCTCTGATTAACATGCTTGCTGTCGGCAGTCATAGTGACTCTCTGAGTTTCGTCGGTTTGGTGAGTATAACGGCGGGGCTTATGCTGGTGCCGAGCTGTTACCTCATTTGGAATTACCTATTTCAAAGTACGTGGCGACCTTTGACATCTAACCTCATTCATCAACCAATCGAATTTCACTATAAGCCCATTTTGCTGTTCATTGCACTGTTTGCGGTGAGCATTTCTCTGCAAGTCGGGCTGCCTGACGAGCTCAGGCGCTTTGCTCCGTTTTGTTTGGCAATACCCATCATCTTGCTTGCGTTTCGTTATGGATGGCAGGGTGCTCTGCTAGGTACGCTTCTTAATAGCTGTGCATTAATAGCGGCGCGTAGTGGGGTGTCACAACTGGAAGTCACGGACCTACTGCTATCAATAAGTGCTCAATCATTAACGGGAATATTGCTGGGTATGGCGGTGCAGAGACAACGCGATTTAAACCATCAGCTTCGCTCTGAACTTACTCGCAATAAGCACTTAGCGAAACAGTTGGTGCAAGCGGAAGAGTCGGTGCGTAAGGACATTGCTCGCGAACTGCATGATGAAATTGGTCAGAATATCACTGCTATTCGAACGCAAGCGAGCATTATTAAGCGCGTCAACAATCCTGATTTGAGCATTGGTTGCGCTGATACCATTGAATCCTTGTCTCTGAATGTCTATGACACCACAAAAGGACTGCTTACTCGATTAAGACCAAAAACCTTGGATGATTTAGATGTGATCTCCGCCATTCAGCAAATGGTGCGTGAGATGGAGTTTGAACAGCTTGGTATTGAAGTCGAATTTACTGTCGACAATGTTAGCCAGCGAGTGCTCTCAGATATGATGGAGGTGACGTTGTTCCGTTTATGCCAGGAAGCGCTGAATAACATTCTCAAATACGCTCAAGCCAAACAGGTGCGAATAGAGCTCGTCATTGATGCGACAATCACGCTAAAGATTGCTGATGATGGCATTGGCTTTCCGCTTCAAGATAGCCAAAAAGGGTTTGGCCTTAAAGGCATGAAAGAGCGTGTTCAAGCGTTAGGTGGCCAGTTTGAGATTCGTAGCGTTGTTGACGGAGATGAAGCACAACGTGGCACCGAAATTGATGCACGACTTCCATTGGTGTAGCGGGGTAGTTCATGACAGTCAAAGTAGCAGAACAACAGATGAAACATCAAGATAGCGCGAGTGTCGATACTCGCTATCGGTACTGGCGTTTTCACATCATGCTGGGAATGTATCTCGGCTATGCCGGTTTTTATCTTACCCGAAAAACCTTCAATTACACCGCGCCTGCACTTATTGCCGACCTTGGTTTAGACAAGGGAGACATCGGCATGATGGGCACCATGTTCTATTTGATGTATGGGCTATCAAAATTTGTCTCAGGTATTATTTCAGACCGTTCCAACCCTCGTTATTTTATGGGTATCGGGCTTATTGCCAGTGGAGTGGTAAACATTGTCTTTGGTCTGTCGAGTTCGCTGTTTGTTCTTGCGAGTTTATGGATTCTTAATGCTTGGTTCCAAGGTTGGGGCTGGCCGTCCTGCTCCAAGCTTTTGACCACCTGGTACTCCAGAACCGAAAGAGGATTTTTCTGGTCGCTTTGGAATACAGCACATAATGTCGGTGGTGCGATGATTCCTTTGCTGGTGGGCTTTCTAACCTTTCATTATAGTTGGCGCGAAGGGTTTATTATTCCGGGCGTAATAAGCGTGCTGATAGGTTTATTTCTCTGTTGGCGACTGCGTGATAAACCCACGTCAATGGGATTGCCTACCGTAGGCCAATGGCGCAATGATAAGTTAGAATTGGCTCAAGAAAACGACGGAGTAGGGCTGAAGCCGAAGCAGATTCTCTGGTCGTATGTTCTCAACAATAAATACATCTGGTTGCTCGCTTTTAGCTACGTATTGGTTTACATCGTGCGCACGGCGATCAATGACTGGGGTAACTTGTATCTGACTGAGCAGCATCATTACAGTTTAATCAACGCCAATGCATCAGTATCTTTGTTTGAAGTCGGCGGCTTTGTGGGGTCTTTAGTCGCTGGCTGGGGCTCAGACAAGCTATTTGGCGGTAATCGTGGGCCAATGAACCTGATTTTCGCAATGGGGATTTTCCTATCTGTTGCCGCGCTCTGGTTAATGCCATTAACCAACTTTGTGTTTCAGTCTGCTGGTTTTTTTGCCATTGGTTTCTTTGTTTTTGGACCGCAGATGCTGATTGGTATGGCGGCGGCTGAGTGTTCACATAAAGACTCAGCAGGTGCGGCTACAGGATTTGTTGGACTGTTCGCCTATATGGGCGCAGCTCTTGCTGGCTACCCACTTGCGATGGTATTGGAGCAGTTCCATTGGACTGGGTTCTTTGTGGTGATATCGGTCTGTTCGGCTGTCATCGGCCTATTGTTGTTACCCTTTTTACAAGCACAATTCAGTCAGCGTTAATTCATGGTTTGATGGCTCGGACTCATTGCCGTTGTATCCAATCAACCAGTGTGGAGTGAAGCCATTTTATCGCGTGTGTATCTCGGCTTTGGGCTGGGTAGATAAGCCAGAATTTGACGGGTTCAACCGGACCCGGAAATGGCAAGATCTTGATAGGTAACCGATTGGCATGCTGTTCAGCGAATCGTCTGGTACAGAGGCACAGTGCTTCACTTTCTGAAGTAAGCGACAGCATGGAGGTTAAAGAGGTTTGCGTGCTTAAGATACGTCTTTTGGGTGGCGGTGAATTATATAGCATTTCAAACAGCGAAGACTCTCCAAATTGGTAATTCAATATGATGTGCGACTCTTCGGCAAACTGCTCTGGTGAGATGGTGGAGCCTACTCGTGGATGGTTTTTCGAAGCGATCACCACAATTTCATCTTCAAATAACAGATCGTTGCAAATGTTCGGTTCAGCGAGCTGGAAAATATCTATGATGGCATCGGCGTGTTTGAATTTTAAAGTCTCGTAGCTATCGCTGTTACTATAAAGGATATCCAACCATTCGAGACGAAAACGAGTTTCAGTGTGATTGGCAAGCTCGGTGCTTTTTATGTGTTCAAATATGATGGGTTCAGGTGCTTGTACCACCACTTTTCGTGGTGTTGATTGGTGAACACCATAAAGGCAGTCATTGGTAATTACATCGAATTCATGGAGCAGAGGGGCAATGCGTTCTATTAAATGATGCGCTTGTAGGGTTGGAGTTATACCGCGGCCTCGACGCATAAATAGCGAGGTGTTGAGCTCAATAGAAAGCTTTTTAATTGATTGGCTTACTGATGCTGGAGTGACGTTGAGCTCTTCTGCTGCACGACTAATCGAGTCATGTTTGTATACGGTAGCAAAAGTTCGAAAAAGGTTTAAATCAATCTTGTCACTGTATTGAGTCATAGAGTTTGCCATGAGTTAAAGTAGGTAACCTTCCGTGGTTACTTAGTTAACTATAGGAAAGATAGAGATTATTTCCTACGATTCTGAGAACTCATGCTCTAGCGCATCAAGTGTTGTTTGAGACACTAATTGGTCATCAATGTAGTAACTGATCTTGTCGCCTTCTTTTACACCTATCACTTTCGATTGCTGACCATCCGCCAAGGTCACTTCCATTTCAATCGTGTTTTCATCGAGGTAACGAATGGTGCCTGAGTTAGGCGTGCTCATTGTCAGTGGATCAATCGGTGCATCGTGCAGGCTAGAATCAACCTTGTCATTCACTTCTAAATAGGTCTCTGTTTTTGTATCAAACACATGAGGCTTACCGTTAATTGGGTTGGTACCAGACCAGAATTCGATTGAGTTCACAACGAACAAGTCAGCCACTAGCGTAAAACCATAGACAGGAGATAGCAGGAAGTTAACGCCTGCACGTGCGTAACGGTTGTCCACGACTTTAACGTTGAAACCCATCAGCTTTTCGGTCACAGCGTTACTGCCGACACAGCCACTGAGTGTCAGCGCAGAAGCGAGAAAAAATGCAATTTTAGTTTTGGTGTTCATAACAAGCCTTAAGCAGTAATAATAAGTTGGTTGTTACCAAAGATGTTCAGGTTCTAGGGGGTTAGGCAGGAACCTAAACAAACCTTTGGTAACGGAGGGGGCGCAGCCTAAAGCGGTGGAGGGAACAGATAAATGTGTTTGGTTTAAAAGACGTTTAAGTGCTGGTTAATAATGACATAAGACGAATTTTTCTTTAATTAACAGATAGTAATGGAAAGCTGCTGAGCGCGATGTCATAAGGTGAAACAAGTTGACATAACTCTGATGTATCTGATGATGAAATGTATCAAAAGTGGAGGCGGTAATTTGTAATGAATAGGGAATGTAGAACACAGGTAAGTGGAATGAAAACGGCAAGCGTGAAGTGCTTGCCGTAAAATAGTTTTAACTCGCTGGTGACTTTGTTATAGCGTCAAAGTCGTTGCTGCTTTGCCATCTGATTGGCAATTTTTGGTGCATACCAAAGACTCGGCGCAATAATGAAGGAGGCAGGCACTGCGGTGATAACAATAAATGACTGTAATGCAGAGATCCCACCACTGCCCAACGAAATCAGAACAATGGCAACAGCGCCCATAATGATTCCCCAGAAAGCTCGAATCGTCGCGTTCGGTTCTTTGTCTCCACTGATCACCATGGTGATGGTGTAAGTCATGGAGTCACCTGTGGTGACAATAAAAGTCGTGGTGAGAATCAAAAATAAAATGGAGATCAGCGTCGGGAATGGCAACTGTTGTGTAATCGCTAAAAGTGCCCCTGGCATATTGAATCCTTCAAAGCCTGCCTGAATCACACCAGGATTTTCCAATTCAAAGGCAAGTCCAGAACCACCGACGATGGTGAACCAAAAGCAAGTTACTAGTGGGGCGGCGATACTAATGGCAAGTACTAGCTGGCGGATAGTGCGGCCACGGGAAATGCGGGCAATAAAAATCGCCATCATCGGAGCATAACCAATAAACCAACCCCAGAAGAACACGGTCCACCAACCTAACCACTCAGGGTTTCCTCGATATAGCGCCATTGGAACAAATTGGTCAATCATTTGACCTAAACCTTGAACATAGCTATCGATAATAAAGCCAGTGGGACCAGCAAATAGAATAAACACGATAAGAGCCACGGTAAGAATAATGTTATAGCGACTCACCAACTGGATACCGCGATTGACTCCGCTTAATGCCGAGAGGGTATAAAATACCATCGCAACGATCACTACTATAGCTTGGGTTATGAAGGTGTCCGTAGTACCAAAGAGCTCTTGCATGGCATAGCTGATTTGCAGCCCCAGAAAACCAATAGGGCCAATTGTGCCAGCGGCAACAGCGATAATACTCAGTGCATCTACCGTGTTGCCGATTCCGCCTTTAATAGCTTTTTCCCCAAGTAGCGGATATAGCAAGGTTCTCGGTTTTAGAGGTAAGCCTTTGTCGTAATGCAGATGCATCAACACGATGGAAGACAAACAACCTAGAACAGCCCAAGCTAAGAAACCCCAATGAACAAAAGACTGAGAAAGTGCGTTGATGGCATTGGTTTTGGCATCTTGAGAGCCAAATAAAGGTGGAGGTGAAACAAAGTGTGCGATTGGCTCAGCAGCAGCCCAGAACACGCCGCCACCTGCGAGCAGTGTACACAATACTATCGATAGCCATTTGAAATTCGTTACATCAGGAGTATTGAGACCTCCTAAGCGAACGTCACCAGTACGACCAAAACAGAGTGCGAGGCCAATAACGAAGTTGGTTAACAACAAAATTTGCCAAAATGCACCAAAATAACGAGTTGCTAGCTGGAAACCAGAATCGACCAGAGAAGAAAGAGTAACAGGATGGGTAAGGGCAAGTAGAACAAATAGGGTAAGAAAAGAGCCGCTAATCCAAAACACTGGATTGTTCATTTCCAGTTTGGCTGCGAGCTGTCTCAGTCGTTCAGGCGGATGTATGGCATCGTACGCTGAGTTTGAAGCTGCTGAAGTAGATTCAACAGTATTAGAATTTAGCATTAAATAATCACTATTCACTATATGCTGCGGTTAAGCGAGCAATGTGGATTTGGACGCGATTTTTGCTGAGCAAAATGTGAGCTGCGTCATAAAAAGTCGGCCATCCTAGCATATTGATCAGCGGAGTTCAGAAGTTTTTTCATTGTAAGGGCTCGCGGTAACCCGTTAACAGGTCTCCCTATCGTCTAGTGTTTACTTACGTTGTGCTTTGTTGAAGGCAGTGTATATAGGAATGGGCGTGGTTAGCTGTTTAGGAGAAGGGGTCGGAATGCAAGGTTTGTCGCACAAATCATGTTGCTCGCAGTTTGAGGGGGGTAATTCAGTATTAAATGCAGGAAAAGGAAGAGAAAAATAATACCCTTGTCCGTAATCGCATCCTAACGAATTCAGCTTGTCTTGTTGTTCTTTTGTCTCAATACCTTCGGCGATGACATTAAGGTTTAGCTTATGTGCGAGTTCGATAATACTGGCAACCACGCAATAATCTTTACTATCGATGAGTAGTTTGTCGATAAAGCTCTTATCGAGCTTTAAAGTATGAATAGGAAGTTCATGTAGCAATGAAAATGAGCTATAGCCGGTTCCAAAATCATCCAAAGCCACTTCAATACCTTTTGCTCCTAATGCAGAGAGGGTCTTCATTGCTATGTCATGATTTGTCAGTACGCTGGTCTCAGTGAGTTCTAGTTTGATCGCTTTTGTCGGAAGTTCATAGAGCGCTAGTAAATCATCAATTTGCTGTAATAAATCAGAGTCTGTCACAAACCCCGGGCTCATGTTGATAGCGACACACACTTCCTGAGCATGCAGATCACGGTGTTCTGCAATATCAGCGCATGCTTTGTTTAGCACCCATTGTTCGAGCTGAACAAGCAAATTAACCTGTTCAGCGAGTTCTAAAAATTCACTGGGTGGAAGCAAGCCTTTTTGTGGGTGCTGCCATCGAACTAGAGCTTCATAGTGCACAATATGTTGGCTGCGTAAGCAGTATATGGGCTGGTAATAGAGGCGTAATTGTTCGTGCAAAAGTGCCTCAGTAAAATCGCGCTTGAAGTCGGGGATTTGGCGAAATTTTAGCGCCATGTTGGGGTCATAAAAGCAGCACTGATACCCAGATTTTTCCTGTTTGGCATGGTACATAGCGATATCCGCAGCCTTAAGTAACTCAGTAGCGCGACGACCATGTTCAGGGGTAAGCGCGATGCCAACCGATGCTGAGATAGTCACTTGGATACCAGAGATGTTCATAGGCTCTTTCAGCGAGGTAATGACGCCTTCAATATAGTCTTGTAGGTGTTGACGACTTTTTATATCAAACAGTAGCTGACCAAATTCGTCTCCACCCACTCGAGCGGTAATATCAGAGTGGGCGGTATTGGCTTTGAGTCTTTGAGAAACCAGCTTAAGGACCTTATCGCCAAATAGATGTCCATATCTGTCGTTAACGATCTTAAAGTCATTGAGATCGATAAATAGTACCGCTTTAGTTAAGGTCGATTGCGTGTGAGCTTGTGCCGCGACTAACTTCTTCATAAAGAAGCGACGATTGCCAATGCCAGTCACGCTGTCGGTAAATGACAGATTTTCCAACTGTTTGGTTTTTTTCTTTACCGCTTGTTGTAATTGAACTGGAAGTTGTAAATATTTCCAGGTTATCCACCCGGAGCATATCCCGATAGAAATGATCACAAGATAGCTCACCATCGGGAAAAACTTTTCCCATCTTGATGTTGGTAATGTAATGGCTAATTGCCATTGTTGGTTTGGGAGGGTAATGGTGGAGGTTGTTGTCACATCTTGTGGGTCAGAAGATGGGAGTTTAATCCCAGCAATACTTTTCACTTGACTTGTTGTGGTATCAATAGCGGACAAATCGAACGAATAGTATGAATTAGCAGCTGAAGGCAGGCCCGCATTGAGCAAAATAGTATCAAAGTAGATTAAGGCTGATGCAAAGCCCCAGAATGCTTTTTGTTGGGGTGAAAAGATAGGTAACCTGCCAATTACGGCTACCCCACCTTGTTTGAGTTGAAATGGACCAGATAAGGTTAATTTTCGGGTTGAGATTGCACGTAGTGCGTCCACTTTTCTTGCAGGATCCCGTAGTAAGTTATGACCAATGGCGGCTTCATGCCCCTTAAGCGGGTAGATATGTTGGACAATGCCGTCCGGGGCAAGCTGAATATTATCAACGAGTGGATGTTGAGCTATCAACCCTTGGGCGTAGAACTCGAAATCCTCGACGTTACCTTGGTCTTGAGATATCAATAAGGCAAGCACCCTAGTTACAGATAAAGCTTGCGCTAACTCAAGCTCTATAGCTCGAGCTTTATCAAAGGCGATTTCTTGAGCATGAACCATCTTCTCTTGCTGAGCATGATTTACAAACGTATAAACCCAGTAGCTCCCAGCGGAGATGACACTCAGCGTAAGTAGTATAGGAATAATAAGCTGATTTCTATTCATAGGGGTTAGTCTAGTAGGTTATTCAGATGAAGCGAAAAAACTAGACTAACCAAGGGGAGTTATAGGAAATCTTGTTGTACTTTTTGATGGAAGATAGCGATGCGGTTAAGAACGCTTTGTAAGTGCTGTTGTTCTATAGGTGTGAGGTCTTGTAATACTATCTGGTCGTTGATCTTACGCAGATCTGAATATTCAATAATCTGATTCATGAAGCGCAATTGCCAGATATGGTCGAAAACATAGAGCATTTCTCGAAGAGCGAGGGCATCAATTTCATGCTTTGTCGCCAATTGCTTTAGTCGATAGACAGTATTGCTCTCACGAATATCATGTTTTAGGGCATATAGCCGACAGAAAATTTCCATAGGTCGTAAGCACTCTTTTAGATTAAGTGTCAGTTGTCCTTGCTGTCTTTCAGTCTTTATCTGCTTGGTTAGGGTAACAGGTACTTTGTGTGCTAAACAGTTTTTGGCATAAACCGACATAAATCCAGGATATTGTTTGAGCAAGACCTGAATATGATCTTGGATAGCATTGACCAAACGTTCGTCACCATAGGTGGAGCGAATATCAAAAAAGACGTTCAGCTCCAGTATCGACTTAGGGGTGGCATATTGAATCCACTGGCTGAAATTGTCATTCCATTCTTTTTGGCTAAGGCACCACTGATGATTTGAGGCCATGATGAGCCCTTCACAATAGCGATATCCAGCTTGATCTAGCTTGGCACAGACACTTTCCGCCAAATGCAAAAAGTAACGTCTCACGCTTTTTAGGTCAGCGGTATCTGGCGTTTCAAAGACGATTGCATTGTCTTGGTCAGAAAAAAGCGTCATATCATGGCGTGCATTACTGCCGAAAGAAATAAAAGAAAACGGCACAGGTGGTTCGCCGAGCTCATCAATGGTTAACTCGATAAATCGACGGATAGCGGCGTCGTAAGCAGTGCCAATAGTGCGACGCAAAATTTCGGGACGAGAACCCGTTTGAATCATCTCTCGAATCAGCTCAGCCAGTTGATTGAGTGCTTCAACCGTTTGGCCTTGAGATTGACTTTGCTCGATGTCTCTGACGATTTGACTGCTTAGCTCTTGATAGTGACTAACCTGTTCAATAAGTCCAAAGCTTCCACTATAGATTTTACGTGTGATTGGACGGAACGACAGAACATGACCTTGCTTTTCAGATAGAAAAATTCTTGATGAGCTGAAGATAATGTCGACGATGTTACCACTCTTAGTGAGGAGCTGTGCTTCGAACTCATTAGGTTCTACGGCGTTGTTAAACAGTGCTAGTAAGTGTTGGAGTACGTGCACATTTTGCGGACTTTCAGGAAAGAGCTGGCTCCAAATAGAGTGATCTTGTAATTCCGTTTCGCTGTATCCTGTTATTCTTTGCAGGCAATCATTGGAATAGACTATCTTGCCTTCAGTTTCCAAGATATAACCCTCGTTTGATGACTCAACCAATGCTCTATAGCGGTCTTTCGCCTCATGTAGTGCTAACTCAGCTCTTTTTTTGCGATTTTCTATCGCTTTGCTCTGCGATAAGATAAATCCGAGGCAAACCAAAAGCCCGAAGAAAATGACCGAAAAAATCTTCATTAATGTGTGCTTTAGATCATCAATCCCTTGTTGAACATCGTCAAAATAGACTCCTGTTCCGATAATCCATTGCCAGTCGTCGACCCCTTGCACGTAGGTCAGCTTAGGCGCTGTGGTATTAGTGCGGTCGTTCCATTGCCAGAGATATTCGAGAAAACCATGCTGTTTAGCGGCGACCAACTTAGTAAATTCGACAAAAATCGCGACACCATCTTTGTCTTGATAATCAGTGAGGTCTTGACCCGTTAAATCTCGTCGATACGGGTGCATAATCATGTTAGGATGGAAGTCTATAATAAAAAAATAATCTTTATTATCAGTACCATATCGCATAGCTGCAATTTCTGTAGCTGCTCGAGATTGAGCCTCTTCCAAAGTTAAGACATCACGCCTTTCGAGGTCAATATAGCTATCAACAATGCTAACGGCTGACGATGTCAACTCTTCTAACATTTGCCGTTTTTGATTCATCATCGACTCTTCGACAAATGGCAAAACCATGAAAAAAGTAGCGCATACAAACAGAACTAGTGCCACTATAGATGGGGCAACAATCCGCAAGCTAAAGCGTGAAAAGAGTCGATTACTCTCTTGCCTACTTGCGTGTAAACCATCAAAGTACTCAGCGAGTTCATTGGCGCTAAGCACAGCGCGTAACTCTTCTGATTCACGTGCTTCGTGGTATTTGGCTTTAAATGTGTCGTTTTTGAAGTCGGCTCTTGAAGGGAGGTATCCGTCATAATCGTCACGGATATGAGCCTCGAATACGTCTCGGATAGTTTGCCTGCTGTATTTCCCTTCAAACTCTGAATATGCCTCTGCTAAGGCTTCCTTGCAGTGACGAAACTGTCGGTGATCGTAGGGGTCATTATTAGCGACGCGGCCCTTGCTTAATGCGTGCTCAAATCGGTCGTGGTCAAAAAAGCCATCAATCCATTTATGAATATCTTCTGCTCTTATTCCATACAGCTTTTCGGTTCGATTAGCATGCTCCGATATCTTCATAGACTCCCTATTAAATCTGTTTCATTTCAACAAGATACACAAAGTATTTCATTGTGCACTTCGTCACAACTACTGCAAAAACACTACCTTACCGCTTTAAGAGTGGCTTCACGCTAATTCAAATCAAAAAACAGGTCGTAAATTTTGCTTACATTTTGTCCATTGTTGTTACAGGGATTCAGTTAAAACGCATGAGCTTTTTAACTATCACCAATGAGGAACCCAAACAGTAGATTCACTCTTCTGGCGCAAAAAGAAGAAGCTAGGTAGCGGCTGGGATGTCGTCTCGTATCAATTGAAGGTTGATATACCAAGCGTAAGTTGAATGTACTTTTTTCAGGTGGGCGACCTCATGCTCAATAAGGAAAGAGATGTATGTCTGGAAGTAGTAAGACGTTTTATAGGGACATGCGCCGAAAAGCGCAGGAGTTTGAAAGCAGGGAAGAGTTTTTAGACCACGATCTAAGAATCATGAGCTTTCGTCGTTGGGGGATCCACTTACCCTTTCGTGATTACAGTGTTGAGATAGAAGATTGGGTACCTGCTATTGCAGCAACCATAGGTAAAGTGGTCATGGTGACCGCAATGGTTGCCGCATTTGCAGCTCAGTTTGGGCTGTCCCCTGAGTTTGTTGCGGAAAATGTTCGTTATGAACTGCTCATTGCGGGTGCGTTGTTTGTTATTTTGTTCTCGGCCATTCTGAACCCCAATGCCAACTTAGCTGGTACACATGGGCCGATGATACCTTTGATTCCCCTCATTGCAGCGGCTGGTGGGCATCCGTTGGCATTGGGTCTTATGGTGTGTCTATTCGGGTTGATTCTCGCCTTTACCAAAGGAGGGTCGAAATTGATGGCGCTCACCGGAGTCGGTGTTCGGGGAGGGTTGCTGATTTATTTAGGTGCGGTTGGTTTAATTAGTCAGATTAATAAAACTGAGGCTTGGGCTGCGAGTAGTGGACATGGCTATATCTCTTTTGCAGTAATTGGGATTACCGTGTTGGTCTACGCTTACCTTGCCAAGGTCAATAAACGTTGGTTAGCGATTCCTCTCTGCTCGGCATTAGCAGGGATTGTAGCATTCATTATGGGGGCAGAGTTTGCGTTTACGACAGAGCCTGGCTTGCCGCACTTGAGTCCTTTCTACTGGTGGGGTGAAGATACGGGATGGCAACTAGGCTGGCCTACACTTGAGCACTATATTGCTGTGACTCCTTTTGCTTTGTTAGCAGTGGCAATGTGGTCGCCAGATTATCTTGGCCACCGAGTGTTCCAAGAGCTGAACTATCCAAAAGATGCCAAAGGTGTATTGATGAATGTTGACGATACCATGATGGGTGCGTCAATTCGTCAAGGAGTGGGGGCATTATTAGGAGGAGGAAATCTTGCCTCATCTTGGGGGACTTACATGATACCTGCTGCTATCGCCAAACGCCCGATTCCAGGAGGGGCACTGTTAACCGGCATCTTGTGTATCTTAGCGTCTGTATTAGGTTATCCAATGGATCTGGCGATGTGGGAACCGGTACTTCGTGTTGCTTTGATTGTTGGTGTTTTCCTACCTTTGCTTGAAGCAGGGATGCAGATGATTCATAAGCACAAAGATTCACTCAGTGCTGGCATCTGTATTTTCTCTTGTGCGTTTGTTAATCCTGTATTTGGATGGGCCACTACCATGCTGTTAGATAACATGGGCTTTATCGGTGATAGAGAGAGAGCAAAAGAACTATCCGCTAAAGATAAGTATCTGATTCCGGGATTGGCATTTGTAGTTTGTGTAGGCTCGCTGGCGGTCGTTGGTCAACTACCAGGTATTCCTGCACTCATTGGCGGTTAATCGGATTATCGTTAGCGAGCTAGCGAAACAGGCGTTTTTGGTGACTCATTAACCCTTACGATTCTAGCTCTCAAAAACTAAAAGGCCTATTAGATGCTGAGTCTGATAGGCCTTATTAACCAACAAATAGGATGTCGAAAATTGGAGGTTCATTGGTTTGCGATGATCATATCAGTCTGGTCGCGGACTGCTAGAAAATTCGGACACAAATATTGTAAGTATCAGTGTCCTTTTTCTTTAATTTTTCATTTTTAACTATATGAATAATATAGGTTTGTTAATCTTTTGATCGTTTGTTGAGCAGGCTGGGTAATGTTGTAAGAAAGTGCGTTATTTGGTTAACACATTCTCATTAAAGTCCTTCTGAAAATACAAAACTTTTTGTAAATAGCGCCGCGCTTCATCTTTCGGATGTTGTGTGGTGAGAGCGGTATAAACTTGCTGTGGTTCCATCTGGTTTAATTTGTTCATCGCTCGTTTCCTATCTTTATCAAATGTCGCCAGTACCCCACCAGTTCCGCCGTTATAGGCCGAAATCATGCTGAAATGCAGAGAAGTAGGGTGCTTTACATCGCGTAAATAACGATTCTTTAGGATGTAAAAATAGGCAGCGCCCGTATCAATATTATTAGCAGGATCAAAAAGGTACTCTTTGGTCGGTATGCCGGGTTTGTTCTTGACCAAATTGAACACATCCGCCCCTGCAGTTTTAGGAATAACCTGCATGAGACCGTAAGCACCTGCGTGACTCACCGCATATGGGTTAAAGCTACTTTCGGTTTTTATGATCGAGTAAATGAGATCTTCAGATAAGCCGTAACGTTTTGCTGCGCTTTGGATCAGATCCGCGTATTGATACTCGCGCTGCTGCAAGTGATCGTCCGTCATCGAGATCTCGACATAGTAAGCGTTACCATTTTTAATTGGCTTGGTGTGCAGTTGAGTAGCGATCAAATGTTTGGCGTAACGATTGGCTCGCCACTGCCATTCAATCGGCTTGCCATCATGGTCGAGTACTTGACCAAGTAGAAAAGGCTTTCCCTTTAGAACCACTTCTTTGTCGGAAAACAGCTCAGCATGTTCTGGATCGGCCGGCATCAGCAGCGTTTGTACAATGGCTTTTTGCAGATGTTGTTTTGGGTGACTTTGAGACAGTGTAGAGACGTAAATTTTCCCGCGGTCAAAATCGATATGCGCTCGTGTTCGGTAGCCGTCTAGGTATTTCACGTAGCGATGCTTACCAGCCTGAACAAACTCGTCCTCTCCCCACTTTTCTTTGGCTTGATTTGCCACATAGTTCAAAAGTTGATTGATGACTTGCTTTTGGGTGTTCGATGATGTGGAAGATCCAGGAGGATTCGTGTGGTTAGCACAGCCAAATAACAGCAGTACTGAGATAAGAAGCGCTTTCTTCACCAAGTGTTACTCATAACATGGAACATACGAGGCTAAGTATCTGATAACTCGCGTGCTTTAAAAATCTACTTTCTCATTGAGTGAGTATTTGCTACTACAGAGTTGAAGTGGAAAGCCTCAAAGCGACGTGCTTGGTGGCGAGTGAGCAAAACAGCCTACGATAACCAGAGGCTGCTTTTACCTAGTTGAGATGACTAGTATGGTTTGGGTGTCGGTGCTTGATTACTTGAAATACGCTTTGCGGTGACGATAAGCCCTTGGGTATAGCTAAAGCCATAACCATAACCGTAGCCGCCATATCCGCTATCACCACGCCCTCCTGGCTCCAGTAGCGCTTTAAAATCATAGTCACCACTGGTAATGGGTGTAATCGAAATCACTTCGTAGCCATCGTGGTTAAGAGTTTCTACGGCTTTTTGAAGATCTTCTGTGAGGCGAACACTGTCAATGACAGACTTAGAGTAACCCGTTTTGGTCCAAACAGGCGTGTCA
The DNA here is from genome assembly GCF_021568915.1 of Vibrio sp. McD22-P3. Classification (NCBI taxonomy): domain Bacteria; kingdom Pseudomonadati; phylum Pseudomonadota; class Gammaproteobacteria; order Vibrionales; family Vibrionaceae; genus Vibrio; species Vibrio sp. McD22-P3. The sequence continues at coordinate 101,464 of NZ_JAKGTN010000015.1, forward strand.
CTATAGTCGACAGCTTCATGCTTGCCGACTTCACAAAAGTGAGCGGGCACATGAACAACTCGATTCATACTGATACCTTTTTATATTGTTATTCTGATATACCTAAGGCGAGTTAGTCTTGGTGCTAACTTTTTATATAGGTGCGGTCATTTTACATAACTATATCGTCAAGTCTTGCAATTTATTGTTTTTCATCAGTAGCTTGAATGTATTAGTGAGTTGGTTTCTTCTCGACAAAATAGGCAATGTGACGCCGTATTACATGGACTTGAGGCGACCGTTAAAGTGCGCATAGACATCATCATTATTAAATCCATCTACATTCTGACTTGAGAATATCAGCGGCTCTACCCCTTTTTCGAGTGCAAGCTTTTGCGCCTCGGTGGTAATTGTATTGACCAGCGCCATACCTGAGATGCTTGAAAAGGCACCGGTAACGCGTTGGTTGATTTCGCATAGACCATCGCCACTTGGAACTTGGTTATCTAACACGATATCAGCGATGTCCATCAGCTTTAATCCAGAACTATGGCGGCTCGGGTATTGAGACGATTGGGTGACGGAAGTAATAGCGATCACAGGGTGATCTTTTTGCTTAGCTAACTGAGCAAATTCGACCGGTAGCGCATTTCTTCCCGAGTTTGATACCACCATAATGACGTCACCACTCGAAATGTTCTGCTCTTCCCATAAGATCTTCGCAAGACCTTCTAGCTTCTCGAGCTTTGAACCTCGCAAGGCACCATCTGAAGTCAGTACGGTTGAATCTAAGATAGCATTCACATTACCAAGCCCTCCTGCTCGGATAAAGCCTTCCAACCCCACCATATGCGAATGTCCGGTGCCAAAGATGTGAATCATGTTATCGCCGACAATAGCATCAGCAAAAAGCTGAGAAGATTGAATAATCTGAGATTGATTGGTTTTAAAAAGTGTATCTAGTGCAGAAATGAGTTTTTGGCTGTATTCAAACATGGTTCGGTTCTCTTTTATCGTTGAGATAAATGGATTAGAACAGAGATATACTGAGATAAGAAGGGGGGATGATAAGGAGTGCGCTGTCGAGCAAGTGTTTTATTTAAAAGGAAAATAAATAGCGCCAATGTAAATCGGCGCTGAGTACGTAAAGATTCATTGTATTAGACGGGACTACTTGATAATTCGAATTGATTCCGCCTCTACAGCAACATCACTGTCACCTTTTTCAATCTCGCCATAGATTTTTACTTTGTCTTTTGGCGTGATGGTTTGTCCTGCCCATTGGTCGGCGTCGATTTCTACCGGCATTTCACCAGTATCATCTTTAAACATATACACTTCATGACCCATTGATTTTACCAAATAGCCCACGATGGTGACCTTGTTACCGTCGGTTAACCAGCCCGCATCCATGATTTCCTGAACAGTGTTTAAAGAGTCTTCTGCTGACGGTCCTTGAAACCCACCCGTTGTCGTTTCCATTGCTTCTTGATTAATGGTGCTTTGAGCAGCAAAAGCAGAGGTTGAAAGAATGAGTGAGGTAATGATAGCAAGAGGGATTTTTTTCATATTGATTCCTTAGAAACCAGATCGAGACAGTGTGACTGTCCAGCCATTGAGTACATGCAAAACCATTACTCGTAGTTATAGAGCAATATGCAGGAAATGCCATATTTCAATGAGTGGATAAATATCAGCTACGAAGATTTCACGCAATTGGATCTGATGAAAAATAAGCTATCGAAAATAGAGAGTTAACTGGGTGTATTGTCGTCTAGTGATAACAAAGATTGCTTTTTAGCATGGATAGCAGTACATATAAGCAGATTCCACTACTGGGCTTTTTCTTTGAAGCGACTCATTGAGCTTTTTCCACTGATTGCGACCTTGCTATCGATACTGCTGTTGGGCGGGATCGTTAATGCTATGGAAGTGGATTTGCCTCAATATCAAGCGACGGTCATCACTCCTGAACGTACTCCTGACCTTGCCAATGATAACCAGTTGCTGCGCAGCTCAACGTTTCGAGTACCTATTCCCAAAGCTCAGCCAGCCTCAAAAGAAGTCTTGCCCTGGCTGCTTGTCGTTGCGGCTTTCGCGTGTCTGATAACTACTTGCTGGGGAGCCCGTTACACGCCACGAAGTTACTTGTTTTCAGACAGTCGACGCTTAGCCGGATGGCAGGACAGTAACCTTCAATATCGGTTTATCCATTCTCGTTAAGTACGCCTCATTCCTGCTGTTATTTCCTTAGTTAACTGTTGGTTTTTGGAGTCGTTATGTTTGAAGCTACTCAGGATGTCTTGATTGCTATTTGGAATCAGGACTTTAATGCGCTGCTTGCACCAGAGAGCGCCATTTTAATTTATGTGTTGGTGACATTTTTTATCGGGTTAGAAAGTAGCTTTCTTCCAGCTGCCCCCTTACCTTGCGACAGTGTCGTCGTTTTAGTTGGGACGTTGTCGGCAGTCGGTGTTCTTAGTCCATTTATCGCGTTTCCACTACTCATCGTTGCTGCGGCTGGTGGTAGTTGGCTCGCCTATCTACAAGGTAAGTGGCTTAACAAGCTTCCTATTGTTCGTGGTTGGTTAGCGAAAGTTCCTGAGAGCAATATGCGTTTGGTGGACAATTTACTTTGTCGTCATGGGCTCGTCGCTTTGTTCTGTGCTCGCTTTGTTCCGGGTGTGCGTTCTTTAGTCCCAATGGTCATGGGGATTCGTGTTCATGATGCCCCTCGCTTTCACTATTTCTCATGGCTTAGTGCCACGCTGTGGATTGGCTTGTTGGCGGGTGTAGGATTTCTCTTACCTTCGTTGCCTGAGCCTATTAGCAGAGTGACCACTATGGTCTTAATGGCTGCTCCCTTTGTGACGCTGTTTGCAGCGATTTTTACTTTTATGACATGGCGACTACGTAAAGCTATTCGCGGATTTAGGCAAACCGCTAAAAAGCACTAATTGAGAGCAGTTTCTTCGTTGTTCCTTTCACCATTTTATCAATCCAAGTGGCGATATTGTGCGTCACTTTACCGAGCTATATTTTGAAAAAGTACCTTATTCCACAAATAGACCTGTCTATTGTGTTAGCGATTCTGTCTTTGATGTTACTGAGTACCTTAACGATATGGAGCGCCAGTGGTTATAACGAGGCCGTTATCACCAACCACCTAATTCGATGCGTTATTTCACTGTCTTGTCTTGCGATCATGTCGTCGATTCCTGCCAAACAGTACCGCCGTTTTTCACCATATCTGTATTTTTTGACGGTAACACTTCTGGTAGCGGTTGTGTTTGCTGGGGATAGTACTAACGGCTCCCAACGTTGGTTGAGCATTGCTGGGTTCCGTTTTCAACCTTCTGAACTAGTGAAATTAGCCATTCCTATGATGGTGGCTTGGTTTATCCAGCAAGATGGCGAGAGACCGACAGGGATGAAGATTGTGTATGCCATGATACTGACCGCCATCCCCGCAGGGCTTATCTTTGTTCAGCCAGACTTGGACGGTGCAATATTTGGCGTGATTTACATGTTATTTGTACTCTATTTCGCGGGAATGAGCTGGAAGATCATCGGTGGTTTTATTGGTTTGGTCGCGACAATGATCCCTTTGCTTTGGTGGTTTGTTATCGAGAGCTATCAAAAGAAGCGCATCCTGCAGTTTCTTAACCCCGAAAGTGATCCATTGGGCTCTGGGTATCAGATTATTCAGTCACATATTGCGATTGGCTCAGGTGGTATTACGGGTAAGGGTTGGACTAATGCAACGCAAAGCTCGCTGGGTTTTATTCCTGAAAGTCATACCGACTTCATCTTTTCCGCCTACGCAGAAGAGTGGGGGTTCATTGGTAGTGTACTGCTGCTATCGCTCTATTTATTCATCACGCTGCGTACGCTCTGGCTTTCCTGTCATTGCCACCATGCATATAGCCGCCTAGTGACGGGTTCGTTGGCATTAAGTTTCTTTCTATATGCTTTTATTAACACGGGCATGGTGAGTGGGATATTACCGGTGATGGGTAGCCCCTTGCCTTTCTTTAGCTATGGTGGGACCGCCATGATCACTCAAGGTATCTGCTTTGGAATCATTATGTCGCTATGTCGTGCATCCTCACGATTTGAGTCCTGACGATAACAAGGAAGCGGTTATTGCTGCAATCGAACATTGACATTGTTTGATGATCAAACTAAATTTAAATCAAATAATTTGATAATCAAACAATATAATGAAAATAGCTAATGACACACTGACTCATCATCACCATTTTTCTAGTCACAATCATCAAGGTGAAAAGCGAACGCTTTACGTGCTGCTTCTTACGCTGACCACGATGGTAGTCGAAATTGTCGCGGGCACGGTCTATGGCTCTATGGCGCTTTTGGCAGACGGTTGGCATATGGGCACACATGCGGCAGCGTTCTGCATTACCTTGTTTGCCTACCGATATGCGAAAAAACATCAGAGTAATGATAGGTTTTCGTTTGGTACGGGAAAGGTCAGTGTGCTTGGTGGCTACACAAGTGCCATTGCACTTGGGATTGTTGCGTTATTAATGTTGGTTGAGTCGGTCCATCGCTTGCTTAATCCGCAGTCGATTCAGTTTAATGAAGCGATTATCGTCGCTTGTATTGGCTTGGCAGTGAACGTCATCAGTATGCTGCTGCTAGGTGACCATCACCACCATGGACATGATGATGCTCATCATCACGAGCACTCACACCATCATGGACATACACATCACCATGATCATAATTTGCGAGCAGCCTACTTACACGTGCTAGCAGATGCGCTGACTTCCGTGATGGCAATTGTGGCCTTGGTACTAGGGAAGTTCTATGGTTGGAATTGGCTCGATGCGTTGATGGGCATGGTCGGTGCGTTAGTGATCAGTAAGTGGACATTGAACTTACTCAAGCAAACAAGCCCGATTCTGCTTGATGAAAATATCGATGATAAATATCGAAAGGCAATCCAAGATGAGCTTACGCCAGTAGCCCTTGTTACGGATTTACATATTTGGAAGGTGAGTGGACATCATCACGCAGCGGCAATTACGCTTATAGACCAAGCGGGTATTTCATTGGATGAGTATAAGCAAAAGCTAAGCAAGTTTGATAAGATTGACCATCTCACTTTAGAAGTACATTCAACATAATGCGAAACTTAGAATCGTTAAATCAGTTACTTACCGAGTTTTACGACAAGATGTCTTCATGGGAACAGTCAGTGGTCAAAGAGACTGGCTATTCCCTTGCACAAGTCCACACCATTGAAGTGCTCGGTATTCATGGTGCTATGAGAATGAAAGAGCTTGCCGACAAGCTCGGCATTACTACGGGCACATTAACGGTTCAAGTAGATAAACTTGTTGCTGCCAACCTGATGGAACGCTTACCACACCCTAATGATCGTCGCGCCATCGTGGTGGCGCTAACACAGCAAGGGCAAGAGATTCATCGTCATCATAACCAGTTGCATTTGGATTTGGTTAAAGATTTAACGAGGCATATCGAGCCGGAACAAGAAGCCTTGTTGATTTCATGTCTCACAAAGATGAATAGCGAGTTCTAGGCTAGTCGGAAGCCAGGCTGTCGACGAAGAATTGATAGTCTAAATAGGCGCGACGTACTCGCTCTGGTATTGGCTTTTCATAAATCCGAGCATCGTCAATTTTCGCCATTGACCAACCTTGAAAAATGACGAGCTCATAACCACTCAATTCTTTCCCATTTGTCTGTGACAATAGCTGATAGCGGATATTCTGGACGTGATACCACGGTGAACTCTTGCCTCGAAAGTGATTAAGAATAGGGTACTGAATTAAAAATATTTCACAGCACATCAGCTGCGCCAGCATACAATCGACGCTTGATCTCTGTTCTTCAGGGTAGAACAACAACACCTTTTTGAGCTCTCGATTACATTCCTGAATGATACTTGGCAATTCCTCCTCCCTAATCTCATTGATAATGATAAGTTGCCACTCGTCGTGTCGAGTTAAGTCACAAGGGATTATTTCAGCTTAGCAGTGCACTCAAACAAAACAAAAGTATTGGTCACCATTAGTCTCTTATTGGTTTGCAATAAACTTATTTGTTACCTAAATAGCCGTAGTCAAATTTAATTAATTAAAATGTTATTAATGAGTTTGATAGATAACGAGTGCATATTCCAATCGTAATTTAATTAAATAAGCTAATTGTTATTTTTTCGCTTTGTTATTTAAGAGTAATTTCTCGCTTTTTACGATTAACTCTTAATTAATACTTCAATTTCTATCTTGAGAGTTGCCATAAAGTAGCTTTAAATCAATGGTTTAAATTTCAACTTTGTCAATTTAATTTTCTAGAGTATATGCTCTTATTGAGTGTTCACTCTTCGGGTTTATTTAGTGATTTGAAGTGCAAAAAACAATCAATAGTAAACCTTATTATTTGCAAGTTAGTGACAACACCTTATAGCTAAATAGTTCATAAATGGTCACTGAGGTGATAGTTCGTGAATGAAAATAATTAAAATGGCTAGATAAGGAAAGATTACATGCACAACACAAAAGGGGTTTATACCCTGTCATCACTAACCTTGGTTCTACTTGGTACCTCTATAGCGAATGCTTCTCAGATAGCGCCATTCAACGAAGATGACTTTCCAGCTAAGTACATTATTAAGTTCAAAGAAGAGGTTTCTAGAGAGGCCTTCTCTGCGGACGGTACAGAGCCAAGCTTGAATCAGTTGCCAGAGAATGTTCTCCAAGCTGCCCAAGCGAGTGCGGTGGAGAAGATCAGCGCTGAGCCGATTTACAGCATAGAGGTCAACGATGCTGAGCTTTCAAAGTTAAGAAGTCATGAACAAGTAGAGTATGTGGAAGTTGACCCTCCCCGTTTTCTACTGAGCGAAACAACACCGTGGGGATACAACGCTGTTAATGCGCAGTTGCTGAGTGATAGTAATGCTGGCAATCGAACAGTTTGCATTATTGATTCGGGCTACGATGTTAGCCATAACGATCTGAGTGGAAATCGTGTTCGTGGTACCAATGACAGTGGAACGGGTTCTTGGAGTGAACCGGGATATAACAACGCTCACGGTACGCATGTTGCGGGAACTATTGCTGCCATTGCAAATGGTGAAGGTGTGAAAGGAGTCATGCCAAATCAGCAGGTGAATCTACATATTGTTAAGGTTTTCAACGAGTCGGGGTGGGGTTATTCGTCAAGCTTGGTGAAAGCAATACAAACCTGTGCAGAGAATGGTGCCGATGTTGTGAACATGAGTTTAGGTGGTAGCCAAGCCAGCCGCACTGAGCAAAATGCTTTGCAGTCATTGTCCGACCAAGGCGTATTGCTCATCGCCGCTGCAGGTAACGATGGGAATACCGCGCATAGCTATCCAGCGTCATATGAGGCGGTAATGTCTGTGGCAGCGGTTGATAACAACGACGATCATGCAGCGTTTTCTCAGGCTACTGACCAAGTAGAGATTGCTGCTCCGGGTGTCGCAGTACTGTCTACGGTAACCGTTGGAGAAGGGGTGTTGAGTGACATTGTATTCAATGGCGTCAGTCAGTTTAAGCGTGGTGTGGTATCGCACAACCGCAAGTCAAAAACCTCTGGCCGTTATTTATCGGACCCGATCTCAGGATCCTTTAGCGGAGAATTAGCACAATGTGATGTGTCGTCTGGCGATTATCGCTGCGGCGATCTTACCGACAAAGTGTGTTTGACTGAGCGTATCGAGAATCAACGCTCTGGCGTTCGCCCTGAGATAAATGCTGTCAAAGCCTGTTATAACGCAGGTGCTAGGGCTGCTATTGTCTACAGCAACAGTGAATTACCAGGTTTACAGAACCCGTTTGTATTGGATGACAACGACCAATATCGCTTGATTTCAGTAACGGTCAATAGGGAACTCGGGCTAGAGCTTGCCGCTCAACAAGGCCAAATTGTTACCGTTTACACATCAAAAGGGCAAGACTACGAGTATTACAATGGAACTTCCATGGCTACGCCACATGTTGCCGGTGTAGCAGGACTCGTGTGGAGCTATCATCCAAATTGCACCGCGTCACAAGTTCGCCGAGCATTAACCGCAAGTGCAAAAGATATCGATGTTGCTGGCAGAGATAACAGAACCGGTTATGGCTTAGTCGATGCTGATGCGGCAAAGCGCTATCTCGATCAAGGTTGTAATGGTCCGGATGGTGGGCAGGGAGAAACGGTATTAGTTAATGGTATTGCTAAAGGGCCGCTCCAAGGTAGTGCTCAATCAAGTCGTCTGTTCACATTTGATGTACCCGATGATGCAACCGAGCTCAGCTTCTCATTAGTGGGCGGCAGCGGTGATGCTGATCTATATGTGAGTTTTGAGCAAGAGCCGACGAATCGTCGTTATGATTGTCGCTCATGGGAATCTGGAAATAATGAACGCTGCACAATAAGTGACGTCTCAGCAGGCACGTATCATGTGCTGGTGAAGGGCTACTCGGCGTATTCTGGTGTGATGCTCACCGCCGCTCATAATGGTGCAGAGAGCGGCACTCAACCACCATCCACTTACACTAACAACAGCGCGGTCGAGATCCCTGATAACAATACTAGCGGAGCAACCAGCCAAATAGAGGTCTTACGCTCTGGTGACTCCGGAAGCCTTGAGGTCACCGTGGACGTTAGCCATAGTTATATCGGAGATCTTAAACTGACATTGATCTCACCGACCAACAGTGAAAAAGTACTGCATGAAAATAGTGGGGGTTCTGCCAGCGACATCAAGACCAGCTATTCTTTAGACTTTTCTGGTGTTGAGTCTAAAGGGAACTGGACGCTTAAAGCGGTAGATAGCGCTCGCCAAGATACCGGAACAATCAATAGTTGGACACTGTCATTTCTGTAAGGAGTGGATATGAAGAACTACATACCTTCTCGCTTTCAATGGCTAACTTGGTTAATCGGATTTGCCCTTGTATTTAGCATGACAGCAACCTTTGCGGACAACCCGGCCTTTCCACCGATAGATGAGAGACCAGTGGACATGGCAGAGCAGCCAACCCGATTTTACGTTAAGTACACTCAGGGAGCGGAGCAACAGGTGAGGGAGTTATTAATGTCTCATCAATTAGAAGTAGTCGAGGTATTGGACAATCAGAGGGTGTTTGTTGTCTCTGGTGAGCAGGAAAAGGCTGATTCCTTAGCTGATAATGCATTGGTTGAGTACGTGGAGCCTGAGCCAACGAGGAAACTGTACTCTCAGTAATCCGATGCTTCATTTCAAGATACTGAGTAGGCGTTAACGAGAATGCCTCGGTCTGATAATCAGGCCAAGGCATCTATTCAACGCCATCTAAAGAGGTGGCGTTGATAACAAGACTAGCGAAAAGAGGCCTAAAACACGCCATTTTCATTTTCGATATCGCCACCACTGATAAGTGAATATACTCGCATTGAGAAGTCGAGCGCTTGAATCGAATCCCAATGCTCTACAATCCGACCATCTTCAATACGCCAAGTATCGATAATATTCATCCCTTTTTGATCGTTTCCTCTGTCTTCGCTGTTGAGTGTGGCGTGAGAGTGAAAAATCACATAGTCACCGTCAGCATAGATATGTTTTACATCATAGCTGTACTCTGGGTAGTCCTCGACAAACTCCTTGAGAAATCCAACTAGCCCGGTGACTTTATCGGGGAGGTTTCGGTTGTGCTGAACGTAAGAACTATCATTGTAGTGCTCCATCACATAGTCAAAGTCATGGTTGTTCATTAGGTGCTGAACAAAATCAGTAATTAGTGCGGCATTTTTCGCTTCTTGTTCTGTCCAGTTCGCTTTTGTTAAGTTTTTAAAATCAATAGTTAAAGTGTCTGCTGATTGTGCGCAGACGTGGCTAGTCACGATAATAAGGATGAATGTAGTTAGTGCTTTAAACATAGTTAACTCCCTTTCACAGCTTTCCATTAGTTACTTTTAGTAACTATAGTAATTTATAGTAACTAGCAGTACAATAAGGCACCAAAAGATGCGTTAGTTACCTTTTGGTAACTGTTGGCGGGTTTGGTAGAGAGAAAAGGTAAGAAGTTATGGTCAAAGCAACAAAGACGGAAAGGCGTGTGTTTTATAACACTCAGGACTGTCCCGTTAGAAACGTGGTAGCTCAAATCGGTGACAAATGGTCGTTGCTTATTTTATTTGCACTAGTGGATGGGCCTGACCGATTTAACGATTTAAAGTCTAGAATTGAAGGAATCTCTCAACGTATGTTGACGCAAACTCTTCGTGACTTGGAAAGAGAAGGTTATGTAAATAGGACCGTTTACCCAGAAGTACCTGTTCGCGTGGAATATGCGTTGACTGACTTAGGTAAACAACTAGTTAAGCCATTATATGAACTTGTTCAATGGGCCGAGAATCATAAACCTAATATTGAGCAAGCTCGCGCTGAGTATGATTGTAAAACAAAAGGCTAGAAAATGATGTGCATGTCATAGCGTCTAAAGAGTCTTAAAAGTTCAACCATATGCGTTTTATTCTACATATCTAACTCTCTATTCTCATTGGAACACATGCTCCTGAAGCCCTTCTCTTGCGCGAGGGAGACTGACGACCATCCGCAATGGAGGTATTTACATAAACTTCGCTTCAGCTCTTGAATAACACTCACCATCCACATAAATACCACTATTTAATATATACAAACCTCGTTTGCTTTTTAAGCAATGAGCTTGTACTTCAATTAACGTGTTAAGAGGTATTGGCTTGATAAAGCGAACATCAAGCTGGGCTGTCATGGCACAAACGTCGCGAGAGAAAAGGCAGTGGGTCATGGCGGCATCATGTAGAGCGCTGATTGCCCCACCTTGCATGACATCTTGGTAGCCTTGCACATTCTCCATGGGTACGATTTTAGCTCTTACTCCACCATCTAACGTAGGAATGAACTCAAGAGTTGTATGTGGGTTGAAAAAAGGCTGGCAGCAAATGGCGCATTGCTGGTGGTTGATAGGATGATGAATAGACATAACTTACCTTCAGGTTAATGGACTCCTTAAGCTTTGCCAGAGATACTATAAATATAACTGGCATATGCCAATAATTAGTTGTGAGAAATTAGTGTTCATATAACAAGGGTGACAGGTGTTTTTCAGATAGAGTGCTCCAACACTGGCAACAATGATATAAACGTTATAGCGGCTAGGCTGATATTAAACATGCGCTGTTTTAAGGTGGTATTGAGATAAACTCGGATTTTTTGACCAACCCAAACCCAAGTGATATTGGCAAACAGTCCAAATGTCGTAAATACTAGGGTAATCAGTGCCACAGAGAGCCAATAGCTGGAGGGTAGGCTATAGCTTGTTACCAAAGCGAGTGATGCCATCCAGGCTTTCATATTACCCAGTTGAAATAACGTAGCCTGAGTCATATTGATTGGTTTGCTCTTGGTGGATTTTCCGGAGAAAGGGTTGGTACATAAAAGCTTTATCATCAACCAAAACATATAAGCCAGACCAAGGTATTTTATTGCTAGATACCAACTAGGGTGAGTTGTAAGAGCGACACCTACGCCACATGCACAGAGCAGGATCAGCCCAGCGACACCAATACGAATGCCAATTAGATGTCGCCATGATTTCCGGATACCAAATTGTGCCCCTGAATTGGCGAGCAATAAATTGTTCGGCCCCGGGGTGATGGCGGTTACAAACGCGAATAAACTCATGGCCGGCATTAAGTCCCATAATGTCGTCATTTCCTTTCTTCTCCTCTCAAACAAGTACAGACAGCCCAAGAGTAAAGGTGCTCAGAGAGATTGACCTATAGTTAATGCGTCATGGTGACAATTCTTTGGTTTCATTTTCCTCAGGCCTTATTTATCCTGATTACAAGAAACAATTGTACCCCTTTGGAGAGAGACAATGTTAGTCCCAGATATATCGGGTCGTTCCGGACCTAAGTTTATGGCACTGGCTGATGCGATTGCTGAGGTGATAGAAAGTGGTGAGCTGGAGCCAGATACTAAATTGTTACCCCAGCGTATTTTGTCTTATCGATTGGGTGTGACAGTTGGAACGGTGACTAGAGCCTATCATGAGCTTGAGCGAAGGGGACTAACGGAGCCCAAAGTAGGAAGCGGGACCTATGTTCGGAACAGAGAAACTGAACTGAATCACTTTTATCATCCGGTATTGGAAGAAAAAGGTATTGATTTGGCACGTTGCCGACCTTTTCTGTTGTCACAGCCGAAATTTCTTGCTGACGCATTGAAGGAGTTATCTCACGAAGAAATCGCGCAAGCAGCGGTACTGGATTATTACTCCGCTGATGGTATTCATGGTCATAGTGAGACCCTTCGACAATGGCTGATGACCAAATTCAATATCGATATTGATGCCCGACGAGTGGTGTGGACACATGGAGGGCAGCACGGAATATCGTTGATTATACAAGCACTAAGCCGTCCCCAAGATACTATTCTTGCTGAAGGCTTGTGTTATCCGGAATTCATGCACGCATGTCAACAAGCCGAACGAAAGTTAGTGCCAGTAAAAGTTGATGAGCATGGATTAGATCCAGAAGATTTGGCTTTGCACTGTAAGAGACATCGTCCCAAACTACTTTATCTAACTCCGGGAGTTCAAAACCCGACCGGAGCCCAGCTATCGGACAGCCGAAGACTGAAAATCATTGAAATATGCCGTCGCTACAACGTGCTAATTATTGAGGACGATGTGCTCTACTGCCCGCCGTCTCATCGAAAGACTCCGTTAGTTGCTATCGCTCCGGATATTACCTTATACGTGGGTAGCTTTTCTAAGTACTTTGCGGGTGGGTTGCGACTGGGTTTTGTCATTCTACCATTGTCCTTCAAGGACTTAATGCAACGTGCGCTACGAGCCAGTTGTATGTATGTTAGCCCGCTAATCATCGATCTGGTGTGTCGCTGGCTAACCAGCGGTGCGATGCAAGCTGTAGATGAAGAGATCGCGATGGAACTCAATGCACGTCATCGGGTCTGGAAGACGGTATTTCCCAAAATCCAGATTGGTGTGCCTGGCTACAATGTTTGGCTACCTTTGCCTGTACCGCTAACCGGGTATCATTTTAACCAATCATTGCTGAAATATGGGGTTAGAGTGAGAGAAGCAGAAATGTTTGCTGTGGGTCGTTATGAAGTTCCGGCAGCGGTGAGGATATCCCTGGCGGGTCCATCAAGTCGTCCACAATTGCAATCAGCTTTAGAGATTGTAAGAGAGCAAATTGCACGGCTCACTTAAACTTTATCGTTTGTGTTGTTTGCGTCAGCAAGAGGCTCACTAATTCACTTTCTTCGAGATTCATTGAGGCAATAAAACAAAAATGCCCACGAGACAAATATCTAGTGGGCATTAAAATTATTTAATTAGCAACTGAGAGAGTTACTCGTAGTCAGAAGCGTAAGTGTCTTCGTAAGAGTGAGAGTAGAACTCAAATAAGTTACCAAACGGGTCTTCTAGGTAAACCATTTGCGCTTGCTTAGAATCATCTTCTGGGTGGTAACGGTGGATATCCATGCGCACTTTACCGCCAAACTCTTCTACACGTTTGATTGCTGATTCAAACTGCTCTTTTGGCAATTGTAGACAGAAGTGGAAGATACCTAGGCGAGAAAAGTCAACGTTATGACGTTCTTCACGGTCAACCATTTCGAACAGCTCTACACCGATACCGTCATTAGTTACTAGGTGAGCAATGTTGAAGCCTTTGAAGCCTTCACCAAATACTGCAATACACATACGACCGATTGCACTTTCGCGCTCTTCGATTACTTTAGTGTTGTTCATTACAACGCGAAGGCCTAGCGCTTTAGTGTAGAACTCTACCGCTTTGTCCATATCGCCAACCATGATACCAACGTGATTCATTTTCATAACTTTCTCCAAAAACTGATTTGATTATTCGTTTCGTATTTCGTTTCGATGTGGAGAAGTATAAGTATGACTGGTGGTTTTTAAAAATTATCAATAATTATAAAAATGATAACATAACGTTATTAACGGCTTTCATAGGGCGTGTGCTGGCAAACATAGGCGTTTCGTTGTTATCCAACAGCCTTCGAGAGCAGACAGATTGCTAGCAAGTGTCGAAACAGGCTTTTCTCTATTTCTGAAAGGCCGATGTCCTTTATGAGTTTGATGTGGGTATACTCCAACCTCAACCCCTGTTGGTTGACCTACTTTCCAAACATTGGGAGTGCTAAGTATGCGGTCATATTTATTTATCCATTACAAATAGGAAATTTTCTCCATGCGTAAATCAGATAAGAAAGTTGAAAATTTAATCAGAGACGTACTGACCGAAGTATGTGAAGGGACGCTAAAAAGCTACGATGGTTTTCTTTGGGTGACTCATACTGTCAAATTCAATTCTTTTCCACAGAGCTTAAAAATCGTCTGCGTATTCGAAACCAATCAAGATAGATCAAACTTTTTAATGGGAGAAGGTCAGCAGCATGTCTCAACGACTATCCAAAAGGCGTTTAGTAAGGTCGGGGTGCAACTAAAGAACGTAAGTAAGCAAATTAGTTACGATATACGGTAAAGTGCCTAAATCTAGTCATTCCTGTAGCTTACTTTTGCCCCATTAATTGGTAGACCTTTACTCATTCACATCCTGTTCATGGGCTTTTGCCCTATTAAAAGTTATCCATTCTTCTCATGTTGTTGGCTGTTAATCCCCGATATGTGATACGGGGTGAAAGTCTCTATTACAAATGCAATCAGCCACGTAAAACAAGTAGTTCAGTACCTTTATCTTTGATAGATTTATGTTCTTATGAGCATATGCTTGATTTCAAAAATTATTCTTTATGGCTGGGCTAAAGATTGGGAAATCTATACAAACTCGAAAAGCAGGTCAGGGATACTGATGCTAAACACAAAAAGAAGCCACTCCGTCTCACAAAGCTGGTTGATTATCTGTTAGAAAAAGAAAGGTATTTGGAGGCAAAATTCTATTTTGAGCAACTATTTAAATTGAAGCCAGACTCTCTTTCAACAGCAATTCTTGGGATGAAAGTTAGCACTGCTACTTTTGATTCGCATCGCGCTAAACAATTCAATGAGACACTTTTTAAGCTTAAGTATGACTCAGAAAAACATCGTCTTTTGCTTCTATCGTACTTCTATGCAGTGCACGACATTCCGAAGTGCATTGAAGTTTTCGACCTGTTCAACCAACAGAACAAACTTAGTAATGAAACGATAGATAAGATGTACGATATTACAGTGAACAATACCAACTATGCTTTATTGACTGTTTTGTTGAAAATATTAAAGCGAAATAAAAAAGTGCTTAATAATCGAGGCTCGAATCACTTAAGACCAATTGCCATCACGGAGTTACTTAACACAATTGTGAGAGTCGCAAATAATGGATAGTTACTTAATCGTAAAAATACTGGACTCTAATAGCCTAGTTAGTTCTTTGACTGAAGTGTATAAGGATGCCGAGTTGCGCTCTTACAAAGCAGACAGTGACGACGAAATCCAGCTGTTTAAAGACTCTGCCAAGCTCAATGACTACGACTATGACTCTATACAAGTTTATTCTAGGATTTGTACCATAACTGAGGCAAATGATACCGAGAGCGCAATCACTATCGCAAATAGCATAATTTCCGAAATTCTCGATTTAAAGGCAATTAACCACCCAATATCTCGCATTTCGTGTACCAATGTAGGTTTTATTAAAAACCTTAATACAGGTATATCTAGTGCTATAAGCAAAGATGGCTTCAACCTAACGACTTCTTACATGACTCGATATACCGAAGTAAATAGGTATGACTTTATAAATGTCGTTCAAGCGAATGATTCTGAATTAGCTGAACGCTACATTAAAGCAACTCATTGGTTCCGCCACGCGAAACATGAATCTAATGTCCAACTAAAAATTCTCTTTCAGTGGTTTGCTTTAGAGGCTCTACTCAAGGAAAATGATAACGATAACATTATCCCCACTGTTCGCTGGTTTTTAGGTTTTCCTAACGGTAAAAAGCAAGCCGAAGTGTCTCCAAGTATGATGCAATCACTACGTGATAATAGTGACTATGTTTTTTGGAGCAAAAGGATAGATGACCTCTTAAATCAAATTAGAATTTTGAGAAACAAATCAATTCACGAGGGAAATAGACAAAAAGATTATGCGGATAATCTATTAGACCTTTACGAAAAAATCATGATTTACTCTGTTTCTCGGTGTTTGGGAGCTGTTCAAACTGCTATACAATCAAGGATATTGACGGTATCTGAGTTCAAAGACTATGTCCCTGTACTATTTCAATACGGCACTCGGCAAGTCGAGGATGTTCTTTACAACATAATACACACGTTTAACGAGCATCGTTCAGCTATTCAGAATTGACTATTTAGCTTTTAAATTGGAAAAAATAACGTCTATCTTTATCATGAGATAGTTCTAAACGACTATGGTGGCGTCTTAGCCTCTTGCATACTTTTGGAATTGTTTGCCCATTATCCCAGCACTTGATTGTCCTCACTTTTAAAACAAAGTTCCGCAGTCAGCTCTAGCGTAAGGCCGCATTAAAATTCACGAAAAATATAGTTTTTAGTCATTTCGTGATACTTCATAGTTAACTCTCTCTAAAGAGAAAGAGTTTATGAATCGTGAATTAGAATAGACGTAAGCTGCATTAAACATAAGGGCACAAAGCGCGCACTGTACGAAGGCGTATTGATTAGTAATGTTTGCCTTATAAAAAGTCATTCACGAATTGCTAATGTTCGTTTTTAGTAACGCATTTATGTCCAATAATCTGTTATAAAGCTGTTCCGAATAGAACAAGTATCTCTCCGAGAAAGCAACGCCTCAATGAGTTTGATGTGACTATATATTTAAGGCGTTTTGAGAACACTTACTCGGTTAAAGCACCACAAAACGCTATGCCTTGGCTTATGTTACTCTTTTGCATTTCGGCTTGTGATAGCTCCATCACTTAAGTTTCATCCTAACGGGTTTGTCCCAGTCTTCTTTTGGCAAGCCTGTCGTTGGGTCTTGTTCTCGACAAAGCCATGCTCTGACTTCTACTTTCAACTCCCCAGTTTTGGCTTTGTTGAAGCGCAATGTCATGAAGTGTTCTTTCGTTCGCTCGCGTAGGTATTTAATCTCCAAAAGGTCGAACTCTGTACTAACAGACCATGGGTTGCCATAACCAATTTTAACTTTGTCTACGCCATCAATATCAATGGCAGGAAAATACTCAAGACGTTTGTCTTCATCGGCTTTGGAAACAGCAAGACTGCTCACGCCACTTAAATTGGACATGGGTGAAGAAACGACTTCAAACAGGCGGTTTGCACGTCCTTTGAAGTTCACTTTGCAGATGCGTCCATAGTGAATATCACCGCTCAGAACCAATATGTCATGCGGGGCATCTTTGATTGCTTGGACAACAGTACTGTAGTCCTTAGTGTAGGAAACGAAGTTTCGGTCGGAATCACTGCCTTTGGGTTCAATTATTGGTTGAGACAACACAAGTACCCCTGGTGATTTCAATTTCTTTATCCAAGTGCAGATTCTCTCTATGTTTGCGGCTGGAAGGATTCTTGATTTCTGTCGAAAGCTTCTTAGATCAGCAGTACAGAAGGATACGTCGTTTCCGATATCGAAAATTCTTACTGGTGTTACTCGCTGTACATGAATCAGACCGTCTCGCGCTGTGCTTTGCCATGCTCGCTTAATTGCGGGAACTCGAAGTGCCTGAATGAATGGAGACCAACCTTCGATAAATGGGTAGTTATTCCAATATTCGTGGTCGTCTGCTAAAAACCAAGTTCCACCGTTAGAGAGTACGCCTCGAAGGCCCTGCCACTGCATCGCATAATCATCTGCAACTCGTTCTCTGACTTCTTTAGGTATGGGGCTTAAAGAGTCCGCCCCGATATCAAGGTAGACTTGATCACCGGTTAGGAAGGATATGTGTGGCCTTGCTTTGGCTTTTTTGCTTTCCATTAAAGCTTGGTAGCTTGAACTTGTTTGTCCGCCATCATGTTCTTCATAGAAACAGCTTCCAAGCGATACGGTAAAGCCTTTGTCTAAACTATCCACACTGTCGGGGAGTGTCCAAAAGCTTCCTTTGGCTAGGATTAGTTCCTCGTCTTTCTTTGTGTCTTCATTAGGAAAGTGTTCGACAACCTTGATCCAGTATCTTTGGCCAGGATTGAGATTAATTACGTTGGTTTTTTTATAGAAGCGCTGACTAGTGATGGCTTTGAATGGTCTTTCCCAGTCAGATTTTCTAATCTTAGTTATTTTTGTTGTGCCGTCGGTATCATTTGAAACAATGATGCTTACTTTGTGTGGCTTTCTCATGTGGTGATAGAGTGTGCCAAACCATAGTGTCGCACATGTTTTCGTTACTTCATGTACAACGAGACTCCATTTACTTTCATTTATAGGTCGCCATTGCTCATCCATAGATCGTCTCTCCCTTGTTCAAACCAATCAAGTTTAGGTGACCATATAGGTTAGGTCATTTATTGACCGAAAATCAGTGAATGAGCTTAAAAAAAAGAGCTCAAATGAGGAAGGCATTGCGCTTTGGTGGTTTTCATACCAAAAAAACTCAGTAAAGTATTGGTCAGTGGATGACTAGACTAAATTACATCGTCTTACGTAAGCAACTTGCTCTCCTACTGGCTTGGAAGCAAATCGTCGTACACTTTCAGGTTCAAACAGAACTTGGCATTTTGCTAGTTCAATCTGTTCGTCCATTCCTGCATATCTAGCAGATATCTTTATCAACATACTGCTATTCTCGACCTTGTCTGGCTCTGTATTAAATCTATCCCGAAATTTTGAATACTTTAATATAGATTCAGAAAAAATTGGCGAGAATTGGACTTCAAAGCGACGGTGCTGACCATTATCAAAGACTTGATTATCCCAAGGTACTAGTGATGTAGACTTGACATAATTGGTGACACCTTCTGCAACTATATGTGTGACAGGAAGAGATATTTCTCGCTCTATTAACTCGGATTCAATGGTGACAGACATGTCGACGAGAGTACGAAGAATTGTGTCGTTGTTTTGCATTAGTACTTCAAATGATATTGCTAGAGGAGCCTCACCACACGCCTTACCGAAATCTAAAACAGCTTCTTTAACCTTTGCGTCAGAGTCAAGAATAACTCCACAACGAATTTCGATCACGTCAATATTGGCAGCAAAGTTAGGCGTAGTAAACCGATCCAAAATTTCATTCCAATAAAGCATTGAGGCTAGAATGGCACTTGGTATACCTACAAACGCTGCGATCTTTCCAAAAACATCACCTATATGAAGAGCACCAGAAAAGATACGTTTAAATAGACTATTTTGTTCATCCATATTTTAGTCTCTTAATTGGTTTAGACTACTGAACTCAGGCTTATCTAGTAAATACTTAAGATTCTTTTGATCAAGACTGGCTTCGAGAGTGTCAAACTGCTCAGACAATTGTTGTTGGTTTCGTTTAACTACCATTTGATTTACTGCCATCCACCTAAGTTGCACTTCAGCTTCATAAGTTTCTGGGCATTTACACCTTGGAGCAATAGGGTTTGGTACGCTGGGAACTCCAATTATTACTCCCTCGCTCTTGACCTTTAAAGAATTACCTAGTTCAGGGCTACACTCTTGACCTTCCTTACTTTCTAACAAATATTGGCCGCTGATGATTTTGTCTAAATATTCCGATGAGGTCATCGCGGCGTACTCGCAACTTACAATGACTTGACCTGATTCATCAACTTTGATGTCAAAATCATTAGCTTCAGAGGCTGGTACGGATAAACCTAAGCCAATTGACATACCGATGATCGAAACAAATATACTTTGGTTCATATCTACCTCCTTATGATTCGATGTGAATATCCGTATTACTGATTCATTGTAGTTTATAACTGAAGTGGCCGACAAAATTGGCCTCTCGATAAGAGGTTTTGCTATACTCTTGTTAATTCCTCATAAGCTAAATTAGCTAGAACGGTAACTCACCTTTGTCCAAAAGTGAGTCGAAACTCTCATGTAGGGTTCATTCCTTAACGAATGCTTTCCGAGTTTCCACTTAGTCAATCAGGCTATTTCAATAAGCTATACGCACGCCTCAAGTCTTGACATCATGCTATGGGAAGCAACTCCCCAGTGGAGTCTCAAGAAGGGGTGGGGTATATTTGGAAGCGCCGAATCGCTATAAAAACAAGCAGCTAAGATTGCTTGAGGTTGATCGATTTATCGTCAAAATGTATTAGATATCAAAATCTAACCTACGATTTTCCTACACATAACACCAAAAACAACAAAGGGCTAGCAATCACTAACTTGCTAGCCCTTTTAATATGGCGCTCCCGACAGGATTCGAACCTGTGACCTGCCCCTTAGGAGAGGTGGAAATTAGGTTTTTGGGAGATTTTTTGGATTTTTACAGTCTTTAAATATGTTTTTAAATTCAAAGGGTTACTGGATCTTGTTGTGTTTTTTAGTTTCACTGCCTTTCATAGTACTTCACGCTAACTTGACCCGTTACTTGACCCAATATTCACTGCAAAATTGGTAAAGTTACTTGTCAATATAGTTTGTTGCATTCAATGAATCTATGGTCAAAGTCTTCATTTCTGCACAATACCCATAATTAATTTAGGTAGTACTTTATGGGAACGACACTTACACAGACAAAGATCAATGGCGCAAAACCGAAGAAAAGCAATGCGTACTATATTTGGGATAAAAATGGGGAGAGAGGCTCGGGTGTTCTGGGAGTAAAGATTACTCCATCGGGGAATAAGCTTTACTATTTCAGATACATAGTTGGCGGAAAATCAAAGTTCATAAAACTGGGGTCAGTCTCGGGAATGAGTCTTAAAACTGCCCGAGAACATAGAGTGGAACTTTCTGCTCTTTTGGCTAGCGGAATAGATCCAAAGGAGAAAATGGAGAATGACAAGCGCAAAGCCGAAGAGGAGCGACGTCGCCAACAAGCGCATGGGGCTTTCGCTGACCTTCTAGATGTGTTTTTTGAACATCTTTCATCAAAACACAAAGACCCAGAACAGCGAAAACGTTGCCTAAGCCGATATGAACGGCATGTTAAATATTATATTGAAGGCCAGATTGCACCTGACCGTAGGGTTAATACAATCACTAAACAGGACATACTTGCTCTTCTTGGGAAAATAACACCTTCGGCTCCTGTGCAGGCAGATAAGATTAGAAGTATCCTTCACAAAATGTTCGAACTAGCCATCGATTTTGATGACGATCCTGCTAACTACCAAAAAAACTTGAGGTTCTTCACTCAAGTTAATCCTGTAAGTCGAATCAAGAAACAGAACAAAAGCAAGCCTGGTCGCAGAAGTTTATCGCTTCATGAAATCCAAAGGTTTATGGATCCAAATAATGAGAAGTACTTCGACAAGCGTATATTTTTGTTGCTCAAGATGTCGATTTTTCTGGGCGGGCAGCGACCACTAGAGCTACTTCTTTCCAAACGGTCATCGTTTATAGGTTCTGATGACATGTTAGTACTAGAAGAGAACTGTACCAAGACCTCGGTAGCAAATGTTCTCCCCATTGGACAAAACGTTCAATCGATGATTGATGAAGTTGATAGTCTTCGTTTTATTGATGAAGCTCATAACCCATTACTGTTTTCCGCATCCAATACTATGGGGCATGTTGACCCTAGCTACGTAGCAAAACAGTTAAGGAAATTTTGTGAAACGACGGGATTTCCCAAGTTCACTCCAAGAGATCTTCGGCGTTCAGTTAAAAACATAATGCTTGAACTGGATATTAGGCGAGATATAACGAACTATATTCAAAATCACTCGTTTGGTGACGTAGCCGAGGCGCACTACATCACCTATGAGTTCATGACACAGAAGAAGAGTGCCTTGTCGTTGCTTGAGAGCAAGCTGACTGAAATACCACCAGCCAAAGCAAATTAACAATCGCCTATTTTTAATGGAAAGCTACTGAGGCTGCATTTATGGTGCCTCAGTTCTTTCTCGCTATTTCACTAGCATACAAATGGTTATGACATTTGGGGCAGGTAGGTTGCCCTGGTAATGAAGCTTGCCATTGGCAGTTACACATGATGCATTCGAATGTTGCTGTTCTTTTGGGTATCGGTGGCGGAGGAGCTATCGGTTTGCTTCTTGGCGCAAGCCAAGGGTCGTTGTGTAGAGAGAATGAACGGCCTCTAGAACCAGAATGATTAGTTGTTGAGTGAGGTTTGGCTTGATAGCTAGCGATAGCCGAGTTCAAACGTTGATATGCTGCTTTCTGCATTGATGCTTTTCGCGGGTGAAATACCCAACTTTTTGATGAAAGGTCATTCTGTAGAAACTGCTCCAGCCTATCTAGTTGCCGAGTTCCAGTTCGATCTTCTTTAAACAAGTAGTGTGTATCATCGAGTTTAATTTCTAGCACACCACTTTGTTGATTGTTCGAAGCATCAAGCTCAGTAGGGAGTGGGCGACTTGGATGGGTAAAATAGATGGCAAAAGAGAAACCTTCAACCTTACCAACAATGTCGACAATACAATTTGAAAACGGTACTTCCTTATGGACGTCATTTAGTTCGATAGTTGATTGCTTTGCTATCAGAAACTCTTCTTTGAAGTGGGCTCCCTTAGCTAGGCGATCTACCGTGCACTTGAACTCTGGCAGAGCGATCTTAATCCCTGTTTCAATTACTTGTCTTGCCATCATTCTGACTGAAACAAAGAAGGAAAAGTCACACTCCTTATCTGTTTTATCTACCTTGCGAGTTGCATGAGCAAAGTGCCATTGTTTCTCCTCTCCTTGTCGGGCTATGAGTGGGGTGTGACAAGACGGGCAAATACAGCCACATTTCTTTCCGCGAGCAACATCAGAGACATCCACAAAAGAGTGGTCTTCGTTTCTCAAGCCAAAAGGAACGTGCTGAAGAGTCATATTGCGTTATGCTATTAATTGCTAGGCCGTTGGAATCATAATAAGCTAGAAAGCCTGATCAATATGTTAGACAGTTAGCAATAATGCTAATGGCTTGATATGTATTAGTTCGTATTACGCGGTTCGTAATTTACGAACTGAGACTGGAGTGCTTTAATCTCAATCAAACTTAAGAGTGCAACGATGCCATATTGCAAAACAACTTTAGCAATCACTTCAGAAATGAATCCTAGAGAAGTGATAAACCAATTGTCCAGAACAAAGTTTAAAGCTAGAGCTGTTAGATGTGAGTGGAAAGCGCATCAATTTGCGATCGACAACGGTATGAACAACGTTCGTGCTGAGATTAGCAGTGACAATGCTCAAATCTTGTTTTGTTGTCGCTATTCTCAATACGTCAATGTGATCGAGAGCATAGTTAGAGAGTTTGCTGATGAGCAAGGACTATCACAAGATAGTCGTTGAGAGTAGTGTTTAAAGAAGAAGCGCTGAAGTTAGCGGAGAAAGTTGGAGTAGCTGCGACAGCGAAGCAATTGTTGTTACATGAATCTCAGAACTATGGTGACGTGGGGAGCTAAAAGCGATATCAGTATCAGTCAGCGAGGAAAAGATTTAGCCGCGGAAGTGCCCAAACTCAAAAGACAATTGGCTGAGCGGGCTGAAGAGCGAGATATTGTAAAAAGGCCCCACAACCTAAAGTAGATTGCTACGAATTTATGCTCTAACACTCGCTGAGCTTCAGCATTGCCCATATGGCTTAGGTGTTCGGCGTTTCACGAATTGGGTTTTATGACTGGATTAAGCATCGCCACAAGGCTATCCAGCATAAGGTAACAGATACGAAGGCCAAAGAGGAGTTTTGATATTAGCAAAGGCCGTGATGGCTCAGGGCGCATCCAGAAAGAGCTGGCGGAGAACGGTGATAACGGCAATGTTAACACCATTGCCGCGAGTATGAAGTGGCAGGATTTAATGCCGAAAGCGGCACGTAAATATAGGTGTACAGCGGACAGCAAACATACTTTGCCAGTTGCTCCGAACCTGTTGGCTCAAGATTTCAATGCGGAGTCTCCGAATCAAAAATGAGAGCGAGATATCACTTACGTGGCGACAAGTGAAGGCTGGTGGTATTTGACGGTGATTATAGACCCTTATTCAAGGCAAGCTATCGGTTGGTCTAGGGATACTCGAATGACGGCAACTCTGGTCTGTGATGCGTTATCAATGGCCTTGTCTCGTCGTGGCTTCCCCGAGCAAGTTATCTTTATAATCTAAAGCAAAGTATGAGTAGGAATGGAAATTGCTGGGACACTGTTTGTGTTGAGAGCTTTTCCATTCAATGAAAGTGGAAGCGATACAGTATGAGCCACTCATGAGACGAGATGCGCTAAACGATCTTTGAATACATAGAGGTTGATTATAGTTGGACAAGAAGGCACTGTGCTCTCAGGTATCTAAACCCAGTTAACTTTGAAAATC
Organism: Vibrio sp. McD22-P3; assembly: GCF_021568915.1. Taxonomy (NCBI): domain Bacteria; kingdom Pseudomonadati; phylum Pseudomonadota; class Gammaproteobacteria; order Vibrionales; family Vibrionaceae; genus Vibrio; species Vibrio sp. McD22-P3. Next base: position 125,887 of record NZ_JAKGTN010000015.1, read on the forward strand.
AAAATGTCGCTTAATAGAGTGTCCAGTCTTGCTGGAACTGTTCAAAACACTCAAACGACCTTATTTCACATTCAAGGAGTTCTAATGAAATATGCAGCAGCGCTGGCTTTAACTCTTTTAGTTAACATCGCACGCGCAAGTGAATGGTCATGGGAGTCAAACAATAGTCTTGACGACACATACACCACAGCTCAGATAGCTACTCGAATCAACCCAGATGATGGAACTAAAGATTTATACATCTCTGTAGCTAGTATTGAAACACTTGATGATACCTTCGAAAGGTATGTGTTGTTCACCAATGCTAATAATTACGCATCACTGTGTTTCAAACCAGAAGACTTCCGTCAGGAAGTCGTACTTGAAATAGGTAACGCTAACATTGCGTACACACGCAAATGTACACCCACAAGTGACTTTCTTCGTAGAGGTTGGACATATTACCCATCAAGTAAACGTGCAGCAAATGCTGCTATCACACAATTCAAGTATGCCAAGAAATGGATACGCGTTCAGTTCCCTGATGATAGTAGTGGTAACGAACGTTTTACTTACTTCGATACCACTGGATTTACTAGAGCTTTTAATAAAGCGAAAGTAATCAAATAACTATGCGCTTTAGTCCAAAGAGACATCCGTCCCTTTTTTATGGGACGTCTCCTCAATGTAACTGAAGCAACGTAGGAGACTATTGTGTCTACATTTAACGTATAAAGCCCAGTTCAACCAAAGAACTAAGATGCAACCATCATCTAGGGCTTGATTGTTCAAAGCCCTCAGTACATCACTGAACAGTATGTGTCATTCACTGAGTTGGAATGTTACCTCGTCATAAAGTGATTTGCCAAATCTTATAGATTCGATTCCGCTCGACTAAGAGTAGGGGTAAAGAACCTATAGTTGCTTGGGCTTCGAATGAGTAATATAGCGTCAGAGGATTTATGACTAAGAATAAACAGAGAAAAGAGCGCAAGAACTTCACAGAAGAAGAAGCAAAAGCTTTTGCCGAAGCTGTTAACTCATCAGCGAGAAAAGTGCACCCATCCAAAAAAAATAGTACGAACAACATTGGTTGAATTTTGCACACAGATAGTGCGGAGAGGAAAGGGTTTCGCACTATCTGTGTGCGAGGCTTTGGCAGGGAAAGTGCCGTTAATGGCAGTGTTAGTGCCAAGCTTGGCAGAGAAAGTGCCATTAATGGCAGTGTTTTGAAGTGCAGGAATTAGAGAAAACTCTGATCAAACGTCCTGAAAAAATTTCGTTCCTTACATTAGTGATATAAATTTATAATTGTTATGAAAGTTATAATAGTTATACCACATTTTTCGATTGAAATAAATTGAAAATCAGTACTAAATCTTGCAGCTATGGCTTGAATTGGTTTTTTATACTAAATAATTAGTTGTTGTCAAACAGCTAAAAAACGTGGAATTTCTCTCATATCGTTCGCACTCACTGAGTGTGAAGGTCACAGTATTCAAAATCAGTACGTAATTTAAACAAGCCATAAATAATCATTTACTTCACCACTTATCTTTATTGTTCTTCAATTATTATAGCGTAAATAATTGAAATAAAAGGGCTATTTGACCATTTGGTTGTTCTGGGTATAAGATGTTGACTATGGCTCAGTTGATAGGGGTGAACAACATGTGTGACGTAGACAAAAACTCTAACAACTCAAATGAACTAAGAAGATTCAAACGCACGGTAGAGCTGCTAAACAGCCTGAACTGGATACTCTCGTATCAAGTTCCTCACGATTCTCAAGCAATGGCACTTAAGCTCATTCATCAGTCAGAAACATACTATCTCTCAGATCAGTTCTGTAATAACGGAAAAATCCTACCTGCTTTGGAAAAATACATCCCTAACTTAAGGCGCATGGGGGATCTAAATGCCATTGACTGGCTGTACTCAGAAAAATGTGTATTAGTTCATCGGGTAGAGGCTGAAAGGTTTCAACACGAGGTTGCTTTTGAGAATGGCTTAGATGTTAATGACGCCCTAACCGCCATTATCGCTAAACAAAATAAGTATGTCACTGCGTCACCAATGTCACTGTTGCTATCAGGAGATATAGATGCATTTGAAATTTTCTTCGATGATTGGCATGACAGTGACCATCGTGAAATCACTACATCTGAGATCGATTGGTTTAAAGCGTGGCTAGAACTATATCTAGAACATAATCCCCGTTGAAACTTGTTCATCTCGGAGGCAATTATGAGCCAGATCCAAAATGCGGCTAAGCAAATAGCAAATCTATACAACTTTTCCCCCACATACCCTGAACAAGTTTTCGAGTACAGTTCAGATTGGTTGGAGCTGCAAATCAGAGCCCCATCTTGTTTTCCACCCGAAATTGCACAGACTCTATCTGCAAGAGAAAAAATAGCGTATGACGATAGATGTCCAAATGAATGGGCTAGCATCTTAAGGTGTTGCCCCGCGATTGAGAGTATTTATCTAGCGCCTGGGTATAGAGGGCAGGGGTTCTTTCAATATCTCGTATCAGAGCTTTTGTCCTTGGAGCGAGTGCGTTATGTGTGTGTTAATAATGTCTACAGCATTGAACTAGCGCAACATTTGACAAGAAGCCCTGCTTGGAGCAGTTTGTTGCCGCTGAACCCATTTGATATAAAGCGACTCGTTCCTTACTGCTCACAAGATCCAGAGGCGTATCAGTCAGTGATCAGAACTATTGACGATTACATTGATGTTCCTGGAACGTACTTGCCCACAGCGATAAATCTCAAGCAGAAATTTATTGAATTGGTTGAAAGCCAGTCTGCAAGTAGAGGCCAAGAGGGGCTGAGCAGGGTAACTATTGATACACACGTTTGTGGCTTGCCAGAAACAACCGTCGAGTTTCTGCGAGGGATGAGGAATTATTACACTGATGAAGCCGCGTTCTCTTCATACCAACCTATTAAATGAGGTATCAAAAAACAACCGCTAAATGATAACAGTGATGCCCCCCTATAAAAGGTATCATAAAAATACCTATCAATTATATGATACCAATGTTATATTGATGCTAGGTTTTATGATACTGGACGTGAGATGACTGGACGCACTTTTGCCTACTGCCGTGTTTCAACAACGGAACAAACTACACAGAACCAAATTTTAGCTATTCGCAATGCTGGCTATGATGTGATTGACTCTCGTGTAATCAGTGAAACCGTCTCTGGTAGTACGAAGGCTACAGACAGAGAGCAATTCTCAAACCTAATCGAACATAAAATAGAAGCAGGTGACACCTTAGTCGTTCTAAAACTTGATCGACTTGGACGAAATAATATTGATGTTCAGCAAACGGTAAGTTTACTCGATAGTAAAGGTATTCGTGTTGTCTGCCTAGATTTACCAGTCGCTGATCTTAGCTCTTCCGAAGGAAGGCTGATGTTGCAGATGTTCTCGGCATTTGCTGAGTTCGAGAGGAATAGAATAAGGGAACGAACTCAAGAGGGATTGGTTAGAGCGAAGGCTGAAGGAAAGAAGTTAGGTAGACCTAGAGCAACGAAAACAACTAAGTTGGTACAGGCATGCAAGTCACAAGGTATGTCTCAAAGTAAAGCGGCTGTACAACTTAACTTGGGTATCGCTACTATTAAGCGCCACTGGAATCAAGATGTATAGTGGATTTAGTTACCGCCATTAATGGTTATGGGAACTTTAAAATCTGCCGACGAAAGAAATTCCCAGTTTATCAATCTTATCTAAGGAGTGATAAAGTTGCGCATAATAGTTTGTCTTAGGATCGATTGTTATATATCTATCATTGTCCACGATTTTAACTTTGTTGATACCTGGGTTACTTAAAGCTGATATGTAGCCTATAGGGTAGTCTGGCTCAATACTATAGGCATACCCAGCGTTGTCAGTGCAAGATAGGCTTACTATATCAAAACTGGCTATCATTTTATCTTTCTCTATATTTGATGCTCTGACGCCTAGGCGGCAATCCCCACCATCAAAAACGTGCTCACTTGATGTGGAAGATATTGGAGAAACGGTTGTCACGATAGCAAAGGTATAATCGTGCTCAGTATTAGCTATGTGCGACTGGGGGCTGTTCAGCCATGGCAATGACAGAAACTTAATCACAGCGGCGGAACTGCTTGGAATGCTGTAGTTAGATGCTTCCAGCTTGGCTAATTTTAAGCGCTTTTCCATAGCACCATCGCCTTGTACTGCTACGAGTGTCGGTTGCTCATACCCGATAATCTGTTTCATATCTTGCACAAACCGCATCCCAGTATCTTTTGCTTCATAAACATAAGAAGTGGTAGTTAAGAGCGCCGCGATAGAGATTACTATTTTGTTTTTGCTAATGATTTCCTTGAGTCTGGTAAAGCCCATTGCTCTCTCCATTAGATATTACTAACTAACTTTTTCTACAGCCATGCCACTTTGCTCTGCAAAGTGAATCAATCGAGTGATATTGCTGAGGCTCCACTGGTTGGTGATGGCTATCACCTCGTCGTTAGGCAGGGTAATCAGCGCGTCTTCATCGCTGTGGAAGCGACGAATTCTACCTTGAGGTATATCATCCGCTAGGATGGCAATGCGTCGTCTTACTGGCTCGTTATATGCGTTGAGTACATCATTCAAGCTGTGTGGCTGATGCTTCTCGATCCAGTCAGTGACTAACGCGAGCGCGAGGTGACGCTTTTTATAGGTATGACCGTTATAGCGGTACTCCGAGTAATCTTTTTCGCCTTTTTGAACGCTTGTGCGCTGCTCGGCACGCTTCTCGCGGAACTTCACCTGGTACTCTTCTACCTCGGGTACAGGGATTATCTGTTCGGCATTGATCAGTACATCTTCTTTGTAGCGGTAGGGCGTAAGGCGCACACAACTGATATCGATGCCTTTATCACGCAGCCACAAAACAGAAGTGGTGAGTTCTTTACCGAAGTCTGCTGAGGCTAGAACGATTCGAACATCGTTACCAAAGTCATCCAGGCTGTTTTCATCAAGATCGACAAACTCCAGGATGGCTTCGCGGGCTTCAATCTCTTGGCCTTCTTTCTTTAAGTACTGAGCATAGTAGTCACACGCTTTGTCGAACGTCATGGTAGAGATCATTGCGGCATATCGTAGCGCTTGCAGTTCCATATGCGCACCGATTTCATCCCGTTTAAGCTCGATGACGACTAAGTTGGCATTTTTGTCGATGGCTAATAGATCAATACGGCGACGGCTGTCTTCCCAGTCTGAAAACTCTTCTGATATCACCAAACAATCAGGAGCGATGGCATCAATACAGCCTTTCAGCGCTTCTTGTAAATCGTGCCGCTCTTGCAGCCCTTCGGCTGCAAAAGTGGTCGGTGTCAGTGCGGTGAGGTTTTTATCAGCGATGTTATATAAACTCAAAAGAATCCCTTATCCACTCTCTATGCTGCATTCGTAGAAGCCTCTTCGTCATTGATTAAGCGAGAAACCAAATTAAACATTGGTCTGAATATTTCGAACTCCTCTTGGGACAATGATGGCACATAGTCTTTAGCAAAATGAACTTTGTCACCAGAGAACACGATTCGTTCTCCCCCACAAGAGGTAGGTTCTTTTTGAAAGTAAGTCCCCAACAGTTCTTCTTTATAGAACAAGATCTCTATGGCTATATGTGAATCTGACCCTCTTCCCCATGGAGTATTGTCAGCTTTTAAAGCCTGTTTCTTGATAGCAGCAATGTCGGGAACAGGTAAGAGCATCACATATTGGTTAACAGGTGAGTTGCTTCTTTTTAGCTGCCTAGCTAAACCTTTGAAGGCGTTTGTTTCGATGTCTAGTCCCTTATTTCTGCTTGATAGACCATTCCAATCATCGAATGCCTCATCAAAGTCGAATAAGGCAAAAAATTTACGTTCAGGATGATTTTGTCTTAGTTCATCTCTAGACATTAAGTTTCTTAGGAAGTTACGGTCAAATGCGTTGTGGATACAGAATGGGCGAGGCTCTTCATTAAATAGCTTTTTCCATGCAATATCCAATATGTATTCGTCAGAGATACCTTCAGTAAAGAGCACTGGTTGATCAGAGTTTCTTAGATAAGTAGAAATGCTCATTACTGTCTCATTTTCGGCAAGGGTTATTTTATTGCCTGATAGAGACTTGATGGCGTCACTCTTATGTATACTGACAATCTGAGAGTCTCCATTTTCAGAGCGTTGGATGCTGTTAAGAGTTTGCGTAGCTGTGGTCATCAAAGTCGCAGCACTATGAGTAGCCATTAGTACTTGATTGGTAGCTTCTGCTGAATTGGAAATACTGTCTATTTGTGTAAGAAAGTTAAATTGCCAATCTGGATGTAAAAAAGAATCTGGCTCATCTAGAAGTGTTAAACAGTTTCTTGATTTGAAGAGTTCGGTTAGAGAGTAAATGTATACTGATTGAAATTGTCCATCACTGAAGAAGTCCAGCCCTACCTTAGTTGAATCCAAAAGTGTTAACTCCGCATGAATATCATAAAGCATTTCTAAGGTTTTAAGATTGTCAAAGAGGCCAAACAAACTTGCAGGATCTAATTCTTTGAATTCTTGTCTAAACAATTCGATATCAATGTTAAGTTCATAGCATTGCTCTGCATTATTGTAGATGTCTCTGTGCTGAAACTCACCGCGAATGCAATTCAAGAGGCGATCAACAAACTCTCTTGGTAGTGCTTTAAGGCCCCAAAAATGCGTTCGTTGATCAAACTCTTCAATTGAGACGTCTCTTGCATATGTCTTTCTTGGCCTTTTTAATTTTATTTTGATAGATGCTTGTTCGTTTTTTAAACCAAGTTTTTCGTAAACAAGCTGCCTTGCTTGGTTATCTTCGGGTAGGAAGGTGATGATAGAAAGTAACAGTTGTTTGTACTCCGAGCCCATACCAATGAAAACGCGGCTGTCATCTATTTCTGCTTGATCAATGTTTCTACGATGATTCTTTTCATATTTGTCTAACAAAGCAGAGATGTTGAAATTTTGACCAGAGTAATAGATGAGGACATTGTCGGGAAAGAAAGTACTATTCACCTCATCTAAGTTGCTGGAAAGGACAGCGCCATCGTAGCTCCAAACTACCTCTGCTGAGTTAATAGAGTATGTGATCTGATACGAAAAACCTGGAGCAAATGGTTCACGTGAGTTCTTAATCTTACTTTCATAAACATGCCTAAATATCTCAAGTAATGCTTCGAAAAAGTTAGATTTTCCAGAGCCATTTTTCCCCACAAATAATTCCAGAAAACTAGGATTTTCAAAGTCCAAGTTTAGGTTCTTAATGTTTTTATATTCACTGATAAAAATAGATTTTAAACGCATCGTTAGTAAGCCTGTTGTGTCATGACGTCACATAGAGTTGTCTTGGTTTCGGAGCAGCCAGTCAAACGAGTTCTCAGCTTATCACAGAGTGCAATAAGCTTATTCGTTTGACTGACGACCTCAACTTGAATGTTTTTGTTTGTTGGAAAGGTAACAGGTAAACCCTCTACAACCTTCTTGCTTATTTTAGGCATGGTTCCAGAAGTCCCCGTCATTTGTTTCCACATGTGCTCTCTGGATGTATTAGCTGATAGAAATAGAGAAAGAAATTCTGGGGAAATTAGCTGATTAACGCGTAGCTTCATCATTAGATCGGGATAAATATAGTTATGATGGTCTTCTTGTATTAAGACATTAGAGCCTACAAAGTTCGCAGAGTTTCCTCGTTGAATTAGTATATCTCCACGAGTGAGGAATAGGTAAGGCTTGTCCTTAACATCGACATCAATATACTTAGATTGTTCTAGATCGAGAGAACCATACGATGTCGCACCAAGTTTAAGAACCTTGAGTTCAGTCCTACTTGGTGCTTCTTTTGGAGATAAACCATTTCTTGGCCCAAAACTAAGAAGCTCCTTAAGCATTGTCTTTCGAGAGTTGCCAAAGGATACGAGTTTACCCATCACCGCCAGTTGTAGGATAGCCTGCTTGAGCTGTTCGATACTCTCTTCGGTCGTGAATAAGGTATCGAAATGCTCACTGATTCGCGCCCAGTTTTGCATTAATTCGTCAGCATCGGCAGAGTTGGTGAGTGTGTCCAACAGAGTTGTTACCAGCACTTGATGCGCTTCAATACTGACTTCGGTTTGTTGCTCTAGCTGGTCGCAGAGAGCCATTAGCTCATCGACTTTTGCGACGATACGGTGTTGTTCCTCAATTGGGGGAAGTGGATGTACAACTTTCTCCATTCTCTCTTTAGTCATATGAATCATCGCTATACCGTTACCGCTAGCTTTGATTCTTTCAGATATAGTTTGGAGAAAAATCTTCGAGAAATGTTTATTTAAAACAGCCTCATTAAATATATCCATTTTCCAAATATGATAGTGATATATCACTTTACCGCCGTCCCAAATGAATGGCCCAAAAGAGGCAGACCAAGCGTAAATAAGGTCTCCAGAACTAATGTACTTGTTGTCCTCTAACTCAAGGTTTGAGTAATACCACTCATTTGAAGTGAATAAGTTACCTACTCTAAGGATTGGGGTTCCGCTAGATAACATTTCCGCTTTTTTATAAGCTCGACCATTTACTACGTGGATAAGGTCTTCTATCTTTGCTGATGCCCAACTGTCAGGGTATGTAAAAAAATGCTCTTTATTGATGTTTTTTTTACTTCTACTCTTTTTGAGTAACTTCTTTTCTATTAAAGAGGCTTTAACTTCTAGAGATTTTTCTATAAGTACTTCGGCAGGCTCATCATTAGGATCTTGAGGAACGAGTTTTCCTCGAACCGCTAACTCCAGAATTAGCTCGCGCAGCTTTTTAACGCCATAAAGTTCTAGTTTCTTGCTGCTACCGCGACCAGAGGCCGATTTGGTCTTAGCTGCTGAAGTCCAAATATCAATATGTTCGGTAATTAGGTTCTCTACAGCCATTATTGCTCACCACCTTGCTTTTTATCTTGAATGGTAGAGTTAAGCGCATCGCCGAGAATGCCTTTCAGTTGGTCACGCAGTGCTTTAATGTCTTGTTGCTGCTGTTGATAGTTCGCCAGTAACTCTTCAGGGTCATGGCTGACTAGTTCGTCCTGATACGGGTTTTTAATATCAAGGTTAAAGTTGCGCTCGATAATGTCTTCAATCGACACTTTCCAAGCTTGCTTGGTCTCGATGCGGCTAGCGAATCCATCGGCCTCGTTGCCCCACCAATCGATCTCTTGCTGGAACTCTTCAAACTTCATTGGTTTGGTTTTGCTGTAGTTCTTCACGCCTTCTGGGTAAGGGTGCTCATAGAACCACACTTCTTTGGTCGGTTGGCCTTTGGTAAAGAACAGAATATTGGTCTTAATACCTGTGTATGGGTTGAACACGCCATTAGGTAAGCGAACAATCGTGTGCAGGTTACACTCTTCCGTCAGCATCTTTTTGATTTTGGTTTTTATACCTTCACCAAACAAGGTGCCATCAGGCAACACCACACCAGCGCGGCCATCTTTATCCAATACTTCCACAATAAGCTGCAAGAACAGATCGGCGGTTTCACGAGTTTGCATTTCGGCAGGGAAGTTCTTTTCAATCCCGTCCTCTTCTGTGCCACCAAACGGTGGGTTAGTCGCAATCACATTGATATTGCTGTCCCAGCTTGAAAGGGGCTTGTTAAGCGTGTTGCCGTGCTTGATCTGCACAGGGACCTCGATGCCGTGGAGCATCATATTGGTGATACACAGTAAGTGTGGAAGCTGTTTCTTCTCTACACCATGAATTTGCTTTTGCAGCGTTTGGTGGTCGGAAGCGTTTTCAACGTAGTTATTCTTAACATGGTCAAACGCGCAGGCTAGGAAGCCGCCCGTGCCTGTCGCGGGATCCATAATTTGTTCGCCTAGCTTTGGATCCAGTCTGTTGACGATAAAACGAGTCACCGCGCGAGGGGTATAGAACTCACCTGCATTACCTGCGCTTTGTAGATCGCGTAGGATCTGTTCGTAGATATCACCAAAGAGGTGACGTTCTTTAGAATCTGTAAAGTCGATCTCGTTGAGCTTGTTAATCACTTGGCGCAGCAGTGTGCCATTTTTCATGTAGTTGAAAGCATCACTAAAGGCTTCTTTCACCACAAAACCACGGGGGTTGGTGTCTTTCGGTGCGGTTAGGTTTTTTAACGTCGGGAATAGGTCATCATTGATGAATTCCAGCAGCTCATCACCTGTAATGCCTTGGTTATCTGCCGCCCAGTTACGCCATAGGTATTTCGCTGGGATGGGTTCGCGGTAATCATCTAACTCGAACTCTAGCTCTTCCTCTTGAGCATCAAACACTTTAAGGAATAAAAGCCAAGACATTTGGCCTAGACGCTGCGCGTCACCATCCACACCCGCATCTTTACGCATGATGTCTTGAATAGACTTGATAACTGAACTGATTGACATGAAGCTCTACTACTAACTGGCTGAAAAATTGTGTCAGAGTATACCAGAACTGAAGTTAAAAAAGTGAATCTGAGTCTATGAAACTAGATGGTTATATGTGGTTTAATGGGCATTAATAGAGAATCAAAATAACCCGACAAGTTAGATAAATATTATGAAGATAGAGTGCCCGCATTGCCAGGCAGATAATGATATTGAATTTGCAGAGCACATCGCGTGTAAAGAGTGTGAGAAGCCGTTTAAGGGGTTTAAGTTTAGCAAACGTAAATTTGTTTCAGCCAGTACAGCATTAGCGGTTGGGCTTATTGGAGGCTACAAGGTCAATGGTACGCTAGAAGAAGACCGCTACCCATTAGAGGTAGAGTACGCAATTGTTGATACCTGCGTAAATTCTTCAAAAAATATGGTGTCGGTGAGCTGGTATGAGAGTAAACGAGAAGCGTGCTTGTGCGCTCTTGCGGAGACAGAAAAGTCATTGACGTATTCAGACTATAAATCGGATCAGCAGCAGTTTTTGCTTAGCTTTAAACAAAATGCCAAAGGGTGTGTTTAACTCGAATCGAAGGTGAGGCAGCGAATGCTGCCTCTAATCGTTATTAACGTTTTGGTGTATTACCACGACCTTTGCCAGAAGGTTCGCCAGTTTTGCTTGGGTAGTTTGGATTTGGTTTGCTCATGAATTACTCCTTACTTGCCTTGTTTTTGATTGTTGGCAGCAGCGCGCTGAGCGCGAGCAGCAAATGAATCTTTGGATACTTGTCCACCATTTTGTTTTGCTTGATTCGCTTGAATACGAGCAGCGGCTTCTGGGGTCATTGGTGCTTTGTTTTTAGACATATTATTTTCCTTTTCGTTGAATTGATTACTCGTCTCCGCTGAGACAATTGCATAGTAACTAGTGGGGTAGGGACAAATGGGGACAGCTCAAAAACAAAAGCAAATTCGAACCATGTTGGATGCATTAGGTTGGAGCCATAGGCAACTGGCCGATGTTCTTTATGAGGAACTTCAGTGTTCTGAGTATGAAGATATGGAAGATGCTTCACTTGAGGAACTTCGTAAGTTTCGGGAGGCACTTAAAAAACAATTGCAGAGAGGCTCCACTCCAGAAAGTCGACTTGAGCAGTATGTGAAAGTAATCTCTGACCACCCTGACTTTGTCGCGTTAAATTTGGACGCTGTTACACCTAGGTATATTAGGCATCAAAATCTGAATGGCGAGCTGCAAGACGAACTTGCTGAGATTTCCAACTGGCTGGACGATGAGCACATTAACTGATCGTATTGCGGGGTTACCAAAGCCATTTCCTTTATTTTTGATTGATTAAATCGAGAGAGGTATACCGAATGTATAAAGGCCACTGGTATGATGTCATGGGCAAAGAAAGAACCGACCTTAGGGCTATGAGTCTTGATTTCGACTCACTCAGGGCTGCGCTTGATGAGGCACTAAATGTGCTGCCAGATACTTGTTTGATTGTTATGAACGAGCGTTTGGATTGGGGGTTAATCTCAATAGAAGGTTCGAAAAGGATGCTAATTTGCAGAGACTAGTTGGTTATGTGCGGTTTCTATATCATCTTTGTTGCTTGCTTCACTGTTCCGTATATAGGTTACTAGTATCATAAAAAGCTCTAAGTGTGGAAAGGAGCTTTATATGACTTGTAGTTGTTGTAACCGACGCCTTAAAGTGGGAATGATTCATAAGAAAGACCCACAATCAGGTAGGAAATATAAATCGTGTCCTCATTGCTCTGAGGCAAATGGAGGAGAGCATGTCTTTCATCCGTATCCTTCATCTTTTGGTAAGACTCCCGCCCGAGTGACCGCCCGAAACCCCGAAGGCTATCAAAGTTACTGCCTTGACTGTCGAAAGCTCGATAGAGGCGTTCAATCAATGACCCACTTGAACGGAAAGACTTGTAGCAATCTAGTTTAGGAACTTAATGAACTTATACCAAGATGATGCTGTGAGGTGGCTGTCAACGCTCGATGAGTCGAGCGTTGATTTGCTGATTACAGATCCACCTTACGAATCTTTAGAAAAACACCGAAAGATTGGTACAACAACGAGGCTGAAGGTCAGTAAGTCTTCGAGCAATCAATGGTTTGATATATTTCCGAATGACAGGTTTGAAGACTTATTGCGAGAAATCTATCGAGTGTTGAAGCCGCATTCTCACTTCTACCTATTCTGTGATCAGGAAACGATGTTTGTCATAAAGCCAATAGCGGAGAAGGTTGGCTTCAAATTCTGGAAACCAATCATCTGGGATAAGGTCACTATTGGTATGGGCTACCATTACCGTGCGCGACATGAGTACATATTGTTTTTTGAAAAGGGTAAGAGAAAGCTCAATGATTTAGGTGTGCCTGACATATTGACCCATAAACGAGTCTATAGAGGGTATCCAACTGAAAAACCAGTAAGTCTCTTGGAAGTTCTAGTCGCTCAAAGTAGCAGAGATAGCGAGCTAGTTGTTGACCCATTTTTCGGTTCTGGCTCGACCTTGGTTGCAGCTAAGAACCTGAATCGCAAGTTTAAAGGGTGCGATATTTCTCCGTCTGCTCATGAGCATATCCTTCATCGTTCCGATTTTGGATCCTGATGGTTAACAAAGTGGAACGGCTACCAGAAGGTAGCCGAGTAGCAATGTGGTAGCGGTGGATTAGGCTGATTGATAAATTTCAGTTTCCAACTCAGAAATCGCTTCTAAATACTGCTCTTTTCCTCCAAAGTACTTTTTGACGATCTCAGCAGGTCGTCCCATCTCGTCAAAAGGCTTAACTTTGAGTACATGAATATTTTCAATCTCTTGAACGCCTTCGTCTGCGTACTTGTCTAGTAAATTGTTCAACACCTGCTGAACCGTTTCACCGTACTTAGTGAAGTAGTTGCGCTTTTTGACATTGTCAGCCCGTTCTTTTCTGGTGAGTGCTGGTTGGTCATACACGACATGACAAATCATGTCGAATGGGTCGAGATCTTTGCCGACTTCCAGTTCTAACGCTTCCCAGATAATGCCTTCCTCTGCCAGTTCATCGATGATTGCTTGCTTTTTATCAGCACCTTGCCAGCGCTTAACAAAGTCATCCATTGAGGTGAACTGTTTTGCCATCGTCTTGCGGGTATAGTCTTTGAACGATTCGGTTACGAGTTTACCGTCGGCATCGTAGTATTGAACACGCTCGGCAATGGCTTTCACTGTTACGCCGTTGACATGAAACTTTCTAACTCGGTTTTCATCCTGCCAATCATCATCGGCATTGCCACCATCAGAAGGAGATGAACCTGAGTCGTATGAAGCTTCTGGTTCTTGGATGCTTTCAGGGTCGATATCTTCCCCTTCAAATGGATCATCTTGTTCAAGCTCATCCTCACCATCGATGATCTCATCGAGTCCTTCATCGGTATCGAAGTCTTCTGGTTTTGTCTCTTTAACTCGCTCTGGGACACCATCAAAGCGCTCATCGGCGAACAGTTCAGTCGCCTTTTTGAAGTCAAGAATGGTAAACCATAGCTTTCCGTAACGATCGTCAATACGAGTACCACGACCGATGATCTGCTTAAACTTAGTCATCGACTGAATGCCCTGGTCAAGAACAACCAGTTTACAAGTTTTTGCATCGACACCTGTTGTCATGAGTTCTGAGGTGGTCGCGATAACAGGGTAAGCCTTTTTGGGGTTGATGAAGTTATCAAGCTGAGCTTTGCCGATTTCATCATCACCTGTAATTTTCATTACGTATTTTTCATTCTTAGCAACTTGCTCAGGGTTGCAGTTGATCAGCGCTCGACGCATACGCTCTGCATGGTCAATGTCATTACAGAACACAATGGTCTTCGACATGGGGTCGGTGCGCTTGAGGTAGCTGGTGATGGTCTGTGCAACCAGCTCTGTTCGCTCATCAATGACCATGGTTCTGTCGAAGTCTTTCTGGTTGTAGATCCTGTCTTCGATGACTTCACCATGTTTATCGACTTGCCCTTTGGTTGGTCGCCAACCTTGTAAATCTACATCGATATCCACTCGCACAACTTTGTAAGGAGCTAAGAAACCATCTTCAATACCTTGCTTTAGAGAATAGGTATAAATGGCATCGCCAAAGTACTCGGTGTTAGACACGATGTCGGTTTCTTTTGGTGTCGCGGTTAATCCTATTTGAGTCGCTGACCCAAAATATTCAAGAATCTCACGCCACGCGCTGTCCTCAGCGGCACTGCCACGGTGACACTCATCAACGACAATAAGATCAAAGAAATCAGGTTCGACCTGTTTGTATGCTTTCTGGCGCTCTTCTGGGCCAGTCAGAGCTTGATACAGAGCTAGGTGGATTTCATAAGCAGGATCGACGGTTCTCCCTGTGACCTTGGTCATAGCGGTGTCGAACGGTTGGAAGTCGTTGGTCTTAGTTTGATCTACTAGAATGTTTCTGTCCGCCAAAAACAGGATGCGTTTTTTAGCTCGAGACTTCCATAGTCGCCAAATTATCTGGAAAGCAGTGTAAGTTTTGCCCGTACCCGTTGCCATAACCAATAGTACACGGTTTTGTCCTGCTGCCACCGCTTCCACGGTTTTGTTTATCGCTTGTAGCTGATAGTAGCGCGGAGATTTACCGCTACTATCATCATGGTAATCTTGAGTGATGACTGGAAGGTGCTCGGTTTTGTAGCCTTTCCAAACGCAGTACTTGTCCCATAGTTGCTTGGGTGTTGGAAAGTCTTCGAGTCTAATTTCTGTTTCGAGCTGTGCAGGATTGGTTTTATCATGGAAGATAAAACCATCGCCATTTGAGGCAAAGATAAAAGGGACTTCGAGCAGGCTGGCGTAGTCCAATCCTTGTTGCATGCCTTTACCAATTTCATGCTTGTTCGCTTTTGCTTCGACAACGGCTAGAGGCATGCTCGGTTTATGGTAAAGGACGATATCCGCAGACTTAACCTTTTTCCTCGCTGCTGCCTGACCCCGAACGATAACTTTACCATCACGTAGTTTTACTTCTTGACGAACCTGCGACATATCATCCCATCCTGCACCTTTGATAGCAGGAAGAATGAATTTCGTGATGATGTCGGTTTCAGATAGCTTTGATTTATTGATTGTCGATTCCATGCGATTAGCCAGCCCAGTACAAATGCATTTCATGACTATACCAAAGGATGCATAAAAGCAGAAAAGAAACTGATTCATAAAGAGATCTTGCGAAGTCGTCCCCTTCGCCGAAGGCGGTAGGCATAGGCTGACAACCCTGCTTGCGCTGGAAACGCGAAACGACGGTTGTCGTATCAGTTCTTAGCTTGTTTAAGAATTCTTAAATAGGCTAAGAACTACTAAGAATTTTGGGCGTGTAACTCATATTCCCGCGTGAATACGCATTTGATGTGCACTGGTGCGGTTTAGAGCAATTGTTGCCTATATGCTTGAGCGAATTCATGTATTGTCACTGTAGCTCGCTTCTGTGAGCCATTGTAGTTTGATATCTTCAATCCGATGCTACCTAAGAGTCTTTTGAAGAACGATGTTGCTTTGTTGGCAGTATCCATTTGTTTTGACAACATTGATCTTACCTCGGAAGGTAGTTCATTCTTTATGACATAAACAGCTTTAGCAAACGCATACACTTCCTGGCGTGTAATTGTTATTGATGAATGGTCTAGTGCCCCCAGATTTAAGAGGTACTTGTTCAGTAGTTGAATGAGCTGAAGGTGCTTTTTTTCATATTCACAGGCCAGTTGTGGGCAGAAAAGGCTTTGAAATAACGGCTTGTTGGTAAAACCTTCGTCAAAACGGATCAACTCTACCGAGAACAAGTGCTTCGGATACTCAGACTCAATTTCAAACCTTCTGATTCTGGCTTCATCAGCAAAAGTTACACAATGTGTGTATTGAAGTTGTTTAATTTCGCTCGGGCTAATTCCTTTTTCTGCTTCGAAAATCGAGATGGCACGTGATTCTTTGGTTAATCTTCGAAGTTGTTTAAAATGCTTAAAACCGAGAGTAGTTATTGAGTCACTGCATTGCATAACTTGCGTTTTGAAGCCCGCACGCAAAAGGCTCCAATACATACTCAATGCTTGGTTTTGATTAAATAGGGCTTTTCTTGTTTCGAATGCATGGCGCAAGCGATCACAGCTATTGGTCTCAATTGTAGGCATTCGATGATGGGTATCGTAAATCCTATTTTGAGTGACAAGAAAACGGATGTTGTTGCAAGCCCTAAATCGACGTCCGAAGTTAATCAACTCGTAGGGAGCTAGTGTGAGCTCACTAATCACGTTCACTTCGTCGGTGAAGTCGCTTTCGATGGAGAAGCCCGATCCAAGGCATGGAGAAGCAATTATCTTATGATACTTCATTACTTCTGTAGTAGGGTCTTCAAGTAGTTTACGTTGCTTTGGAAGTCCTTTATTTTTGCTGTGAATGACGAGGATACCTTGTTTTAACGCTTTTTCTTCACATGGGTAACCATTTTTCGTACAGCCTAGCTCTATAAGCAGTGTCTTAATGACGTTTAGCGAGTCACATAGAATTACTTTGTCAGTTTTTAAGTTATCTGAAAGCTCGGCGAAATAACCAATCTTATCCTGTACTACAGCGGTAATGTTACGGTAAGGATTGTGCTTGTTTTTTATGACGTGAACTTCGCTTCTGAGCCCGCTTAGCCATTTGAGCGTAATATCTGATACATCTGCGTCGGCTACGACTAACTTAGGTACTCGCTTGATAGCCTTTTCGAGTAGCGCCATAACTTCGTATCTCGGCAGAACAGACTCATCGATAGTCGAGATTGTTGAAATGACTTTTTCGAATTCATCAATCAACAAAACATCACACTCTAGAAGATATGCTGCTAAGTGAGCTTTGATTGCGCTATTCACAACAAGTCCAAGAGCAGGCGATTGCTCAAGATCAGGTAGGCTCACGGTCTTATAAAATGACGCGTTGCTAGCCTTGCAGAACTGCTCTACTAATGCGATTAAGTAAGATATGTAGACGACCTTTTTGGGAGAGTGTGCACTCGAAGCTAATGGTTGTAGCCCTTTCTTTGTCTTACAAGTTCCAGTACCACCAATTAGGACATAAGTCCCTACTTTGGAGGTATTGATCGTTTCTTGAATATTGTCGAATGATGTGACTTCGGTGAAATGATGGTATGCACTTAGGCTGACAGATTTCTCTAGCTGTTGATAGTGATGGCGCATCAACGATTTCAAAGCGCCTAGTATCTCGTTATAGCCTTTACAAGCAGGTGATAAATAGGCGTTGACGCACTCGGTTTCATTTTTATATTGAAGAGGGATTTTCTGTATCAAATACCCAGCGAGGGCATTGGCAATCTCTGTTAACGGGGAGACCCTAAATGCACTCCACAAGTAACCGAAAGCGTTTTCGGCGACTCGGTATACCGTGTTTGTGGAAATATCAAGAATCGCAACTTGGAATGTAGAGAAGTTATCTAGCATGACTCTTGCTGTATGTTCGGGGAACCCTACAGAGTCTACTGCCAGTGTGATAGAAGCGTAGCCAGCATCTGTATAGAATTTGACGATTTCAAATAGATTGTTATTACCTGTTTTTAGGCCAACAACTCTGCACTTGTCATTGTCTACGGGCATGTTTGGTTTGGTTGTTATCACTACATCAAGGATTGTTGAGTTTACATATAGAATGTGCTCTGAACTAAGCTCAGGCGCTATGATTTGTGTGTTCATTGTTTTTCTTATTGTGTTGAACTAGAAGGGCCAAACTTGCTTGTATATATAATTAAATAACAACTTTGGCCTTGTTGTGTGCCAGCCAGCGGCTGAACATGTCGATGTATTCAAGCGACTTGTCGCTTGGACTATTCTTTAACTGACATTCTGTTCAGTTAACCACTGCTCGATAGCCTCTCTCCTCCAAAAAAAGATGCGTTCGCTGACGTAGGTTGGAGTTGGAAAGTTTTTAGTGTTTCTGATTCGCCAGAATGTAGTTTCGCTAACCCCCAGAAATTCACGAGCGTCTTTAGGTCTGAGTAAAGTCTTGTTCGTCATATAGTCACCTTTATTATTTTTAGTAGTGGTTGAAATCTGATGAAACTCTATGGCATACGATGCTAAAATCACAGAATGGTAAAAGACGACAATCTATATTGACAGAGGGGTGCATGTTAAGAAGTCGAGTGTTGGAGAACCTTGAAAAGCTTGATAGGGAGGCTTTGGCTGTAGGTAAGCGGCTTACTCAAAAAAGAGGTAGCCAAAATCTGTGTGTGATTGATGCATTTGACACCCCAATGGATACGAGGCTGGCAGAGTATCTTTCTAATCGTCTGAGGTTTAAGAAAAAGTACAACGGGCTGGTGCCGAGAACTGCTCGTGAACTCATTGTTTATATGGGTGGGATTAAGTCATCAATTGAAGTTCTTCAAAGCTATCAAAAGTGCGCTTCTCTATCTGAGCCTAAAAGCTATGTGGATGCGGTTGATGACCTTGAATACCTTCTAGTACTGGCGAAAGGTAAAACAGCTCAACATGGACTAAGAAATACACCTAATCCATTGCCGTTTTGCGCTTTATGTTGGCGTCGTATTGACGGTTCTTTGCATTACTGTCGCCAACATCACCCATCTCGAAGTTCAAAAAATCATAAGCTCGCCAAATACAAACTAATGAAAGCTATCGAACGACATAGCTCAGTTGAGAGCATTATATCTCAGTTAAAAGGCTACAAAGAGTTCAAAGCACGAGACCGATTACTGGCCAAAAAGCTGTACACGTGGACGTCTAGCTTTAGTCCTAATCCCAATCGGCTAATTCACATATGGAAAAGTATTGAAAATAGCCCTTTGAGAGAGCAATCAGAAGCAATAGTTGAAGCTCTGAAGTCAATCTACCCAGTGGCAACGGCTAAATTTCGATTTCCTGAAGTAGGAGAGGAGCTTGATGAGCTATCGGATTGGGTTCTCAAGGTTTTGGCAGATTTTGATGAATCAGAGGCTTACTGCTGGCTAACGAAAGGTGACAATGTGTGGTTGGATAATGCGACGGATATTGAGATCATGATGACGTTTGCAAATATGGTGTCTAGGCTGGAGGCTACGCTGACAATTGATGCGTTGCCAGTTCCGAAGAATGGCCCAGATAAAGGTTATGGAGCAAACCAAGATTTGCGAAGTAAGCTTGAGCAGCTAGTAGCCCAACAAAAGTCGTCAGGTACAAAAATTAATCAATCAGCCATTGCACGTGAGTTAGGTTTATCAAGGCAACGAGTAAATGTTTTGATTAAAGAGACGAAGTTACTCGCTACTTAGTGTTGGTGTATCAATTTGCTACCTATAAAGTGAAAATGCGGGATTCACATTCATGGTCTTGCAACTTGAAGCCTTATCGTTAACTATTTGTGCTTTATAGCTGGGTTTTGTGCGGAACTAGCTAACTTGACCCGTTAGTTGACCCCAAAGCAGAAGAAACAAAAAAGAGTTAGCAAAATAAATCGCTAACTCTTTGAAAAATATGGCGCTCCCGACAGGATTCGAACCTGTGACCTGCCCCTTAGGAGGGGGCCGCGCTATCCAGCTGTGCCACGGGAGCTTATGACTAATAATACTCAATTATTTTAATAAGTTAAGTCGCTTTTCTACATTTATTATAGTTTGTTCATCACGTCACCAATTTGAATACTGTTGGCGAGGCTTGGCTGGTCGACGGTTGCTTCAGCATCATTTTCATAGACGCGTGACACGGTTAGGGTGATGTCGCTCTGACTCACTTTATTGCGCGGCAAACCATTCTGGTCGATAAAGGATCCTGTATGCCAAAGTTGCAATCGGTCTCCCGCTTGCACACCGTGGACTCGGCCTAAGTCGATGGTGACTTTATTGCCGTAAGAGGCGACCACTTCAGGCAAGGTCATCTTACAAGAGATCTCTGCTTCGAGATCGAGCATGATATTACGGCTGACTTTCTGCATCATTTCGCCGTAAGCGGATGTCCAGAAACGAGCACTTTTGGTGTCAACTTTACTGGTTTTAGCAAATGGCCACTGGGCGATCTCACGGTAATTACGTTGATAGATTTCATGGCCTGTTTTGCCGTCGTAGACCGACATATCCATAGCAAACTGGCGATTGATTACATCATCGGACAGCAAACCGCCCTGAGTTATGGTGGCTGTCAGATCGTTAATCTGTCCGGTTACTAAGTATTGTGCTCCCAGATCTTCGGCGATCATCTTAATACGCTCAGGTTGGCGTTTATTAATCTCATAGCGTGTGGTACCGACCGAAACAAAACTGTATGAGCGATGTTCAAGCTGATTAGAGATAACAGAACTAAAGTCTTCACCCAGGTCGTATATTTGCCCCATGACCGCTTGTTGTGGATCAACGATATCAAACATTGCCACGCCAAATGTCTTTTTGTATTGCTCGTTATGGCAAGCCTTTGCCGTTGGGTAAATGTCGATCCGCGCTTTGACGACCATTTGATTGCCGCTTTTGTATTGATCGTCGATGACGATCTGGCGAACTTCGGAATCAATGAATTGGTATTGTTTTCTATCGTCTTCGAGCAACGGCGCTAAGTTTGCAAGCCCACCGATATCAGCTCCAGAGAAGTCTACTGCTTTGTAGACGGCATCTTCTAGTGCGTAGATCCTTGCCGCTTTCTCAGAGGAGACGATGGTGGAAGTACCGGTGACTTCATACCATGCAGCAAAGGCAGAGCTACTGCTAAAAGTAACCAATACCGTTGAAATTAAAGAAGAAACGATTTTTTTCATACAACCAATCCAAATGCGGAACAATATTTGCTAGCTAGTTTGTAGCGAATATTGGAGCGGGCTTTCTTATTAAGGACTGAATGAGAATAGCAAGGATTGTTCCAACCTTGAAAAGGTGGAGAACCTATCCATCCAATTAATAACTTTTTGGAGAGTGTGTAATGAAAAAGTGGCTCCTGATGGCATCAGTGTTAACACTGACCGCTTGTGCCTACTCACCAATCTATAACGGTAAGGAACCCTATTCCGGCAGTAAGTTTATGCTGATGGAAAGTCCTCGCCATACGATGGATTATTTCGTCGAGAGTTTGACGGAAGACTTAGTTGAATCGAACACTAGCGTGTCGTCTCGCACTCCGATAGCGGTGGCATCGTTTGTTGATTTGCAGAATATGGATGCGACGAACTGGTTGGGGAACTCGGTATCAGAGGGCTTTATCTACCAGCTTCAGCGCCGTGGCTTTAAGGTTGTTGACTTCAAGACAACGGGCTCAATTCAGGTGACCAGTCAAGGTGACTTCGTACTAAGTCGTGATTGGAAAGATCTGGCCCAAGAGCAGCAGATTCAGTTCGTCTTGACGGGAACCATGTTGCGCCAAGAAGGTGGTGTACTGGTTAATGCTCGTGTTGTTGGCATGCAGTCGCGTATTGTGGTCGCTTCGGCTCAAGGCTTCTTGCCTGCTGACCGCATTGGCCGTGATTTGGATACGCTGAATCAAATGCGTACCGAAGATGGCGTTCTGATTCGTTCAGACCCGACTATGACGACACCTCATACAGTCATCTTGCGCCCATAGGAAAGGATAATGAGATTTTTATTTGCCGCGCTTGTAGCGCTTGTGATGATGGGTTGTACTCCGATTACAGCCATGGACCAGAACACACTAACGGCGGTGGGCTATGCGAGTATCAGCGAGCAAACTGGCCGCAATGAAGAAGAAAAGCAAGTTCGTGCCATGCGAGCTTCTAAGATTGATGCTTACCGCGAGTTAGCGGAGCAAGTGTACGGCCTACGAGTGTCTGCTCGTGCTGACTTACAAGATCAACGCTTGGGTGTTGAATCGACAACAGGCGCGGTAGATGGTGTCATTCGTGGTGCGGAAGTAGTTCGCAGCTATAAAGTTGGTGACAGCTATGTTACTGAACTGCTACTCGATATTGATAAGATGAATCGTCTAAGAGACTACGGCGAAATCCGCCGAGTGCCTGAGAAGAAACGTCAGAGCTTGTTCTAATATCAATACTCTAGATAGCAAAAAGCGGCAACAGTTCTCCTGTTGCCGCTTTTTTGTATTTGAGATATTAGGCTTTTAAGTTAGTTCCTAATGTCGACAAGGTGTGGGTCTGGCCACCTGCGTTGTAAGTCATGCCCACTTTGCCATGACTTTGCTGCATCAAATTATTGAGCTTATTAAAGCTTAATTGGGCGCGTTGTAGACTCTGACCATTGATGTCGTTGAGTTGTTGACAGTCGAGGATAATCGACTTAATGTCAGCCACCTTTTGAACCAGCACGGCTTCTTCGGTGAGTCTTGCTACATCTTGATGTTGAGCCAGTCTTTGATCGGTTTGTTGAAGCTGACCAATGATTGCCATCTTTTCTTTGGCAAATCTTTCAATTTCAGATGATTCGCGAGCAGTAATGGCCTTGGTCTCCTCGGAGAGGAGCATAGACAATGCTTTTGCATTTTTCAGTTGGTATTCAACCAAATCAACCAGTGCTGCCATTAGTATACCTGTGAGTATTATCTGTTAACCTGTTTAGCGTAATCCGCCAAGTTCGTCTTCGAACTTCATCATGTTGTCTGCCAGTTTTTCAGCATCGACGGTGTAAGAACCGTTCGAGATTGCTTCTTTGATTGCCGCAACTTTTGCCGCGTCAAAGGTAGGCTGACTTGCCATTTGTTGATGCATCTGACCAATCGCTTTACCGCCTTGGCTCAGTGTTACGGCATCTTGCTGCGCTGATGATTGACCAACTTGAGCTGAACTACTGTCTTTGCTTGCTTCCGAACGGGCAGGAGCGCGACTTGTCGTCGTTAGCGTCTGTCCAGAACGAATATTATCAATGCCTGCCATCGTTTAGCCTTCTTGTTGCCTAATTTGCATAGTTTACCTGTATATCGAGCATATCGACCAGCGTAATGATTACTTTAGGAAAAAATCAAAAATTAACCGTGATTTCCGCAACGCCAGTAACAATACCCTCAATTATACGCTGAGACTTGTCATTTTTCACTCTTACTTGATCGCCGTTAGCGCCATCGGTAAGTGCTGTGCCTTTAGTGGAGATGGTCATTTCACCTTTCACTGCACGAATAACGACTTTTTCGTTGCGGCAAACAACACAGACATCATTACGCTCAATAACATCACCCATCTTCATGTTTTTCTTGAGCTTTGCGCCAACTACTTGGTCAAACTCGGTAAAGCCTTGGCGGCGAAAACGGTTCTTATCCACCATGCTCATCGTGACATCGTCACTGGATACAATATTGCCTCGAGATAACGGGCGAGTTGCGGTCACTAAGGGCAAGGAAATGGACATTCGAACGGGTACGTAAAGTCGCCAATTATCTTCCGGACACTCCACCAAAACGGTGACATTACTGCTGGTGTTGCGGGTGTTTGACGACGAGGTCAAAAGCGGAGAGGGGCAATCTGTTGCATGTACTCGAGAGTCGATACGGCCAGGTGTGGCAACAATTTCACCGCCGATAGGTTGCTCAATAGTATTTAAAACATGAGCTTGGGCAGCCTTTTGAATGTTTTCTATTTGCTCAGGCGTTGCTGCGTGCGTTAATACACTAAAGAATAACGCTTGCCAGACGATACAGAGGGAAAGCCAGTTGCGCCTTAACCTCGTTTTGTAACTGGATGTACACAAAAAAGATGTCTTATTATACAGCATTCTGTTTCTCGGGTTCCTTGTTGCCTGTGTAGACTATCACTTTTTTAGCTTTAAAGTTTGAGATGGAGATGAACTTATGACCGGTATCTTGGATTCGGTGAATCAACGAACGCAACTAGTTGGTCAAAACCGACTAGAGCTACTGACGTTTCGTCTGATGGGCCGCCAGCGTTACGGCATTAATGTGTTCAAAGTTAAAGAAGTGCTTCAGTGCCCTAAATTAACGCGCATGCCCAACCTACATCGTCTTGTCAAAGGAGTGGCTCATATTCGTGGTCAAACTATCTCAGTGATCGATTTAAGTCTTGCTGTCGGTGGTCGACCAACAACGGACATTGAAAACTGTTTTGTGGTTATCTCAGAGTTTAACCGCAGCGTACAGGGATTTTTGGTAAGCTCTGTTGAACGCATTATTAACATGCATTGGGAATCGATTTTGCCGCCGCCAGAAGGGGCAGGCAAAGCCAACTACCTGACAGCTGTGACTAACATCGACAATGAATTGGTTGAGATTCTGGATGTTGAGAAGATTCTCGCTGAGATCTCGCCTGTGGTTGAGACCATGGATAGCAATATCGCTACGGAAATTGCCGCTGCTGAAGAGAAAGAGCAAAAGCAGATCGTTAAGCGTATTATGATTGCTGATGATTCCGCTGTTGCACGAAAACAGGTCCAACGAGCCATTGAGTCTATTGGCTTTGAGTCCATTTTGGTGAAAGATGGTAAAGACGCTTACAACAAGCTGACAGAGATGGCAGCTGAAGGCGATATTCATGATCAGATTTCCCTGTTGATTTCTGATATTGAAATGCCAGAAATGGACGGT
Organism: Vibrio sp. McD22-P3; assembly: GCF_021568915.1. Classification (NCBI taxonomy): domain Bacteria; kingdom Pseudomonadati; phylum Pseudomonadota; class Gammaproteobacteria; order Vibrionales; family Vibrionaceae; genus Vibrio; species Vibrio sp. McD22-P3. Next base: position 150,788 of record NZ_JAKGTN010000015.1, read on the forward strand.
TACACCCTAACGGCAGAAGTGCGCCGCCATCCCGATCTTAAAGATCTTCATATTATTTTGCATACCTCGTTAAGCGGTGTGTTTAACCAAGCAATGGTAGAGCGAGTAGGGGCTAACGAATTCATCGCTAAGTTCAACCCTGATGAATTGGGAGGCGCCGTCAAAGCGGCCATTTTGCCGACAAATTAAACAAACAAAATTAGAGCTTGTAGTCGCTTGAGAAAAGCGTATAAAGCAAGCCTTCAAAGCAGTATAGAGAAGTGAATGACAGCGATAACCATAAGCGATCAAGAGTATCGTGATTTTAGCCGCTTTTTAGAGTCCCAATGCGGTATTGTTCTTGGCGATAGTAAACAGTATTTAGTCCGCAGCCGTTTAAGCCCGTTGGTGGCAAAATTCGGTCTAGTCTCTTTGTCTCAGTTATTAAGAGATGTGGTTACTGGACGCAATCGTGAGTTAAGAGTTGCCGCTGTTGATGCCATGACCACCAACGAAACCTTATGGTTTAGAGATAACTACCCATTTACGGTGTTGTCTGACAAACTGCTCCCAGAACTTGCCGCCAACAAGCGACCGATTAAAATTTGGTCGGCTGCGAGTTCTTCTGGTCAAGAACCGTATTCCATGGCGATGACAGTTTTGGAGACACAAAACAAGAAGCCGGGAATGATCCCTAACGTGTCGATTACCGCGACGGACATCTCGTCTACGATGTTAGATATGTGTCGTCTTGGAGAATATGACAACCTCGCGTTGGGTCGCGGTCTATCACCGGAGCGTCGCCGAGTGTTTTTTGAAAACACCAGTAACGGTAAGATGAAAGTGAAAGACAACGTAAAGCGTTTGGTGAACTTTCGTCCGCAAAACCTGATGGACTCGTATGCGTTGTTGGGTAAGTTCGACATTATCTTTTGTCGTAACGTACTGATTTACTTCTCCCCTGAAATGAAGTCTAAAGTGCTGAACCAAATGGCACGTAGCCTAAACCCAGGTGGTTACTTGCTGTTAGGGGCATCGGAGTCGCTAACGGGGCTGACGGATCAATTTGAAATGGTGCGTTGTAATCCGGGCATTATCTACAAGCTCAAATAGCTAATAGTTATTCTCCACAATCTTTACCGTATCTAGCCTTGGTTTTCGCCAAGGCTTTTTTCTTGCTATTCTCTAGGTTCAGTGACGGTTTGGAGGCCATCACTGTCGACATTCCTAATTAAACCCTCCGCCAAAACTGGCGTACATTTTGCTCTCTATCTTTGCCAGAAGGAGCACGATGAACGTCGAATTGAATAGCGTCATCAGTGGTTGTTACCAAAAAATAACTTTTGGCGCGGAAATTGCTTTATCTCTGTATAGGGCACGTATTTTTGAACGATGAGGTTTCAATGGCCATCTCTTTTAACAATGCATTAGGTATTCATCAGTACACCGTTGGTGTGCGTGAGAAGAATGCTGAAGTCATCTCCACCAATATCGCGCAGGCGAATACGCCGGGTTATAAAGCGAAGGGGATGGAGTTTGATCGTGCGTTAAAAGCGGCAAGCTCAGGGGCAAGTATTGGGCTTAGTCGAACTGATGGACGGCATATTTCTGCCTCTACTAACGTCAGTGGCGAAATGCTTTACCGCATTCCGACACAGCCAGATACCGGTGACGGCAATACTGTAGACGTAGATTTAGAAAGAAACTTGTTCATGCAGAACCAATTAAGACATCAGGCATCACTCGATTTCTTAGGCGGCAAATTCAAAAATATGACCAAAGCGATTAAAGGGGAGTAATTTAGATGAGCTTATTTAATGTATTTAATGTGACAGGCAGTGCGATGAGCGCTGAGTCGGTTCGTCTAAATACCACCTCAAGTAACCTTGCCAACGCTGACAGTATTAGTAGCTCGGCAAAAGAGACTTACAAAGCTCGCCACGCCGTATTTGGCGCGGAACTGAGTAAAGCTCAATACAACCGCGATCATTCAGTACCTGTGAAAGTATTGGGTATTGTAGAGAGCGACAAACCCTTAAGTGCAGAGTACAACCCAGATCATCCACTCGCTAACGATGAAGGCTATATCTACAAGCCGAACGTTAACGTGATGGAAGAAATGGCCAACATGATTTCAGCTTCGCGCTCATACCAGACTAACGTTCAGGTAGCGGACGCGAGCAAGCAAATGTTGTTGAGTACTTTGCGAATGGGTCAATAGAGATAGGAGTAGCTCATGGCTGGAATCAACAACGTTGGTCAAGGCAGTTTATCCTACATTGACCAACTGAAAAAACTGCAAGAACAAAGCAAGCCTGAAGAGACAACCGGTAAGCAGGATCTGAAGCAAGAAGACTTTTTGTCCCTACTCACCAAACAGTTGGCTCAACAGGACCCATTTAAACCAGTCAGCAACGACCAGATGATTGCTCAAATGGCGTCGTTTGCCACGGTAGATGGTATTGGCAAGATGAACACTCAGTTCGAGAGTTTGAACTCGTCAATGACGTCTAACCAAGCACTACAAGCGTCTTCACTTGTTGGGCGTGATGTCTTGGTACCCGGTGCGGCTGGTGTGAAGGAAGCAGACGCTGGCATGGCGGCAATGGTCAAATTGCCACAGTCCATGGATAACGTGTTTGTTCGTGTAGAAAATGAAATGGGTCAATTAGTACGTACCTTTGATGTCGGCGCAAAACCTGGCGGTGATGCTCGTGTCGAATGGGACGGTAAAGATGATCAGGGTAATCCAATGCCTGCAGGTAAATACAAAGTGAAAGCTTCGGGTTTACTTGATGGAGAAAGCCGCGAGTTCGAAGTGTCGACTTATGCGAACGTGAACAGTGTGCTTCTTGGTAAAGGGGATGGAAACGTACTACTCAATCTAGCTGGCTTCGAAAATCCAGTTCGGCTAGCAGAAGTACTGGAAGTCGGCAAAGCGTAACCGCTGGCTAGATTAGGAGATTAGGAATGTCATATGTATCTTTAAGTGGTCTATCTGCGGCTCAGTTAGACCTCAACACCACCAGTAACAACATTGCCAACGCCAACACATTCGGCTTTAAAGAGTCACGTGCCGAGTTTGGTGATGTGTATTCAAACTCACTATTTACTAATGCGAAAACCACACCGGGTGGCGGTGCTCAGCCAAGCAAGATTGCTCAGCAGTTCCACGAAGGTTCGAGCATATCGACTAACAACCCAATGGACTTGCGCATTAGCGGTACTGGCTTCTTCGCCGTATCTAAAGATCGTCTTGTACCACAGCAAAATGAGCTAACGCGTAACGGTGCTTTCCACCTAAACAAAGATAGCTACATGGTGACGTCGAACGATGAGTTTCTACTGGGTTATGAGGTGAATAAAGATACCAATGAGGTTGTGTCTTATGAGCCTCGTCCAATCAACATACCGCCAGAGTTTGGTAAGCCGAAACAGACTGCGAATATTGAGATTGGTGTGAACCTTCCTGCTAATGGTGATCTAAAAGATCCGGCTCTGTTCGACTTTACTGATCCTGAAACTTATAACCGTTCAACATCATCAACGATTTATGATTCCATGGGACAGTCGTACAAAATGACGACGTACTATGTGAAAGATCAAACTCAGCAAAACACGTGGCAAAGTTACTACACGGTAACCGACGGCCAGGGTGAAAAACCAGTGAATATCGCTGGTGGTGATGCAACAACGCCAACAGGGCATGTTGGTCATACAATGCGATTCAACAACGACGGTACACTAGCGAGCTTGAACAATGGGCAGCCAATTGTCACTACTGATCTTGGTGCAAATGGTATCGATATGAACGGTGCCGATCCTGCACAGACATTGTCGTTTAGTCTTGATAGTGCCACTCAGTTTGCCGCTCCGTTTGAACTGACTAAGTTCCAAGAAGATGGTGCGACGACTGGCTTCCTAACTAAAGTCGACTTTGATGAGCAAGGTAACGTGTTAGGTACTTACTCAAACGGTGAGAATGTGACGTTAGGTCGTGTCGCTATGGTACGTGTAGCGAACGAACAAGGTCTTGATAAGAAGGGTGGTACCCAATGGGATTCTACGACTGCTTCTGGTGCTAAGATTTGGGGCGAATCAAACAAAGGTTCTTTTGGTACCATCAATAACGGTACGCTAGAACAATCGAACATTGATATGACCCAAGAGTTGGTAGACCTGATTTCAGCGCAGCGTAATTTCCAAGCAAACTCACGTGCTTTGGATGTACATAACCAGCTACAACAAAACATTCTACAAATCCGTTAAGTCATAGTATGAGTGGCTGTCAGTCACTCGTCGTTAATGTCTTGAAAAATCAAGCGTACGGGTGCATATGGACATTCGTACGCTGTTTTGCGTTTCAACAAAGCGGTCATATTGTTGCCGCACCGTTGCCACCTTGCCGTTTAGCTTTGCCTCTTCGATAGAACATCGGTTGCCGATCCTCCGCTTTCTTACCTTATTTCCCTTTATTCCTTTGATTTATAAAGAATAAAATTAATGGCATAGTCTTTGCTTTATAAGCTCCGTACTTTGAATTTTGGAGCTATCAATGGATCGTGCCCTTTACCTCTCAATGAGCGGCGCAAAGCAGAATATGCAAGCTTTGCAGCTTAGAGCAAACAACCTTGCGAACGCGAGCACGCCTGGCTTTCGAGCTGACCTTGCCCAAGCGCGCTCAATGCAAGCGTATGGTGAAGGCATGCCAAGTCGTGTGTTTAGCATGACAGAGCGTCCAGGACATAACTTCGAGCAAGGCAGTGTTGTGACGACAGGTCGCGACCTTGATGTCACTATTGAAGGCCAAGGTTGGATTTCAGTATTGGATAAAAACGGCAAAGAAGGGTTAACCCGCAACGGCAGTTTACGCGTGGATCAAAACGGTTTGTTGGTCAATGGCAACGGTAACCTTGTGTTAGGGGAACGTGGTACGCCAATTACTGTACCTATTCCATTGCGTAAGATTGAGATTGGCCGTGACGGCACCGTCTCTGTTATACCGCAAGATGCACCTGCTGACGAAATGGAAATCGTTGACCGTATCAAGCTCACCAATACTGATAACCGTTCACTATTCAAAGACACTAATGGTTTATTTCGTAATAAAGATCCTCAATTAGGCTACACCGCTTCAGCCAATGTACAGCTTATGACCGGGGCTATTGAAGGCAGTAATGTTAATGCCGTTGGTGAAATGACAAGCTTAATTGATTTGCAGCGTCAATTCGAAATGCAGGTCAAACTGATGAGTACCGCAGAAGACATGGATAAGGCTTCAGACTCATTGCTTCGCATGGGTTAATAGGATTGAGAGAGGAAGAATAGAATGCATCCGGCACTATGGGTAAGTAAGACTGGCTTAGACGCTCAGCAAACCAATATTTCGACAATTTCAAACAACCTAGCGAACGCATCAACCATCGGTTACAAGAAAAGCCGTGCGGTGTTTGAAGATTTGTTTTATCAAAATATCAATCAGCCTGGTGGTCAATCATCGCAAAACACCGAACTGCCTTCTGGCTTAATGCTAGGTGCTGGTTCAAAAGTGGTGGCAACGCAAAAGATCCACACACCGGGTAATGCTCAAACTACGACCAACAGTCTCGATATGATGATTGAAGGTGATGGATTTTTCCAAGTATTGATGCCAGACGGCAATATTGGCTATAGCCGCAACGGTCAGTTCACGCTAAACGATGAAGGGACTATTGTTACGTCTGGTTCAGGCTATGCGTTGGAACCAGAAATTGCGATTCCTGAAGATGCGATTTCCATTACTGTGGGTACCGACGGTGAAGTGTCCGTTCGAGTACGTGGCCAGCAAGATAACCAAGTCGTGGGTAATATTACCACTGTCGACTTCATTAACCCTGGTGGTCTAGAGCCTATCGGTCAGAACCTTTATTTACCAACTGGCGCTAGTGGCGATCCAAATGAAGGGGTTCCGGGTCTAGATGGTTTCGGTCAAATTCGCCAGTCGATGTTAGAGACTTCAAACGTTAACGTAACGGAAGAGCTCGTTAACATGATTGAAGCGCAGCGCGTGTATGAAATGAACTCTAAAGTTATCTCGTCAGTCGACAAGATGATGAGCTTTGCTAACCAGCAGCTTTAACGAATAAGGACGACATTGAATGAAAAAGTTATTGTGTGTCTCTTTACTTGCTGTGCTCTCTGGTTGCGCTCAGTTTGGTCAGGAAGAGTCGGTAGACGATGTCTCGAACAGCACGACGACGGTCGATGCTGTTGAAGGAGATAAAACCCAATCGTCTGGGATTGTTGATACGCTACGTGGTCGAACTGACCCTGTTGCCGATGACCCAGCATGGGCGCCGATTCACCCAAAAAACAAGCCAGAACATTACGCAGCGGCAACGGGTTCACTGTTTAATACTCACTACGCGCGCGATTGGTATGATGATTCTAAACCCCGTGGCATTGGTGACATCATTACGGTAGAACTTAATGAAGCAACGAAAGCAGCAAAAAGTGCTGATGCGGATCTCTCGAAAGCCAATGACTCTTCAATGGATCCACTTTTCGTTGGTGGTAGACCCGTCACCGTCAATGACTATGACTTCTCTTATGAGTTGAAGAACGACAACAACTTCAAAGGTAATGCTTCGGCCAATCAGAGCAACAGTTTATCAGGTTCGATTACCGTAGAAGTGATTGAAGTGCTTGCCAATGGTAATCTCGTCATTCGTGGTGAAAAGTGGCTAACTTTAAATACTGGAGATGAGTACATTCGTTTAAGCGGCACGATTCGCCCAGATGATATTGAGTTTGATAACACCATCGCATCTAACCGTATTTCTAACGCTAGAATTCAGTATTCGGGGACCGGAACTCAACAAGATATGCAGGAACCTGGATTCTTGGCACGATTTTTTAATGTCTCTCTATAGGGATAGGAATCGACGAATAATAAGCGGCAAACCCTCTCCTCAGAGGGTTTGTTTGTTTTTAGGGTAACATGATGAAAAAATTCACGTTTTTACTTCTTGGTTTATGTTTTGCTGCGGCAAGTGTCCAAGCGGCACGCATTAAGGATGTGGCAGAAGTTGCCGGGGTGCGTAGTAACCAATTGGTGGGTTATGGTCTGGTGACTGGTCTTCCGGGCACAGGTGAGAAAACGCCGTTTACAGAGCAAAGTTTCCGCTCGATGCTTGAGAAGTTTGGTATTCAAATGCCAATAGGCTTTAAGCCTAAGTTCAAAAACGTGGCAGCGGTTATCGTTACCGCAGAATTACCTGCGTTCTCAAAACCTGGTCAGCGTGTGGACGTGACAGTTTCTTCAATCGGTGCGGCAAAAAGTCTCCGTGGAGGTACCTTGATGCAGACCTTCTTGCAAGGTTTGGATGGTGAAGTCTATGCTGTGGCACAAGGTAATTTAGTGGTAAGTGGCTTTAGTGCCGAAGGCTTAGATGGCTCTAAGATTGTGGGCAATAACCCTGTGGTCGGAATGATTTCAAGCGGTGCAACGGTTGAACGCGAAATTCCAAGTCCGTTCTCTCGCGGTGATTACATTACCTTTAACCTTCTGCAATCAGATTTCACAACGGCGCAAAACATGGCAAATGCCATCAATGACTTTCTGGGTCCGCAAATGGCGAGCCCATTAGATTCTACCTCTGTTCGAGTTCGTGCGCCTCGCGACCTCAGCCAACGTGTAGCTTTCCTATCAGCGGTTGAAAACGTTGAATTCGATACCGCAGACAGCGGTGCAAAAATCATTGTTAACTCGCGTACAGGGACAATAGTGGTTGGCAAACACGTCAAGCTTAAACCAGCGGCAGTGACTCACGGTGGTATGACGGTTGCTATCAAAGAAAACTTGAAAGTAAGCCAGCCCAATGCGTTTGGGGGTGGCGATACAGTGGTGGTGCCTAACTCAGATATTCAGGTAACAGAAGGCTCGGGCAAGATGTTCAATTTCCAACCGGGTTTGACCCTTGATGATCTTGTTCGTGCCGTCAACGAAGTGGGCGCAGCACCATCAGATCTTATGGCGATTCTACAGGCGCTTAAGCAAGCTGGTGCCATTGAAGGTCAGTTGATCGTTATCTAGGTAAGTATCATGATTAAGAACTCCAATGACATCGGTTTTATCCATGATATCAGTAGCCTAGATAAGCTTCGTCAGAAAGCCGTGAGTGGCAAAGAAGGCGATGATGATGCGGCATTACGCGCTGCAGCTCGTCAGTTCGAATCTATCTTTACTTCTATGATGTTAAAGTCGATGCGCGATGCGAATACTCATTTTGAATCGGATCTGACCAATAGCCAAAACGGTCAATTTTACCGTCAAATGCTTGATGAGCAGATGTCGAGTGAGTTGAGTGCCAATGGTTCTCTGGGATTAGCAGATATGATCGTCGCTCAGCTTGGTGCAGCACGTTCACCAGAAGCGCACGCTGCAGCAGGCAGTGAAATCCGTATGCGTAATGAAGCGTTCGATACGTCACTTAATCTCCCTTACGATGAAGCAAAGGCTCGTAAAACTGCGAAATCACTGGGCCTTGACGGAGCCCCTGTTGCTCAGCCTGTTGATTTCAAGACACCACAAAATTTTGTCGAGTCTTTGAAACCATACGCGGACAGAGCAGCTCAGTCGTTAGGGGTGGATTCATCGTTACTATTAGCGCAAGCGGCTTTAGAGACTGGTTGGGGGCAAAAAGTCGTCAACAACAGTAAGGGCAGCAGTAACAACCTATTTAATATTAAGGCTGACAGAGGTTGGCATGGCGATAAGGTCGCAACGCAGACACTGGAATACCATCAGAATGTACCTGTGCAAGAACGCGCAGCATTCCGTTCTTACGACTCGTATGAAGACAGCTTCAACGATTATGTGAAGTTTCTTAATGACAATCCACGTTATCAGTCGGCATTGAATGGTAACCAAGGTTCTGAACGTTTCATTCGTGATGTTCATCAAGCTGGATATGCGACAGATCCAAACTATGCAGACAAAGTGTTGCGCGTTAAGGCGCAAATCGATGATATGTCGCTTTAACGGCTATCGATAGTTTTCCTTATACTTATTGGTCCCGGCAAATCGCCGGGATTTTTCTCACTACCTTCATCTTTTTCCGTTCATTCTTATCTTTTTAGTGCCAAGCTCAGCGGCAAAGATACTCTGGCATATATATTGCAAATTAAACGGCAGAGTGGCGTAACTTGTGGATTTAGTTAGGCTAATTTTGGTTTTTTGGAGGCGATATGGCGTCAGATCTTCTGAACTTAGGTGCGCAAAGCGTACTGACAGCTCAGAGACAGTTAAACACGACTGGTCATAACATTTCTAATGCAAATACAGAAGGTTACAGCCGACAATCTGTTATACAGGGGACCAATACCCCGCGACAGTTTGGTGGTCAAACCTACGGTATGGGAGTGCATGTGGAAAATGTTCGCCGCTCGTGGGATCAGTTTGCCGTCAAAGAACTCAACATGGCAACGACTCAGGTGAATTATCGCAACGAAAACCTGACTAACCTCGATATGATGTCGGGGATGTTGTCGTCTATGTCGTCTAAAAAGGTGCCTGAAAGTCTTAACGACTGGTTTGATGCTGTAAAAACATTGGCCGACACCCCCAATGATATTGGTGCGCGTAAAGTCGTACTTGATAAAGCCAACTTGATTCGTCAATCGATGAATGATTTCCACGATACGGTTCGTGAACAGCGGGATAACGTCAACAAGAAACTCGAAGTGAGTGTTGAGCGAGTGAACCAAATCGGTATCGAAATTCGTGATATTCACCGCTTAATGATGCGCTCGCCTGGTCCACATAACGACTTGATGGATAAGCATGAATCGTTAATCAAAGAGTTGTCCGAATACACCAAAGTGACGGTGACGCCTCGCAGGAATGCTGAGGGCTTCAACGTTCATATCGGTAATGGTCATACTTTGGTATCGGGTACAGAAGCCAGTCAGTTGAAGATGATTGATGGATTCCCAGATACTCACCAACACCGCCTTGCGATTGTTGAAGGCAAAGGCATTAAGCCAATTACCAGCGATGATATTGGCGGACGCTTAGAAAGTATGTTTGAAACTCGCGACAAAGAGATTCCATACGTTTTGGATGAACTCGGTCGTCTCTCTATCGCTTTTTCTGAAAAAGTAAATGAATTGCAAGGGCAAGGGCTTGATTTGAATGGTCAAGTCGGACAAAACCTGTTCGCGGATGTCAATACTCTCGCGTTTGCGAAAGCAAGGGTCGTTGCACCAGTCAACTCAAGTGCCGACGTGGCAGTGTTTATTGATGATACCTCACAACTCAAGGGTGGCGAGTATTCATTGAAGTTTGACGGTGCTAATTACCATGTGACCAACTCAGATGGTGTGACTCAGTCTTTCTCAGGCCCGAGCATGCAACTAGATGGCATTCGAGTCGAAATTGGTAATCCGCCTGCCATTGGCGAAAAGCTTTTGCTGCGTCCGACGAGAGACGGTGCAGCCAACATGAAAATGACGACTAACGACCCAAAAGCCATAGCGGCACAGAGCTTTGAAGCCTCAACCACGTTTGCGCAGGGTGATGCCAAATTTAAAGTCTCGTCAGTGGGCAGTTTGAAAGAATTTGAAGTGGTAGTGTCGCCAACGGGGACGGAATTTGCCGTCACTGACAAAAGCGGCAACGTATTATTAAGTCCAACGCCTTATCCTCCGACTGGTCCGGTGACGGTGCTTGGCACCACGTTCGAGCTCAGTGACGGAGCGATGGCAAATGACAAGTTCACCGCTAACCTCAATCCGGCAGAGGGTGATAACGGTAACTTGAGAAAAATGCTGCATATTCAGACTGATAAATCGATGAATGATGGCGACTCAACGGTCATTGATATCTATCACAACTTAAATACCGATGTGGGTTTGAAAGCCTCGACGGCGACTCGTTTACAGGAAGTCGCTGAGCTTGAGCATGAAAACGCGCAAAGCCGAGTAGCGTCTATTTCGGGCGTTAACCTTGATGAAGAAGCGGCCAACATGATGAAGTTTCAGCAAGCGTACATGGCGTCTTCTCGAGTGATGCAGGCGGCGAATGAAACCTTCGATACTATCTTGCAGCTAAGGTAAGGAGCTAGATTATGATGAATCGAATTTCTAGTTTTCATAATTACCAAACGGTGCAAAATGATATGCGCCGCCAAGAAAACAAAATTCATGAAAACCATGCACAGCTCGCCTCTGGTAAACAGCTGCAAAAGCCAGCGGACTCACCACTAGCGACGCATTATTTGCAAAAACTTAAACAGCAGACGCAGCAGTTGGATCAGTACGACAGCGCCATCACGTTGTCGAGAAATCGCCTTGAGCATCAAGAAGTCATGCTCGGTGAGACAGAGCAGTTTGCCGATAATGCAAAGCGATTAACGATGCAAGCGATCAACGGTGCGCTTTCTCCCGAAGATCGTGAAGCCAAAGCTCGTGAAATAGAGGAGTTGGCAAAGAACTTTCTCGCACTTGCTAATACACGTGATGAATCGGGTAACTATAGCTTTGCTGGCACAAAACCTAAGACTCAACCATTTTTCGTCGATGGGGAAGGGCGTATTTCTTACGCTGGTGATGACTATCAACGCAAAATGCGCATTGCAGCAAGTCTGGAAGTGGCTACGAGCGATCCAGGTAGCAAACTGTTTATGGAGATTGATAACCCACTTGGGGATTACAAAGCCAATTATCAGCTGCAAAAAGGCTCAGAATTGCTACTTGAAAAAGCCACTAACAGTAATGCCAACGACAACAGTACTTACAAAGTAACGTTCGTGGATATGGGTAATCAGCAATTCGGCTATCAGCTTGAACAGAACAATACTGTTGTTGCTGCGGGAAATTTCGACCCAAGCCAAGGCATTCAATTCCAAGGGCTCAACATTCAGACCAAAGGGCAAATTACACCGGGGGACGCGATTGAAATCGAACCTCAAAAAACATTTAGCGTCTTTGATACGTTTAATGATGCGGTGTATTGGATGGATAACGATGTAGCCGATGCTTCGGCCAGTGCTCAGCTTCATCAGGTCACTGAGCAGTTTCACGCAGCATTTTTGCACTTAACCAGTTCACGTACCGACGTTGGAGTAAGGCTAAACAGTCTTGATATCCAGCAGTCGCAACATGAAGATTTTAAAATTTCGCTCGCTCGTTCTAAAAGTAATTTTGAGGATCTCGATTACTCAAAAGCAGTCATCGACTTTGAAGAGAACTCACGAGCACTGCAGGCTTCACAGCTTGCTTTCGGAAAAACCAAGGACCTGACGTTATTTAATTATCTATAGCGAAAGTTTGGCATCTCGGTTGCCGCATGAGCATTGCCATGTGTGCAGAGGTGAGAACGTTAGGTGGCAATCTTAAGCCACTTTGAACGCGCTAACGAGGTCATGGTATGCATTGGTTCAATGAAAGAGCTTTAATGTATTGATTTATAATTGAATGTATTAGTTGGCATAGAAAATGCTAAACATGAATACAAAGTACCCGATTAAGGGCTAACTCGATAAATAAGCACTTTAGATACTCCACCTGATACGGGGTATTAGGTGGGCGTAGTAACAATATTGAATCAACAATGTTTGTTATTAAGTGAGCCTACTTGAAGCTTGCGAACTCAATTAGGAGAGCACAATGGCAGTAACAGTAAATACAAACGTTTCGGCTATGACAGCCCAACGCTACCTGAACAAATCCAGCGATGCGCTAAATACTTCAATGGAGCGTTTGTCGTCAGGTCACAAGATCAATAGCGCACGAGACGATGCTGCAGGTTTGCAGATCTCGAACCGATTAACAGCGCAATCACGTGGTCTTGATGTGGCAATGCGTAATGCTAACGATGGTATTTCGATTGCACAGACTGCGGAAGGTGCCATGAATGAATCTACTAGCATCTTGCAGCGCATGCGTGACCTGGCGATTCAATCGGCAAATGGTACTAACTCTCCTGCTGAGCGTGTTGCAATTAATGAAGAATCTAATGCACTTCAAGCGGAGCTAAACCGTATTGCTGAGACCACCTCATTTGGTGGCCGTCGTTTGCTTAATGGCAGCTTCGGTGAAGCGTCATTCCAAATCGGTGCTAACTCGGGTGAGGCTTTAATTATGGGCCTAACCAGCATTCGTGCGGATGATTTCCGTATGGGCGGGACCACATATACCGCAAACAACGGTAAAGGTGCCGATTGGCGTGTGGATAACACGAATAACCAGTTGGACATTAGCTTTACGACCAAATCTGGCGAAGCAGTCGCTATCAACATCACAGCAAAGCAAGGCGACGATATTGAGCAGTTAGCAACGTATATCAATGGTCAGTCTGACAAGATTAGCGCTTCTGTAGGTGATAACGGTGAGCTTCAAGTGTTTGTCGCAGAACCTGACATTGACCTAAACCAGTCAGTGACAATTGGTGGTTCGTTAGCCACAGACTTAGACTTACAAACTGCATCTGCTGCTCAGTCTACAGTGCAAGATATTGACATGACTTCAGTCGCCGGATCGCAAAACGCTATCTCGATTATCGATTCTGCACTTAAGTATGTGGATTCACAACGTGCAGATTTAGGGGCGAAGCAGAACCGCTTAAGCCACAGCATTAACAACTTGGCGAACGTTCAAGAGAATGTTGATGCCTCGAACAGCCGAATCAAAGATACCGATTTTGCTAAAGAGACAACCGAAATGACCAAGAACCAGATTCTACAACAAGCTGGTACGTCAATTTTGGCGCAAGCAAAACAGTTGCCTAACTCAGCGATGTCTCTACTACAATAGAGATAGTGTCCGAGTTCTAAGTGACAGGAACATAAGCCAGACGTGGCAATAAATTTCCTGTTGCTTGGCAAACATACTTTGTGATGTGTTGGGGCTCTCTCTCTCAACCTGCCTCAATACGGCATCAAAGTATGTAGGTTAGCTAGGGTGTGTTTATTTCTCTCTGATCTCCGCACGCTACTAGTCACCACCCAGCCCCAGTTCTCTCAAAGGAAAAGGGGCTTTTTCTTTTCTTAAGATCCACAACTCACGTCTAGCAAATTAAGCAAAATTCCAGTGTTTCGGCGGTATTTCGCTAAACTTTAGTCTTTTCTTTTTAATCTTTCGTTAACTGCTTAAATCCTAATCAAGCGGGCGTTTTCTTTTGTTTTTTCGAGTTTTTTTCTAAAGGTTTTTTCACTCGTGTCGTTAAAAGATTAACTTTGAGAGAACTACTTGGTTTTCCGAGACGTCGGAAACCGCTACACCGGAAAATCAATTGGAGAAACAACATGGCAGTGAATGTAAATACTAACG